>NZ_NOZG01000017.1:0-2535 GCF_002258575.1 Rhodococcus sp. 05-2254-5 | reverse complement strand
TCGCTCTCTGCGATGCGTGTCGTAGCCGCCGTGCAGGAAACCTTCGACTGTGAAATCAGCGTCCGTGCACTCATGGAAGCCCCCACCGTAGCGGGCCTGGCTCGTGTGGTGGGTGGAGGACAGTCGGGCACCAGGCAAATCTGGGAGCCATATGCGCGTCCGGCCCAGTTGCCGCTGTCGTTCGCCCAGCGTCGGTTGTGGTTCATCCATCAGCTAGAGGGACCATCGGCGACATACAACATCCCTCTGGTACTACGCCTAATCGGTCTACTCGACGTCGACGCGCTGACCCTGGCGGTTGCCGATGTCGTAGCCCGGCACGAGAGTGTTCGCACAGTGTTTCCCGCTACGGCTGGCGTGCCCGAGCAGTGCATTCTCGATGCCTCTGAAGGGCTTGTCGCCTGCAAAGTCATCGACGCCACCAACTGGACCGATCAACAGTTGGATGAGGCGGTCGGTATTGTCACCCGCCACGCCTTCGACTTAGAAACCGAGATTCCCTTTCGTGCAAGGCTTTTCGCAGTCTCGACCACGGAACACCATCTGGCCCTGGCAATGCACCACATCGCCGCCGACGGATCATCTCTCTCGCCGCTGGTTCGCGACCTGACTACCGCATATCAGGCCCGCACCACCCGGACGGAGCCAGGCTGGGAGCCGTTGCCCGTTCAGTACGCCGACTTCACAATCTGGCAGCACAAGCTCCTCGGCGAGGCCGACGATCCTAATACCCGATCTGGTCGACAAACAGTTTTCTGGGAGCGGAACCTCGCTGGATACGCGGGACTGCTGGAGCTTCCCACGGACCGGCCTTACCCCGCCGTCGCCAACCATCAGGGCGGCCAAGTCGTCGTCGAATGGCCCGCCGAACTGCAGGAACTCGTGCGGGTTGTGGCGCGGGAACGCAATGCGACGACGTTCATGGTGATGTCGGCGGCGCTTTCGGTGCTGTTGGCGCGTTTGAGCGGGAGCGCGGATGTGGCGTTCGGGGTGCCGACGGCGGGGCGGGGGCGAACCGAGTTTGACGGCATGGTCGGGTTTTTCGTCAACACGCTGGTGTTGCGTACGCGGGTTTCAGCCGAGATGAACTTCGGTGATTTGTTGGAGGAGGTACGGGAGCGGAGCCTGGACGCGTTCGCGAACCAAGATGTGCCGTTCGATGCGCTTGTCGAGCGCCTCAATCCGGTCCGTACGCAGGCTCACCATCCGTTGATCCAAATCCTGTTCGCCTGGCAAAACGTCACCCTGCCCGATCTGTCTCTGCCAGGTCTCGACATTTCCCCGCAGCGCACGGACACCTTGACCGCTCGAATGGACTTGACTTTCAGCCTGCGTGAGCGGTTCGACAACTCCGGCCGTCCCATAGGCATTGGGGGTCTGGTCGAGTACCGCACCGACGTCTATGACGCCGAAACTGTAAAACAACTTGTTACCCGCTGGCAGCGGGTGCTCACGACGATGCTCGCCGGCACGGACCGCTCGGTGGCGTCAATCGACTTGCTTGACGAGAGAGAACTGACGCAGCTGGACGCCCTCGGAGCGCGGTCAGTGCTAAATGAATCGATCGTGGACCCCGCGATTCCGGAGTTGTTCGCCGAGCAGGTGAGGGTGCGGCCGGACGTCATAGCGGTGGTGTTCGAGGGTCGGTCGTGGACGTATCAGGAGTTGGACGACACATCGACGCAGTTGGCTCATTTGTTGGCTGGGCGTGGGGTGGGAGTAGAGGACGTTGTTGCACTGTTGCTGCCACGTTCGGAACACACTGTGATAGCCATACTTTCGGTGCTGAAGCTGGGTTCTGCTTACTTGCCGATCGACATCAACACCCCTGACGAGCGCCTGGCATTCGTTCTACAAGACGCTGCGCCGGCCGCGATTTTGACCACGGTGAGCCTCGCTGGTCGCGTCAGTAAGTCCGGGGTCCCACTGATAGATGTCGAGGATCCCAAGGTCGCTGAACAGCCGACGACGACGTTGCCGGTGCCGAATGCTGACCTCCTCGCGTACATCATCTACACCTCAGGAACGACAGGCACACCCAAAGGCGTCGGCATCACACAAACGAACGTCACCCAGACCTACGCAGCTTCGGAACATGCTTTCAAACATTCCCCAGATCAGGTGTGGTCGATGTTCCATTCGTACTCGTTCGATGTGTCGGTGTGGGAGATGTGGGGCGCTCTGCTGCACGGCGGCCGCTTGGTGATCATCCCTGAGCATGCCGCCCGCTCCGCAACGGACTTTCACCGAATCCTGGTAGACGAGCAGGTCACCACCGTCAACCAGACCCCGTCCGCACTCGAGATGCTCTCGCCCGAGGGAATAGATCAAGTAAGGACCATTTTTGTGGGGGGTGAGGCATGCTCGCCCGAACTTGTCGATCGGTGGGCTTCAGGCCGAGAAATGATCAATGGCTACGGGGAGACAGAGACGTTCTACGCCTCTATGAGTGCGCCCATGAAGCCTGGTCATGGAGCTCCTATCGGTACGCCGGTGCCGGGTGATGCGTTGTTTGTGTTGGATTCCGGTTTGCGG
>NZ_NOZG01000009.1:0-3494 GCF_002258575.1 Rhodococcus sp. 05-2254-5 | reverse complement strand
CGTTTCTTTCGGGAAGTGGCTGGTGCTGCTGTGAGTCTGGGTTGTGTGTGTTGTTTGAGAATTGCACAGTGGACGCGAGCATCTTTGTTGTAAGTAATGAAGAGCGTACGGTGGATGCCTTGGCACCAGGAGCCGATGAAGGACGTAGGAGGCTGCGATAAGCCTCGGGGAGCTGTCAACCGAGCTGTGATCCGAGGGTGTCCGAATGGGGAAACCCAGCACGAGTGATGTCGTGTTACCCGCATCTGAATATATAGGGTGTGTGGAGGGAACGTGGGGAAGTGAAACATCTCAGTACCCACAGGAAGAGAAAACAATAGTGATTCCGTGAGTAGTGGCGAGCGAAAGCGGATGAGGCCAAACTTTGTGCGTGTGATACCCGGCAGGGGTTGCGTATGGAGGGTTGTGGGGTTTGCATTGTCGATTCTGCCGGATCGGCCGACAGTGAGAAATTGTGGTGTTAGTCGAAGTGGTCTGGAACGGCCTGTCGTAGAGGGTGAGAGTCCCGTAGACGAAAACATTGCAACTGTCGTTGTGGATACCCAAGTAGCAGCGGGCCCGTGAAATCTGCTGTGAATCTGTCGGGACCACCCGATAAGCCTGAATACTCCCTGGTGACCGATAGCGGACTAGTACCGTGAGGGAAAGGTGAAAAGTACCCCGGGAGGGGAGTGAAATAGTACCTGAAACCGTGCGCTTACAATCCGTCAAAGCCGGTGCATGACTTGTCATGGCTGGTGATGGCGTGCCTTTTGAAGAATGAGCCTGCGAGTTAGTGGCATGTCGCGAGGTTAACCCGTGTGGGGTAGCCGTAGCGAAAGCGAGTCCGAATAGGGCGTATCACCGTGAGGTGTGTAGTGGCGTGTTCTAGACCCGAAGCGGAGTGATCTACCCATGGCCAGGTTGAAGCGACGGTAAGACGTCGTGGAGGACCGAACCCACTTAGGTTGAAAACTGAGGGGATGAGTTGTGGGTAGGGGTGAAAGGCCAATCAAACTCCGTGATAGCTGGTTCTCCCCGAAATGCATTTAGGTGCAGCGTCACGTGTTTCTCACCGGAGGTAGAGCTACTGGATGGTCTAGGGGGCCTACAAGCTTACCGAAATCAGCCAAACTCCGAATGCCGGTGAGTGAGAGCGTGGCAGTGAGACTGCGGGCGATAAGGTTCGTAGTCGAGAGGGAAACAGCCCAGATCGCCAGCTAAGGTCCCTAAGCGTGTACTAAGTGGAAAAGGATGTGGGGTCGCGAAGACAACCAGGAGGTTGGCTTAGAAGCAGCCACCCTTGAAAGAGTGCGTAATAGCTCACTGGTCAAGTGATCCTGCGCCGACAATGTAGCGGGGCTCAAGTACACCACCGAAGCTGCGGCACTCACACAATAGCCCCATTCAGGTCTGCGGATCTGTGTGCAGGTGTGTGGGTGGGTAGGGGAGCGTCGTGCAGCCATGGAAGCATCGGAGTGATCCAGGTGTGGAGGCTGCGCGAGTGAGAATGCAGGCATGAGTAGCGAAAGACGAGTGAGAAACTCGTCCGCCGAATGACCAAGGGTTCCTGGGCCAGGTTAATCCGCCCAGGGTGAGTCGGGACCTAAGACGAGGCCGACAGGCGTAGCCGATGGACAACGGGTTGATATTCCCGTACCCGTGTAACCGCGCCCATGGTGAATCAGTGACACTAACCACCCTGAATCCATATGACCGATCTCTTTCGAGAGTGAGGCGTGTGGTGGATGCGTGGGACCTGATCTGGTAGTAGCCAAGCGATGGGGTGACGCAGGAAGGTAGCTGGGCCAGTCAGTGGTTGTACTGGTGTAAGCCTGTAGGGCGAACGGTAGGCAAATCCGCCGTTCATGAAGCCTGAGAGGTGATGCGTAGCCGATTGAGGCGAATTCAGTGATCCTATGCTGCCGAGAAAAGCCTCTAGTGAGTTGTTACACGGCCCGTACCCCAAACCGACACAGGTGGTCAGGTAGAGAATACTAAGGCGATCGAGATAACTATGGTTAAGGAACTCGGCAAAATGCCCCCGTAACTTCGGGAGAAGGGGGGCCCCTGCCGGTGATGGAACTTGCTTCCTGAGCTGGTGTGGGCCGCAGAGACCAGTGAGAAGCGACTGTTTACTAAAAACACAGGTCCGTGCGAAGTCGTAAGACGATGTATACGGACTGACGCCTGCCCGGTGCTGGAAGGTTAAGAGGACCGGTTAGCCAGTAATGGCGAAGCTGAGAATTTAAGCCCCAGTAAACGGCGGTGGTAACTATAACCATCCTAAGGTAGCGAAATTCCTTGTCGGGTAAGTTCCGACCTGCACGAATGGCGTAACGACTTCTCAGCTGTCTCAACCATAGACTCGGCGAAATTGCATTACGAGTAAAGATGCTCGTTACGCGCGGCAGGACGAAAAGACCCCGGGACCTTCACTACAGCTTGGTATTGGTGTTCGGTTCGGTTTGTGTAGGATAGGTGGGAGACTGTGAAGCGGTGACGCCAGTTACTGTGGAGTCGTTGTTGAAATACCACTCTGATCGTATTGGATACCTCAACCTCGGACCATGATCTGGTTCAGGGACAGTGCCTGGTGGGTAGTTTAACTGGGGCGGTTGCCTCCTAAAATGTAACGGAGGCGCCCAAAGGTTCCCTCAGCCTGGTTGGCAATCAGGTGTCGAGTGCAAGTGCACAAGGGAGCTTGACTGTGAGACTGACAAGTCGAGCAGGGACGAAAGTCGGGACTAGTGATCCGGCACCGGCAAGTGGAAGCGGTGTCGCTCAACGGATAAAAGGTACCCCGGGGATAACAGGCTGATCTTCCCCAAGAGTCCATATCGACGGGATGGTTTGGCACCTCGATGTCGGCTCGTCGCATCCTGGGGCTGGAGTAGGTCCCAAGGGTTGGGCTGTTCGCCCATTAAAGCGGCACGCGAGCTGGGTTTAGAACGTCGTGAGACAGTTCGGTCTCTATCCGCCGCGCGCGTAAGAAACTTGAGGAAGGCTGTCCCTAGTACGAGAGGACCGGGACGGACGAACCTCTGGTGTGCCAGTTGTTCCACCAGGAGCACCGCTGGTTGGCTACGTTCGGAAGGGATAACCGCTGAAAGCATCTAAGCGGGAAGCCTGTTCCAAGATGAGGTTTCTCACCCCCTCGAGGGGGTAAGGCCCCCGGCAGACCACCGGGTTGATAGGCCAGAACTGGAAGTACAGCAATGTATGCAGGTGACTGGTACTAATAGGCCGAGGACTTACCACAAAGAAGCTACGCGTCCACTGTGCAATATCTGAAACAACACACGAGTAGTTGTTCAGTAACACAACCGAATACACGAATCCGCTACCCACACGTGTGTGGGTGACAGGTTCGCTCGTGACACTGTTTCGCAGAGTTACGGCGGCCATAGCGGAGGGGAAACGCCCGGTCCCATTCCGAACCCGGAAGCTAAGCCCTCCAGCGCCGATGGTACTGCACTCGACAGGGTGTGGGAGAGTAGGACACCGCCGAACAC
>NZ_NOZG01000015.1:0-7967 GCF_002258575.1 Rhodococcus sp. 05-2254-5 | reverse complement strand
TCGCTACGACTCGACGGCCTGAGCCCGGTGCAATACCGAGCCCAGGCCCTCGCAGCCTAGGATTTCCATTAACCGGTCCAACCCACGGGGTCCAGTGCAGCTGAATGCCGCATTCATCCGTTGGCGGGGATGGCGTGAGCCGGGGAGAGACCCGGCTCAGTTTGTTTGCGGGCGACTCTGGGCATTCGGCGTGGAGACGGAATCGAGCAGCAGGTTCCCCACGCAATGAATACCAGGTTCGGAGACGACCCCATCGTGAGTGATCAGTACACCTTCACCAATCCCGTCACGCAGTACCGCCAGGACGGATTCCCTGAGCAGCACCAGGATCCGCCCGGTCTCGCTGCCGATCTACAACCCCTGGCCGACCACGGCGAGCAGACGTACCGCGGGTCCGGACGGCTGACCGGCCGTAAGGCCCTGATCACCGGTGCCGACTCCGGCATCGGCCGTGCTGCAGCCATCGCCATTGCCCGCGAGGGTGCCGACGTAGTCCTGAACTATCTGCCGTCGGAGGAGAAGGACGCGCAGGATGTCGCCCAGCTGGTTCGCGACGCCGGTCGCACCGCCGTCCTGGCACCGGCAGATCTCACCGACGAGAAAGCTGCGCGTGCCCTCGTGCATACCGCCGTCGACGAGCTCGGCGGCCTGGACCTGTTGATCAACGTTGCAGGCAAGCAACAGTTCGTCGAGGATCTGGCGGATCTCACGTCGGAGCAGTTCGACCAGACCTTCAAAACCAATGTGTACGCACTGTTCTGGATCATTCAGGAAGCCGTGCCGCACATGCCTGCCGGCTCGACGATCGTGAACACCAGCTCCATCCAGGCGTACACGCCCTCGCCCGGTCTGGTGGACTACGCGACGACGAAGATGGCCATCAACACCATCAGCAAGGCACTCGCGCAGCAGTTGGCACCGAAGGGAATTCGCGTCAATGTCGTTGCGCCCGGTCCGTTCTGGACTCCGCTGCAGGCCGCGGGCGGGCAGCCGACGTCGGCACTGCCGGAATTCGGCAAGGAAACCCCACTGGGCCGGGCCGGTCAGCCGGCCGAGATCGCCGGCGCGTACGTGTACCTGTCCTCAGCGGAATCGGGATACGTCACCGGAGACACCCTCAACGTCAACGGAGGAATGCCGACGCCGTAGTCGCCTTCGCGCTCTGCGTGAATGGACCATTCACACCCGTCCGGGCTCGTGAATGGTCCATTCACGCATGCGGGAAACGTCAGTCCTTCGGGCCACCGGCTGCGTAGACGACCTGACCCGAGATGAAGCCGGCACCCTCACTGACGAAGAACGACGCCAGGTGGGCGATGTCGTCGGGATGTCCGACGCGGTTCACCGGAATCTGCGACGCCGCAGCCGCTTTGAAGTCGTCGAACGACATTCCGACTCGCTCGGCGGTGGCTGCCGTCATCTCGGTTTCGATGAATCCGGGGGCGATGGCGTTGGCGGTGACACCGAACTTGCCGAGCTCGATGGCGAGAGTCTTGGTGAATCCCTGCATGCCGGCCTTGGCCGCGGAGTAGTTCGCCTGACCGCGGTTGCCGAGGGCCGAGGTGCTCGACAGGTTGACGATGCGACCCCACTTGGCGTCGATCATGTGCTTCTGCACTGCACGCGTCATCAGAAACGAGCCGCGCAGGTGTACGCCGAGCACGGAATCCCAGTCCTGCACCGTCATCTTGAACAGCAGGTTGTCGCGGGTGATGCCAGCGTTGTTGATCAGTACGGTCGGTGCACCGAACTCGCTCGCGATGCGGTCGACTGCAGTCTGCACCGACTCCTCGTCGGCCACGTTTGCGCCGATGGCCACGGCCTGGCCA
This sequence comes from Rhodococcus sp. 05-2254-5, assembly GCF_002258575.1. Classification (NCBI taxonomy): domain Bacteria; kingdom Bacillati; phylum Actinomycetota; class Actinomycetes; order Mycobacteriales; family Nocardiaceae; genus Rhodococcus; species Rhodococcus sp. 05-2254-5. Next base: position 6,138 of record NZ_NOZG01000015.1, on the reverse strand, counting down.
CCTGCGGCCTCGATCGCGCCGACGGTGTCGCTGCACGCGGCCTCGTCGAGGTCGACCACCGCGACACCGAAACCGTCCTTGGCCAGTCGTTTGGCCACTGCTGCACCGATACCCCGGGCACTACCGGTGACGATGGCCGTCTTGATCTGATCGCTCACGAATATCTCCTGACACAACGCCGAATCGAATTACCTGTCATCTGTTTCTACCAACCCCGGCGGCGCAGTCAGTACGCAGCCACCGCTCCGTCGAGTGCTTTCTGCATTCCCTCTGCCACCACGCGGGTGATGTCGATCGGTTTCTGGGGCAGATCGGTGATGGGCGTATCGAAGTAGACGCTCGCCTGCTTCACTTTTGCCGAGCCGGGGCCGTAACTCAGTCCGATACAGATCAACGTCGGTTCGACGCCGAGTTTGCGGGCCCGCATCGCGATGTGGCCGATTCCGCTGCCGACGTGTTGCACCGTGGTCGGATCCTCGAGGTTGCAGGTGCCTTCCGGGAACACCGCGAGGTCGTCGCCGCGCTTCATTCTTTCGGCACTGATGTCCATCATGCGGTTGCCTGCCGCGCTGACTGCCCGCATCCCGTGATTCTTGCCGCGAAAGACGGGAATGCCACCCATCATGTCGATTCGCTTGCGCTGCTTGGGGTCCTGGAACAATTCGTCCTTCGCGAGCACTCTGGTGCGCCCGATCACCGGACGCAGCGGCGACGCCCAGGCCGCCGCTGCGAGGGTGTAGGGATCACTCTCGGTGAGGTGATTGACCGCGATGAGCAGACGCGTGTTGTCGTACACCAGACGCCGCAGCTCCTCCCGGGCACCGTCGGAGTACGACACCCGCGGGCGGAAGCGTCGGGCGAGGGCGGCGTACGCCAGCCTCGCAACCTGACGATTCTGCTGATGCCGCAGATAGAAGTCGTACACCGTCTCGTCGTTCTCGAGAATTACCGCAGGCCGCTCCATGACGCGAGCTTAGCCTCACACCCGCGAGGAACCCATTGCCCGGATCCCGACGGCAAGTCCGACCGCCGCAGTGGCCGCGGCTGCGACGACACCTGCCATCACCGTCGAACTCGCGAAGTCTCCGGCGAACAGTGCACGTTCGGCGTCGACGAGATATCCGAGCGGGTTGATGTTCACCAGGAACTGCATCCACCCCGGTGCGGCCGTCAGCGGCAACATCGTGCCGGAGAGGATGAGCAGCGGGAACATCAACGTCTGCTGAATGGACCAGAACACCCAATCCTGGCCCCGCACAGCCAAAGCCAACGCGTAGGACAGTGCGCCGAGCCCGACGCCGAACACCCCGAGCAGCACGATTCCCACCGCGGCACCGATCGGATTCACGGACAACCCCAGCGGCAATGCGACCAGAACGATCAACACGGCCTGCGCAGCGAGCGGCACCATTTCTTTGAACGCCCGCCCGACGAGCAGGGCAGATCGCGGCAACGGGGTCACCAACATTCGCTCGTGAGAACCCTGCTGCAACTCGGCCAGCAGATTCGAGCCCGTCATGGAGGTGCCGAAGATGGTGATCATCGCGAGAACACCCGGCACGAACCAGTCCCAGACACTTCCGTCGCCGAGACCTGGGACATCGGTGAGCAGTGGGCCGAACAGAGCGAGCAGGATCAGCGGTTGGACGAGACTGAAGATGACGGTGAACGGATCGCGCACCATCGGCCGCAATTCCCGACCCATCACCAGAGTGCTTCCGGAGAGAACGTTCATCGCAGTTCTCCTGCCACGCTCGCGTTGTCGAGCGCTGCGGCACTTTCTCGAAGACTACGGCCGGTCAGTCCGAGGAACACGTCGTCGAGAGTCGGTCGGGTCATGTCCGCAGTATGGACGCGGATACCGTGTAACTCGCTCCGCCGCAGCACCTCCGGGAGAACGACTTCGGCGCGTCCGACACGCAGGTTCAGCCGCGAACCCGATCTCGTGACGTCTCTGATGCCGTCGATGCCGTCGAGAAGCGGAAGAAGCGCCGACGCGTCGGACACGGTGAGAACGATCAGATCGCCTGCCAGTTCCGATTTCAGCGACGCGGCGGTGTCGTCGGCGATGACGGTTCCGTGGTCGACGACGATGACCCGCTCGGCCATCGAATCGGCCTCGTCGAGGTAGTGGGTGGTCAGAACGATGGTCGTGCCCATCTCGCGTCGCAGCCGGAGGATGTGATCCCACAGGTTGGCCCGACTCTGCGGGTCCATTCCGGTGGTCGGCTCGTCGAGGAACAGCAGCGCCGGTCGATGCACCAGCCCCAGGGCAATATCGAGTCGGCGACGCTGTCCGCCGGAGAGCGTCGAGACGGTGCGCGAGCGCAGTTCGCCGAGCTCGAGTGCGTCGATCAATTCGTCTGCGCGAGTTCGTGATCGCTGACGAGTCATGCCGTAGCACAGGCCTTGCACGACGAGTTCGTCTCGCACGCGCTGGTTGTGTCCCGCGCCGTTTCCCTGCCCCACGTAGCCGAGACTGCGCCGGACACTGTCCCGGTCCCTGCCCACGTCGAACCCTGCGATCCGGGCCGAACCCGACGTCGGTGCCAGCAGTGTGGTCAGCATTCGCAGCGTGGTCGACTTGCCCGCACCGTTGGGGCCGAGGAGAGCGACCAGTTCTCCCTCACCGATCGTCAGATCGATGCCGCGCACCGCCTCCACGGTCTTCTTGCCCTGCCGAAAAGTCTTGGTCAATCCCGATGTTTCGATCATCTCGTGCGCCCCTCGTCGTATCGGTGAATCCGTACGAGAGGAGACGCTAGAAACGATCGCGGTCAGCTACGGTCCGCGATGCCCGGCGCGAGCGAACTAGCCGAACACCGGGAACTTGCGCTTGCTGGCGAGCTCGTCCATGCCGGCCTGAATACTGGCGCGGACCTCGTCGTATTTCGCGTCGACGTAGGCCTCGTCGTCACAGCGCGACGGATCGTGGTCCAGCTCGACCGGAGGCATGAACCGGGTTCGGATCTTGGCGGGCAACGGAATCTGCGGCAGCGCGGCAGGCGCGATGATCCACGGCAGCGAGATGGCGATGGGAAAGACCTTCAGGCGCGCAAACCTGTCCAGTCCGAGCGCTTTTGCGAGCTTGTCGCCTCGAATGAGCACCGGCATGGCGTCGGCGCCGCCCACGGTCGCCACCGGCACGATGGGCACACCCATCCGGATCGCAAGCTTGACGAAACCGGTTCGACCACCCAGTGTCGCCTCGTCACGCTTGCTCCACGGCCGCAGCGAATCGACCTCACCACCGGGCCACACGATCACGTCTCGGCCCTCGGCCAACGCCGTCGACATCGAGTCCGGAGCCGCCGGTAACACTCCCATGGACCGAAAGACTTTGCCGATCAACGGAAATGCCATCAGCGCGTCGTGCGCAGTGCCGTGCAGGATGCGCTTGTCGCCGAAGTGTCGCCACCACTGCGCACCCACCGTCCACGCGTCCCACACGAACGGCGCACCCGAATGCACTCCGACGACGAGAACCGGCGACTCGGGAATCGTCTCCCACCCATCGATCTCCATTCGGAAGTAGCGATCCATGACCCCGTTCCAGAGCTTCTGCTGACGGTCCATCGCCACGGTGTTCTGATCGTCGAGATCCCAATCTCCTGCGCGGTCGGCGACCACGGACCCGAGGCCACCCGACGCCTTCGCGCGTCGCTCCTTCATCTTCAGCCGGGCCGCTGCGGCATAGCGCTGCGCTTGCTCGCGTAGAGCGTCCTTCGAAGGCTTGTCGGAGCTGTCCCCACCCACTACGTGATCCCCATCACTCATACTCGCACGGTACTCCACCACGAACTCCAGGTCCGACGGCCGTGCTCGGTATCCCCGCGCGGGCACTGAGCTGTCCGTTATGGTCGAATCTCCAGCCGAGTGAACGAGGTACACAGATGGATCCGATCGAACCGGCGTACGGGACGACTCCCCTACTCCTGATCGCCGCAGCAGCCGTCGCAGTTCTGCTGTTCCTGATCATGAAGGTGAAACTGCACGCCTTCGTCTCGCTGGTTCTGGTCAGCGCCGTCACCGCCGTCGCAGCGGGGATCCCACTGGCAGACGTGCCGTCGGCATTGCTCTCGGGCTTCAGTTCCACCCTCGGTTCGGTCGCTCTACTCGTCGCCCTGGGCGTGATGGTCGGCCGACTGCTCGAAATCACCGGTGGCGCTCAAGTATTGGCCGATACTCTGATCAACCGATTCGGAGCCAAGCGCGCACCGCTCGCCCTCGGTGTCGCCGCGCTGATCTTCGGCTTCCCCATCTTCTTCGACGCCGGACTCGTCGTCTTCCTACCGATCATCTTCACAGTTGCCAGGCGTTTCGGCGGGTCGGTGCTGCTGTACGCACTGCCGACCGCAGGCGCGTTCGCCGCGATGCACGCCATCGTTCCCCCGCACCCCGGTCCCGTCGCCGCCACGGAACTCCTCGGCGGAGATATCGGTTCGGTGCTTCTCGTCGGCGTCCCCGTCGCAGTCGTCTCCTGGTTCGTCGGCTCCTACCTGGTCGGTACCCAGCTCGGCAAACGATTCGTCACCGCGCCTGCCGACCTCTTCGCCGACGGCGCAGCCAACTCCGAAGAACACGACAAAGAGATGGCCGGCCTCCGCGACCCGGCCCCCAAGTTCGGTGCGGTGCTGTTCATTCTGTTGACACCGCTCGTACTGATCTCGCTCAACACCGTGGTCAACACTCTGACCACCTCGGGTGTGCTGACCGGAGACGAGACCTGGGCAGCGGCCCTGACTCTCATCGGGCAGACGCCCATCGCGCTGCTCATCACCTTGCTGTTGGCCCTGTTCATCCTCGCGCCCGGACGATTCCCCGTCGCCGACGGTGCCAAGTACATGGACCAGGCCCTCGGTCCGATCTGCTCGATCATCCTGATCACCGGTGCCGGCGGCATGTTCGGCGGAGTACTTCGGGCCAGTGGCATCGGCCAGTCTCTGACCGCCTCGTTGTCCGATCTCGGACTGCCGATCCTGTTGCAGGCCTTCCTGATCGCCACCGCGCTACGCGTGGCGCAGGGTTCGGCCACCGTCGCCTTGACCACCACCGCCGGGCTGATCTCGGTCCAGGTCGCCGAGCTCGATCTGAGCAATTTCAAGATCGCGCTGTTGGTGTTCGCACTGGCCGCCGGAGCCACCGTGCTCTCCCACGTCAACGACTCCGGCTTCTGGCTCGTCAGCCGCTTCTTCGGCATGGACGAAAAAACCACCCTCAAGACCTGGACGGTCATGGAAACGACACTGGGACTGGCTATCTTCGCCCTCGCGTCGCTGCTGTGGGTGGTGTTCTAGCGCCTCATCCAAGCCGCCGTCACTGCACCGGAACCAGGATTCTCCACGCCCCCAGTGCGAGTGCGCCGACGGTGACGACGAGAAACAGTCCGACCCAGACGATGCCGGGCAGGAATGTGAGCCGAGCCAGTTGATCGGCGTCGGAGTCCCGCGCCCGTCCGGCGCTTCGGGATTTCTGCAGTTCGAGAACGGGGCGCGGACCGGCGATCAGCAGGAAGAACGTGATGAAGTACGCCGCAGCGACCTGTTGTTCCCCGGTACCCCACCAGGACACGACGAACAGCAGCCCACCGACGGTGACGAGAGACAGCAGTCCGTAGATATTTCGAATCATCAACAGCATCAACGCAATCGAGATGATGCCGATCCACAGCACGGCCGACGCTCGCTGTGTACCCAGTACCAGAGCGGCTCCGAGTCCGAGAAGCGACGGCCCGACGTAGCCCGCAAAAGTCATGGCGATGACACCGAGACCGGTGGGCTTGCCCTTGGAGATCGCGACGCCGGAAGTATCCGAATGCAGCCGAAGACCCATCAACTGACGCCCGGTGATCAACGCGACGAACAGATGCGCACCCTCGTGCGCGATGGTCACCACGTTGCGTGCAATCCGCCAGGTCTGCGGCAACACGACGATGACGAGCGCCGCCAGGGCAGCCACTTGGACGATCCACACGGGTGGATCAGGACTCACCGCGGAAATGCGGTCCCAGAATTCGTTCACACCACACCCTATGTGAGCGGAACTTCGTGACGGGTTCACGTGGTCGTCGCAACGAGCAGTCGTTTGTTGTACTCCTCGAGTGGAGTATCCCATCCCAGGGTTTTTCTGGGGCGGTTG
>NZ_NOZG01000025.1:0-17339 GCF_002258575.1 Rhodococcus sp. 05-2254-5 | reverse complement strand
TTCGATACCACCCGCCCCGGCCGCGCCGCCCGCTCCACCCGCAGCCCCTCCCGCACCGGTTCGCTCCGAGGCTCCGGAAGTCAGTCTGACCAAGTCCAAGCCCGTCAGTCTGTCCAAGGGTCAGAAGGTCACGCTGCGCAAGGACGGCGGCGTGGCCCTGACGGTGATTCGCATGGGTCTCGGCTGGGATCCGGTGACGACACCGAAGAAGGGTGGACTGTTCGGAGGCGGAGGCCGTGCCGCGAACATCGACCTGGACGCGTCGGCGATCATGCTGGCAGATCGCAACGTCAACGATGTCGTGTACTACGGCCAGCTCAACGCCAAGGACGGGTCGATCACGCACAAGGGAGACAACCTGACCGGCGAGGGTGAGGGCGACGACGAGGTCATCGTCGTCGATCTGACGCGGGTACCCCAGCACGTCACCGGCATCGTCTTCACGGTCACCTCGTACCGCGGCCAGACGTTCGAGCAGGTCGCCAATGCGTTCTGCCGGCTGGTCGACAACACCACCAACACCGAACTCGCCCGCTTCACCCTGCAGGGCGGCATGCCGTTCACCGGATTGGTGATGGCGAAGGTCTACCGCCAGGGCAGTGAATGGAAGCTACAGGCCATCGGCGACGGCATCCAGGCCAAGCACGCCGGTGAAGCCGTCAAGCAGCTCGGCCGCTATATGTGACTGCACGCCGACCGGGTCGATCTGCAGCGCCGTCGAGTACGCCACCGAGCGGGTCGACGGCGCTGCCGTTTCGAATGAGATCCTCCGACGGCCGGTAGATCTGCCGAACGATCAACGCACACAAGCTGATCACTGCGATATCGCGCACGACCACGGTGGCGGTGAACCACTGTTCGGGCAGACCCTTGTTGTCCACGCCCAGGTAGTAGTACATCCGGGGGAACCAGACGAACGCGTCGATTGCCATCCACGCCAACAGGATTCGACGATGCGGTAGAGCCAGCACCGCGAGAGGGACCAGCCACAACGAGTACTGGGGACTCCACACCTTGTTGGTCAGCAGGAACCCGGCCACCACCAGAAACACCAACTGGGCCAGCCTCGGCCGGGTCGGAGCCGTCGTACCGATGTAGGCGATCAGCGCACACACGACGGCGAAGAGCAGCAGCGTGACTGCGTTGAGAACCATCGGCTTGTCCCCCGGATAGAGGGGGCCGTCGAAGCCCGTCCATCCGGTGAAGGAAGTGACGACGTTGTACAGCGAATCGGGGTCGGCTCCGCGCTCGGAGTTGAGCCGGAAGAACTCGTACCACCCCGTCGGATACAGCAGAGCCAGTGGAAGATTGACCGCAAGCCAGGCCCCGAGGGCAGCCGCTGCGGTCAGCCCCCACTCGCGCATGCGGCCCGCCCGCCAGCACAACACCAGCAGCGGTCCGAGGAACAGCAACGGGTAGAGCTTGGTGGCGCCGCCGAGGCCGAGTAGTACACCGGCCAGTACGGGCCGCTTCTTGGCCCAGGCCAGCAGACCGGTGAGCGCGAATGCCGTTGCGAGAGCGTCGAAGTTGGTGAATCCATGCACGATCACCAGCGGTGAGGCAGCCACCAGGGCAGCGTCCCAGATGCGTCGCCCCGCCGAGATCGCCGTCGCCCACACGGTGACCAGCCACGCGACGGCCAATCCCAGAGCGACGACGTTGAAGTAGACGACCACAGGCAGGGCTTGCGGCAGGAAACTCAGTGAGTTCCATGCCTTTCCGACGACCATCGAGCCGTACTGGTACAGGCCGGCAATGACCGGATATTCCATGTACCGGATCTGACTCGACCCGTCGGCCTTCGTTTCTTCCCAGGACTTCTTGTACGGAAACGCGCCTTGGTCGAGCCGCTCGGCACCGTAGAGCGGCACGGTGTCCGAATAGCACATCGCCACGTACTGGCGACTGCCGCTCCAGTCGAGTCCGAGTTCACCGTTCGGACCCACCGGTGCCTGTTGAATGCACGCTGCCTTGGCGAACCAGCCGAAGCAGAGAAAGACCACAGCGAGCAACAGGATGACCCGCAGCGCAGTGAACCACCGTTGCCGACCGACCAGAGCGTGCGCGCCCACCGGCCCGCCGATGACCGAGGACAGTTCCTCGGTCATCGGATCGGTACGGCTGGGTGCGTCACGGTCCGTTGCACTCGCCGTGTCCAGGCGACCAGGACTGGCAAGGGCTCTGCCCTTGCGCTCGGGTTCGGTCGTCACCGTTCGGTGCTACTGGCCGGGAGTCGCCGGTTCGGGGGCTGCCGGCTCGGGTGCTGCCGGTGGCTGTGCGGGCTGAGCCGGGGCCAGACCCGGCAGCGGAATGGTGACGCCCGGCAGAATCTCGACCTGACGCGGCGTGATGACCACCGGCGGCGAAATCTCCGTCGGGATCGGCAGAGTCACGGGCGGCGGCGCGGACGGAGCCACCGTCGTGACCGGTGCGGCCGGTGCCGAGTACTGCGGGACACCTGCCTGACCGGCGATGGCCTCGGGCGTCGGGAACGTCTCGTTCGAGGTGCCCTCGAGCGTGCCGTCCATCGTCGCCTTCCAGATGTCCGACGGTATGCCCGATCCGTAGATCGGACCGCCGTAACTGTTCTCGAGCGGCAAGCCCTGCTCGGTACCGACCCACACCGCCGTCGACAGTGACGGGGTGTACCCGACCATCCAGGCGTCCTTGTTCTGTCCGGTATCACCGAGCTGCGCGGTACCGGTCTTCGCCGCCGATTGACGACCACCCGCGAGGTTGTGACCGTTGGAGTACCCGGCGATCGGACGCATCGCCGACGTCACGTTGTCGGCCACCGCCGCCGAGACGACCTGCTGACCGGCCTCGGGTGCACGATCGAGCAACACCGTGCCGTCGGCCGTGACGACCTTCTGCACGAAGTGCGGGGTGTGGTAGACGCCGGAGGCTGCCAGTGTGGCGTAGGCCGAGGCCATATCGATCACCCGCGACTGGTACTGGCCGAGCACGATTCCGTAGTTCGGGCCCGCGTTGTCGGGCTCGGTCAGCGTGGGGCCGACGCCCTCGATCTCCTGCGGGATACCGAGCTTGTGTGCCATGTCCGCGATCGCCTGCGGGCCGTTGTCCATGCCCAGCATCATGCGGTAGAAGCTCGTGTTCAGCGACCGCTTGAGGGCTTCGGCGATGGTGCACGTGCCACAGGATTCGCCCTCGACGTTGCTGATCTGGATGCCGTTGACGTCGAGCGAGGAACTGTCGTACATCTTCGACAGCGGAATGCCCTGGTCCAAGGCAGCGGCGAGGCCGAACACCTTGAACGACGATCCGGTCTGCAACCCGGACTGCGCGAAGTCGAAACCGCGCCCGTCCGCGCCGCCGTAGTACGAGCGGACCGCGCCACTGCGCGGATCGATCGACACCGACGCCGTGCGCAGCTCCGACGGCTCACCCTGCAGGTTGTTGTCCACGGCCTCGACCGCGGCGGCCTGCGCCCTCGGATCGATCGTCGTCGTGATCTGCAGACCCTCGGTGTTCAGATCCTGATCACTGACCCCGACAGCCGACAACTCACGCAGTACCTGCGCCTTGATCAGACCGTTGGGACCTGCGTCGGCGGCATCACCCGAATCGACCTGAGAAATGGGGACCCACTGCGGATACTGCATCGCCGCACGCTGAGTCGGATCGAGCTGGCCCTGCGAGACCATGCCGTCGAGCACGTAGTTCCACCGCGACTGAGCACCGGTGGGGTTGACTTCCGGATCGAGTCCGGACGGCTGCTGGATGGTCGCAGCCAGTACTGCGCCTTCCTCGACCGAGAGCTGATCCACGGATTTGCCGAAGTACGCCGTCGACGCGGCAGCGATGCCATAAGCGCCACGACCGAAATAGATGGTGTTCAGATACGCCGCGAGAATGTCGTCCTTGGACCATTGGCGAGCCATCTTCGACGAGATGACCAGCTCGCGCATCTTTCGCGTCAACGTCCGCTCGGAGCCGACCACCGCATTCTTGACGTACTGCTGGGTGATCGTGGAACCGCCGCCCGCGCTGTCACGTCCGAGAACGTTGTCGCGCAGGGCACGGCCGAAGCCGGTCACCGAGAACCCGGGATTGGAATAGAAGTCGCGATCCTCCGCCGAGAGCACGGCGTTACGCACGTGCTCCGGAATCTGGTCGATCGTGACATCGGTTCGGTTGCCCTCGGGTGGCACCACCTTGCCGAGCACGCTCGACCCGTCGGAGGCGAAGATCGTCGCAACCTGATTGGTCCTGAGGTCACCGGGCCGCGGGACGTCCACCAGCGTGTACGCCACCATGAACAGCAGAATCGGCACTATCAGGCCCAAGGCGACCAACGCATACAACGTGCGTCGAACTACCCGCCACTTGGACTTCTTCTTCGTTTTCGCGGCGGAACCTCTTTCGGGGGGCTCGGGCGGTTCGTTGCCCGAGGAGCTAGCTGATGGATCGTTCGGTTCGTGTGGCGGCGGGACGGATCCCGATCGAGTGACACCTGCCGCGGCGTAGCGACCGTCACCGGACGGTCGACCCTGCGGTGGCATCGGACGCTGACCCGGAGGCGGACCCGGACGTTGGCCGGCGGGAGGCATCGGCGGTCGACCCTGCGGTGGCATCGGACGCTGCCCAGGAGGGGGCCCGGGGCGCTGGCCCGGAGGCGGTACCGGACGCTGACCCGGAGGTGGCATCGGCGGTCGACCCTGCGGTGGCATCGGACGCTGCCCAGGAGGCGGTCCGGGGCGCTGGCCCGGAGGCGGTACCGGACGCTGACCCGGAGGAGGCACCGGCCGTTGGCCCGGTGGGGGTACCGGACGACGTCCGGGCGGATCGGAATGGCGGCTGCCGCGCGGTGGTCCGGGCACGTCGGGGCGCCGTCCGGAGTCGCTACGGCCAGGTTCGTTGTTACCCGGGTTGTTGTCGTAGGGGGAACTCACGTACGAATCTCCAGTAATCTCGGCGGCCGCGTCGAATTCTCGGTGGCTGGGTTCAGCGAAGCGATTGTGTCATTCACTCGCAGTTCGACGGTTCGGTTGACGGGATCCCGATCGTGGGCGACGGGGTTGCTTGGGTGCGGGCACGGCCCCGAGGACGGAGGACTGGACGAGGTGATTCCAGCTGCACGAGCGGCAGACCTCGACCACATGGACCGAAAATTCCTCTTGGGTGGCAGCCAGCCGGCCGAGTTCGTCGGCCGTTCTCGCGGAGCCGGACAGGGGTCCGAGCTTCTCGCCGAACACCCACGACACCAGCGTGAGCTGCTCCTTCCGGCAGATCGGGCACACTACGTCGCTGCCGCGGCCGTGGAACTTGGCGGCACGTAGAAGATAGGGATCTGCATCGCAGACCGCTGCCACGCCCGTCCTACCGGAGTAGACCTCGGCCAGCAGCGACCGACGCTGAAGGGCGTAGTCCACCACCTGTCGCTGAAGTCGCACGAGAACCAGAGTACGTGCGGCAGTGTCGATGGAGACCTGCGATCCCCGCCTGGACGACGATCGACCCCCATTCCTGGGCCGAGAAACTATGCTCCACCTGTGCCGACGCGACTGTCACCCAGTACGCGAGCGCGTGATGTGGATCGCACCGACACTTGCGCCACGTTGGACGAAGCACTCGCCGATGGCCAGCTGTCCGATTTCGAGCACGCCGCAAGGGTCGATCTGGCGAAGGAAGCCGACACGATCGCCGATCTGCACGCCCTCATCGAGGACCTTCAGAACGACACCGACCTGCCGCCGATGGCCGACCCGATCGAGTTCGCGCATCCGATCACGACGGCAAAGGGCTCACGCCTGGGCTTCATGGCCGTCGCGGTCCCTGCCGTTGCCGCCCTCGTGGCGCTCACCTTCGGCATTCGCGCGTGCTCGAACACCAATGACCCCGAATCGGGTCTCGGGTCGGCCGGGTACAAGAATCCTGCAGTCGTCGTAGATATCGTCGATGCACTGCAACAGAAGATCGGCACGTCGGTGGTCGACAGACTCGGGCTGTACGACGACTACGCCGTCATTTCGGCACCCGCACCCGGGGTGCCACAGAAACAGGTCAGCTACACCTATCGCGACGGCGTGATCGACGACTACGACGACAACTTCTCGAGCACCCGCGACTTCGACGAACCTCAGATCGACCTGGCGACGGTCGATCTGACGAAGGCAGCGGGGATCATCGCCGGTGCCCGCGAGAGCTTGAACATGAGTCGCATCGACAGCTACAACGTGAGCTTCCACGGCAGCGACAACGGCCCGCAAATTTCCGTCTCCGCCGACAACACCGACCAGGAAAGCGGAACTCTCCTATTCGATCCCGCAGGCAACTTCCTGCGTGTCACGCCGTTTTCGTTCGGCTGATCAGTCCGGAAAGGAAGCCCGCAGGTGGCACCACGACCCGATTTTCGCGCTCGCGACATAGACCGCGCGCTGACCGCCACCGTTCTGGATTCCGCGTACGCCGACGGCCAGCTCACCTTCGACGAGCACCGCCTACGTAGCGAACGTGCGCGGGTGGCCATCACCCTGCGCGATCTGCGACGACTGGTCTCCGACCTACAAATCGACGTCGACCTTCCGGAACCACCGCCGCGAACATCCGAGCCGAAGAACCGGCTACTGCTGGCACTCGGCTCGGTCGTCATCGTGACTGTAGGGCTAGTGGTGTTTCTGTCGACCAGGACCGGCGAACAACCGGTTCCGACTGCTGCCGTCGTCGCGTCCACGTCGACGCGCAGCGTGACCCCCACCGTGCCGATGGACCTGCCGGTCGACGTCACCCCGATAGTCGCTCGCCCGTTCGTTTTCGACACGGCAGCCGGACTCGACGATTTCCGAGAACGCTACGTGCAACGTTTCGGCAGTTCGCAGGTTCTCGAGGTGTTCATTCAGATGGACGGCAACCGTGCCGACGTCTATCGCCCGACGGCAGAGGGCCGACGAGAGCGCGTGTTCGTCTCCGGGGGGTTCGAGATGTATCACGAGACCGACGCGCCAGACGCGCAAGAGGCTCTCTTCGACTGGGCCACAATTGATTCCGCAGTTCTGGCCGGCCTCGTCGCGGGAACGCCCGAGGCCGTCGGGGTTCCGGACGCCGCCGTCGAGTACGTCATGATCACCGATTCCCGCGGCGAGCAGCGCATCTCGATCACCGCACACAACGACGACGATCAGGGTGGCCGCGTCGAAGCGGACTTCGCGGGCAACATCGTCTCGGTAAGCCGATAGACGCCGCGAATCATGTTGCGTGTCGGCTACTTCGGGCTCTCGTGCGTGATGGCGCGGTAACCGGTTGCCCCTGCCCTGTCGACTGCGGCCTTGACGACGCCGAACACCGCACCGTGGACGGCTGCCGCGATCAGCACCTCTCGGACGGAGCGATTCAGATCTTTCGGGTCGGGGGCCGCCGCGTCGTCGTCGCCGACGTGCTTCCACACCTGCTTGAACACCGCGCCGGCCGCCAGCCCGCCGAGCACACTCGTCGCCAACGACATCGGTCTGTAGAACGCCTTCGATACTGCACTCATCGAAACACCTTTCTCGTACGTCGGCGACGAAGAAGAACCGTCACCAACACTGCGGTCACCACGAAGCCCACGGCCCCTGCGGCAGTGCCGGGCCTACTGCGCACCGCATCGGAGGCACGTGTCGCCTGTCGAGAGGCCTCGTTGCCCACTCGAGTGGGGATGTCGGCTTTGGCCGCGAGAGCGGCGACGGTGTCGGCCAGTTCGGAACGCTGTTCCTCGATGCTGGGCGGCTGATCGGAGTTGCCGGAAACACTGTGGGCCGGTGAGTCGGTCATCGGATGCCCTCCTTCACTGCGGTGATGTCGTCGCCGATACGTGCTGCGGTGTCCGCGGGAATCGGCGGCAAGGCCTTCTTTGCCCGTGACGCGCCGACTGCGGCCAGGATGCCCCCGATCGCCAGCACCACGATCGCGACGATCAGCGCTGCGAGCCATGCGGACAACACTGTTGCCAGTCCGAGCACTGCGGTAGCGATCAAGGTGGCGAGCCCGAGGAACAGCAGCAGCGCACCCGCGCCGGAGATTCCGACGCCCACCCCGAGGCGACTTCCCTTGCTCTTGACTTCGGCGAGTCCGGCGTCGATCTCGGTCCGGACGAGCGTCGAGACCTGAGTCGCCAGTCGCTCGATCAGCTGCACCGTCGACAGGTCCGCCACGTGGGAGCCCCGCTCGGACTCGGCGTTCGACAGTGGGGGCGGTTGATCGTATTCGTGCATGATGCGCTCCTTCGATGTAGTGCCGTCCTGTGTCGATACCCGCGAAGGACCCCGAAAAACACGTCCGCAAATGCCGGTTCGCGCGATGTAACCGGCCATTGGTTTGTCACTTCATGTATCGGCGCGATACATTCTCCGATAGTGTGGCTCATCGCATCGCCAGGATGTGATCGTTGGATTCGAGAAGGGGGAGTTGCATGCTCGAGCTCGCAATTCTCGGACTGCTTCTCGAATCACCCATGCACGGTTACGAGCTTCGCAAGCGGCTGACCGGCCTGCTCGGAGCATTTCGTGCGTTTTCGTACGGATCGCTGTACCCGGCGCTCCGTCGACTACAAACCGACGGGCTCATCGCCGAGGACGCCGGTCCCGAACTGCTCGTGAAAAGACGAGCAAAACGGGTGTACGTGCTCACCCCCCTCGGCAGGGAACGATTTGCCGAACTGGTGGCCGACACCGGACCGCAGAACTACACCGACGACGGATTCGGCGTACATCTGGCCTTCTTCAGTCGAACCCCGGCAGAAGCTCGGGTCCGCATTCTCGAAGGCAGACGACGCCAGGTCGAGGAGCGCCGAGAAGGCCTCCGCGACGCTGTGGCCAAGGCGAACGGAACACTCGACCGCTACACCCGGCAACTCCACCAGCTCGGTCTCGAATCGAGCGAACGCGAGGTGCGCTGGCTCAACGAAGTCATCGCAGCCGAGCAAGCCGCCCCCAACCCAGCACCGTCCCACACAGCACCAAACAGGACAGTCAAGACAGAAGGAGAACCCGACCATGGGTGAGAACAACAACGCAATCCGCGTGGCCATTGTGGGTGTGGGCAACTGCGCCTCATCCCTGGTCCAGGGTGTCGAGTACTACAAGGACGCAGACGAGAACGCCACCGTTCCCGGCCTGATGCACGTCATGTTCGGCAAGTACCACGTCCGCGACGTCGAGTTCGTCGCCGCGTTCGACGTCGACGCCAAGAAGGTCGGCTTCGACCTCTCCGAGGCCATCTTCTCCAGCGAGAACAACACCATCAAGATCGCCGACGTACCCCCGAAGGACGTCCACGTCCTGCGCGGACCGACCCTCGACGGCCTCGGAAAGTACTACCGCGAGACCATCACCGAGGCCGACGGTGAAGCAGTCGACGTCGCACAGGCACTGCGTGACGCCAAGGTCGACGTCCTCGTGTCCTACCTCCCCGTCGGATCCGAAGAAGCCGACAAGTTCTACGCACAGGCCGCCATCGACGCAGGCGTCGCCTTCGTCAACGCCCTCCCCGTCTTCATCGCCTCCGACCCCGTCTGGGCCAAGAAGTTCACCGACGCTGGCGTCCCCATCGTCGGCGACGACATCAAGAGCCAGGTCGGTGCCACCATCACCCACCGTGTCATGGCGAAGCTGTTCGAAGACCGCGGCGTGCAGCTCGACCGCACCATGCAGCTCAACGTCGGCGGCAACATGGACTTCCTCAACATGCTCGAGCGCACCCGCCTCGAGTCGAAGAAGATCTCCAAGACCCAGGCCGTCACGTCGAACCTGCAGAAGGAATTCAACGCCAAGGACGTCCACATCGGACCGTCCGACCACGTCGGCTGGCTCGACGACCGCAAGTGGGCCTACGTCCGCCTCGAAGGCCGCGCCTTCGGTGACGTTCCCCTGAGCCTCGAATACAAGCTCGAGGTCTGGGACTCGCCCAACTCCGCCGGCGTCATCATCGACGCAGTCCGCGCCGCGAAAATCGCCAAGGATCGCGGCATCGGTGGACCGGTCATCCCGGCTTCCGCATACCTGATGAAAAGCCCGCCGAAGCAGCTGGCCGACGACGTCGCTCGCGAACAACTCGAAGCCTTCATCATCGACGCGTAATTCTCCGCGGCACTGACGCCCGCCGGTCCACTCAACGTGACATTGACCCCCCAATAGGCCACCAAATGTCACATTGAGTACCGGCGGGCGTTCGTCTATCCCGCCTCGACGATGGCGCGAGGGTCGAAGGTCACCCTGATTTCGGTGATTTTGCCGTTCTCGATTCGTTGCCAGTTCGCGGTGGGGGCCGGGGGTGCGATGGACGTGTGCAGCTCGAACCACGTCAACACGTTCGGGCCATCGACGAAGACGTGCGCGATGTCGATGTCGGTGACGATCTGCGACATTCCCTTCAACCCGGCGACGCATTCTTCGCCGCTGTCGGCGGTGCCCAGTGGCCCCCGAAACGTTGCGTCTTCGTGCAGGATCGACGCCAGAGTGTCGAAGTCCTTCGACTTCCAGGCCTCGAAGTAGGTCGCTGCAATTTGTGCGGGTGTCTGTGTCATGGATTCGAGTCTCGAACCGGCGCAGTCAGAAGTCCAACAGTTGGTTCGGATCATCGCCAGAACTTTTACTCATAGCCGCAGCTAGACATCACGCGCTATCGTTCTCGCGTGGCCATCGATCCCACCTCGAAGCATCCGATTCTCGAACGCGTTCGCGCTCTGGCGTTCGCATACCCCGACGTGACCGAGAAGGTTTCGCACGGCAGGCCGACCTTCCGCACGACCTCGGTGTTCGTCTACTTCGGCGGCGGCGTCAAAGGCGGCGATCAGTTCGATCTGTCGATCATCGTCAAATGCGAGAGCGCCGAGGAGCAGCGAGCCTGCGAACTCGAGCCGTGCTACTTCCATCCCGCCTACCTCGGACCCGCAGGCTGGGTGGGATTCGACCTGAGCAGTGACCGCAAAGACAAGGCCGACAGCGATGTCTGGGCCGAAGCCGCCGAACTGATCGACTGCAGCTACCGCGTCACCGCGCCGAAGCGCGCGATAGCCCGCCTCGATGCCGGCGAAGGTCCCGATCTGGGAGTACAGCAATGGAACTGAGGCAGCTCGAGTATTTCGTCGCGGTGGCCGAGGAAGCGAACTTCACCCGCGCTGCCGCCCGCGTTCACATCAGTCAATCGGGGGTCAGCGCGCAGATCAGGGCGCTCGAGCGCGAACTCGGGGCCGAGCTGATCGACAGATCCGGTGGCACAGCCACTTTGACCACAGCCGGCCAGGCGGCGTTGCCGCAGGCCCGCGCGACACTCGCCGCGGCAGGATCCGTCAAACAATCCGTCGACGATGTGACGGGCCTACTGCGCGGCAGACTGAGCGTCGGTATGGTCACCGCCTGCACCGTTCCCCCACTGTTCGACGCGTTGGCGGGCTTCCACGCGGCACATCCCGGCGTCGACATTGCTTTGCGCGAGGGTAATTCGGACGATCTCGTCGCGGATGTTCGATCCGGCGAGCTGGATCTTGCGTTGGTCGGTCTCGCTTCTCGGACCCCCGCCGGACTCGAATCGATGGTGGTGATCGACGAGCGGATCGTTGCCGCCGTGCCGGCGGAGCATCCACTGGCGGCGCAGAAGGACGCGACACTCGCCGAGGTGTGCGAATATCCGATCGTTGCCCTTCCGCCGGGCACAGGAATTCGTGCGGTGTTCGACAGGGACTGCGCCGGGGGAGGTCTGTCACCGTCGATCACGTTGCAGGCCAGCGCACCTGACGCGGTAGCCGACCTCGCCACCCGCGGTTTGGGGGTCGGGATTCTCAGCCGGTCGATGGCCGAATTCTACGGCGACCGGCTCGTCGCGATCGAGCTGACCGACTCGCACACCGCCGCCCTGCTGGCCCTGGTGTGGCGCAGCGCGATGAGTCCGGCACTGGCCGAACTGGTGGGCATCGCGACGACGAGTTTCAGCGAATCTTCTTGACGGTGAACCACAGTGCGACCAGCAAGCCGAGCAGCGCTACGGACGGCAGCACGCCGGGATCACCTCCGATGATCCCGGCTACGGCGAAACCGAGAGCTACCAGCGCAAAGAACCCGAGAATGCCTGCCAACAACTGCAGGTGGTCCTGCGCCGTCACGACTTGACGCCGCCCGCCGTCAGTCCGGAGATGATGCGGCGCTGGAACAGCAGCACCATGATCACCAGTGGAATCGCAACGATGGTGCCCGCGGCCATGATCGCGGCATACGGCACCACGAGCGGATCGTTGCCGGTGAACCGCGCGATGGCGACGGTCACCGGTTCGGTCTTGTCACTCGAGAGCTGACTGGCCAGCAGGTACTCGTTCACTGCGGCGATGAACGCGAGAATCGCGGTGGTGAACAAGGCAGGCGCGGCGAGCGGGAGCATCACCAGGCGGAATGCCTGGAATCGTCCGGCACCGTCGATCCGCGCGGCTTCTTCGAGCTCCCAGGGCAATTCGGCGAAGAACGCCGCCAGCGTATAGATCGTCAGCGGTAGAACGAACGAGATGTTCGGGATGACCATTGCCTGGTAGCTGCCGATCCACCCGATGTTGGTGAAGAACTGGAACAGCGGGGTCACCAATGCGACGACGGGAAACATCGACGCACCCAGGATGATGCCCGTCACCACGTACTTGAAGCGAAAGTCGATGCGCGAGAGTGCGTACGCGGTGAAGATGCCGATGACCAACGCGATCAGAGTGGTCGCGCCGCCCACGATCAGACTGTTGCCCACCGCACGCAGGAAGTTGTTGCCGTTTGCCGTCGACAACGCGTTCTCGAAGTTCTCCCACGTGACGTGCGTCGGCCACGGCGTCGTGTCGAAGGTGTAGCGCGGGTCGCGGAATGCGGTGACGACCATCCAATAAAACGGTGCCAGTCCCCAGACGAGAATGACGACGACGCCGAGAAAGATGCGAGCTTGCTTCATCGGCCGGGCCCCTTGCGCTGATTGTCCTGAGTGGCAACGGCATTGGCACCGAGAAACTTCACCAGGATGAACGCCACGACGAAGATCATGATGAACGAGATCGTCGACAACGAGGCAGCGCTGTTGAATCCCTGACGAATCTGATCCACCACCAGGATCGAGATGGTCCGGGTGGCGGGATTGCCCTCGGTGAGGATCGCCGGCAAGTCGTACATACGCAGCGCGTCCATGGTGCGGAACAGAATTGCCACCATCAACGCGGGCTTGACCAACGGCAGTGTGATCCTGGTGAACCGCTGCCACGCCGACGCCCCGTCGACGCGGGCCGCCTCGTAGACGTCGGCTGGAATCATCTGCAACCCGGCCAGGATCAGCAACGCCATGAACGGCGTCGTCTTCCACACGTCGGCGATGATGACGGCGAAACGAGCGGGCCACGCGTCGCCGGTCCACAGAATGTTGGTTCCCAGAATGCGATTGGCGACACCGTCGTACGCGAAGATGAAGTACCAGAGCTTGGCCGTGACCGCCGTCGGGATCGCCCAGGGGATCAGGATTGCCGCGCGCAACAGGGCGCGTCCGGCGAAGGTCTTACCCATGATGACGGCCATTCCGAAGCCGATGACCACCTCGATGGACACCGTGACGACCGTGAAGAACGCGGTGTTTCCGACGGCGCCCCAGAACTGCGACCCCAGCGTTCCCGGCGGGCAGGGCACCGATGTGCCCGACGCCGAGGTGCATTGCTGCAGGATCCAGTGCGTGTAGTTGTCGAAGCCGGCAGATCCACCGGTGACGAACATGCCGGTGGCGGGATCGAGACCGGGATCCTTGGAGAAGGA
The DNA here is from genome assembly GCF_002258575.1 of Rhodococcus sp. 05-2254-5. Classification (NCBI taxonomy): domain Bacteria; kingdom Bacillati; phylum Actinomycetota; class Actinomycetes; order Mycobacteriales; family Nocardiaceae; genus Rhodococcus; species Rhodococcus sp. 05-2254-5. The sequence continues at coordinate 3,585 of NZ_NOZG01000025.1, read as the reverse complement.
CATCACCAGGGCTCGGATCACCGGGTAGACGATGACGATCGCGAGGATCACCATCGTCGGTGCGATCAACAGCCAGGCCCGACCCTGCGTCAGGCCGAACCGCTTGTTCTTGGACCGCACATGCCGACCGCGGCCGGGGGACGAGCCCCCGGCCGCGGTGGTTGCGGCGGCCCCACTGGTCACACCAGCAGGTACAGCCATTGGTTCTCCCGAAATCAGTTGGCGCCGGCGGTTTCGATACCGGCCTGCATGTCCGTGATCGCCTGGTCGACGCTCTTCTCACCCTTGATGGCGGCAGAGACGTTGTCCTGCACAGCCTTCGAGACGGCCGGGTAGAACGGGGTGACGGGACGCGGAACGGCATTCTCGATGGATGCCTTCAATGCGGGAAGGTACGGCATCGCGGCGATCAGTGCGGGATCGTCGTACAGCGAGGAGAGCACGGGCGGCAAAGCACCCTCGGCGATGATGCGCTGCGCCTTCTCGCCCTGCATGAAGCGCAGGAAGTCGGCAGCAGTGGCCTTGTTCTCGGAGTACGCGCTGATCGCGGCGTTGTATCCGCCGAGCGTCGAGGTGCCCACTCCGGTGACGCCGGGAAGCGGTGCGACCGCATACTTTCCGACCACAGCCGAACCTTCTTCTGCGGCGGTGCCGTAGACGTACGGCCAGTTGCGCAGGAACAGTGTCTTTCCGTCCTGGAACGCCTGCTGGCTGTCGGACTCCTTGAACGTGGTGTCCTGGGCCGGGATGACGCCGGTCTCGAACGCGGTGACCAGAGTCTGCAGTCCGGCCTTGGCTTCCGGGCTGTTGACGGTGGGGGTCTTGCCGTCTTCGCCGACGATCGATCCGCCGTGCGCGTTGATGATCTCCGACGCGTTGGCCGTCAGACCCTCGTAGGGGGCGAATTGCCCTGCGTAGCAGTCGATGTTGTTGTCGCGGGCGACCTGGCAGTCCTCGGTGAGCTCGGCCCAGGTGGTGGGTGCTTCGGGGAGCAGATCACTGCGGTAGTAGAGCAGTCCGCCGTTGGTGTTCTTCGGTGCGGCGTACTGCTTGCCGTTGTAGGTCGCGCTCGCGACGGTCGCCGGAAGAACGCCTGCGTTGTCGAGTGCGAATTCGCCCTCGAGCGGCACGAGCCAGCCCTTGGCCGCGAACTCGGCGGTCCAGACGACGTCGAGTGCCATGACGTCGTAGTCGCTCTGCTGCGCCTGGAGCTGCTGAACGAAGTCGTCGTGGGCCTGATCGGCGTCGGCGGACTGCTCCTTGAAGGTGACCTGCTGATCAGGGTTGGCGGCGTTCCACTCCGAGATGATCTGCTGGACGACACCGGTCTCGGTGGTGTCCTGGCCCTCTACATACGTGATAGGTCCACGGCCGTCGGCATTTTCGGATGCAGCACCCGAATCGCCGCTCGAACCGCTGTCGCTCGAACATCCGGTGAGCGTCAGCAGCGTGGCTGCTGTCGCAACCACTGCCACCTTCGTGATCAAAGACGCCATTGTTTTCTCCACTTACTTCTACGCGGTGGTATGCGCCCGGAGATGGGCACGCAGAATCGTGCTGTGATGCTCCCCCGACACATATGTCGATGGGTACTGTGGCACACAACTCACCGCGTAGGGGTCATTATCGAGTTCCTGAATCGGTCAACCCGGACGTGTCGGAGGTGCCCGGTACCCTTTCGCTCATGAGTTCGGACAAGATGCTGACGCGAATCGGCGGATTGCTGCGTCAGGCGGAGTCCACCGACAACCCCCACGAGGCCGAGGCCTTCATGGAGGCCGCGCAGCGTTTGGCCACGTCGGCGTCGGTGGACCTGGCGGTGGCGCGTTCGCACAGCGCATCCCGCGAACGGCAGGCGACGCCGACTCAGAAGGTCATCCCCATCGGTGAACCGGGCAAGCGTGGACTCAAGACCTACGTTCAACTGTTCGTCGCCATCGCTCATGCAAACGATGTCCAGTGCGATGTCGCCAGATCGTCGACGCAGGTGTTCGCCTACGGTTTCGACTCGGACATCGAGACCACCGAAGCCCTGTACTCCTCTTTGCTGATTCAGATGGTCCGAGCGTCCGACGCGTACATCAAGTCCGGTGCCTACAAATCCGAGACGGCCATCCGCACCGTCACCGAGGTCAAGAATCGTCGCCGCTACACCCGACGCGAGGAAGTGCCCGTCGCCGCCGTGACGGCACGTCTGAACTTCCAGACGGCATTCGCGTCGCGCATCGGTCAACGGCTCGCGGAGGTCAAGAAGGACACCGAGGCCAAGGCCATCGCGCAGGAGACCTCCGGTGCCGGAACCGCTCTGGTGTTGCGAGACAAAGAGATCGAGCTACGCGACTACTACCGCCAGACGTCCACTGCACGCGGGCACTGGCGAGGCCAGAGCGCGAACGCCGGGTACTCGGAGGGCGCACGCAAGGCCGGCGATCGAGCAGGTAGAAACGCGAAGATCGGTGCACACGCAGAAATCGGCGGAGCAAGCCGGCAGCTGGGACGCTGACTTCTACTGCGCCGGTGATGCCGTGAACACCGGCCACCCGATGTCGGTACGCCACAGCGCCGAGTTGTCGGTATCCCGCGGCCCGACGACGTAGACCTCGTGAACCGGCCCCGCAATGGCGAGGCCGTTGGTCTCCACGTGCACCCCTAGCGCGCCATAGGTGACGTCGATGTCGTCGTGGGGTCCGTGATGAACCGTCACCGCTAGTTCGACGGGAGGCAGTGTCATCGGCCGAACTCTGCCGACGGATGGCGCATCGACGGTGGGAACGTAGACGGTCAGCTCACCCCGCCCGTCGGTGAAGAGTTCGTTGTCGTACAACCCGCCCGGCGGCCCCGTGGTGTCCGATACGACCGCGTCGATCTCGGCCATCGCGTCCGAGTACCAGACCAGCACGTCAGACGCGTCGACCACCTCGGAAATGGCTGCAACAGAACCCTGTTCGGTGAGAATGCGTCGGACATCGATCGCGGGCGGAGTGGGATCGAGCAACCGGCGCAGCGCCGTCACGGCTGATCTGGTGTCGTCCAACTGACGCTCGAGTCGAGTGAGATGTTCGGTGATCAGTCGAGCGCGGGCATCGGGATCGGGTGTCTGCACGATTGCCCGCACCTCCCGCTCCGGCATCTGCATCTTCCGGAATCGACCGATGATCTGCGCGACCCCGACCTGATCGGTGGCGTAGTACCGGTAGCCCGAGTAGTCGTCGACCGTCGCGGGCTCGAGCAAACCCGACTCGTGATAGCGACGCAGGGTCTTCACCGACAAATGGGTGATTCGCGAGAACTCGCCGATCGTGAGCAATCCGTTCATGTCGATATTCTCGCCCCTCCCCGTGGGGGAGAGTCGACTCTCCCGGGGGAGGGGTGACGCCGGATGTAGCCGAGGCCGCCGCAAACGCGCGCGCGTTCGCCAGGTGCGCGCGGAATAGTCCCGAATTCGAGGCGAATCCACTCGCGTATGACAAACGCGCGCGCGTTTGTCATACGCGAGTGGATTCGCCTCGAATTCGGGACTATTCCGCGCGCACCTGGCGAACGCGCGCGCGTTTGCGGCGGCCTCGGCTACATCCGGCGTCACCC
>NZ_NOZG01000035.1:0-20305 GCF_002258575.1 Rhodococcus sp. 05-2254-5 | reverse complement strand
GGACACGTTGTTCTCCGGTGGGCCCGGTGCGACGGGTCGGTCGTATTCGGATTTCCCGACGATCATCGGCTCGATCCGGGATCGGTTGTTCGCGTTGCCCGCCGAGACCCGAGTCAACACCGGGCACGGAGACGGAACGAGTATCGGGGACGAGTCCCCGCACCTCGAAGAATGGATCGCCCGCGGGAATTGAGGTTCGATGTTTCGCTGCACAGTGTCACCGATGCCCAGCAGCACAGTGTCACCGATGCCCAGCTCGGGAGAAGTCTCTCACGGCTGCCGGGGCGAGTCAGCCGGGGTTTGTCGGTGGCCCGAAGTAGGGTCCTGTCCGTGATCATCGTGAGTACGGACGGCTCTTGTCTGCGTAACCCCGGCGGAGCAATCGGGTGGGCGTGGGTCAATCACACGGGTCCGAGCAACTCCGGCGGCGAGCCCTCGGGCACCAACCAGGTAGCCGAGCTCCGCGCCTTGCTCGAGGCAGTGTTGGCTCACCCCGGCCCGGAGCCGTTGCTGATCGAATCGGACTCTCAGTACGCCATCAAGTGCGCGTCGGAGTGGCTGGCAGGCTGGAAGCGCAAGGGATGGAAGACTGCGGGCGGCACCCCCGTGCGCAACCTCGATCTGGTGCAGAGCATCGAGCGAGCCATCACCGAACGCGAAGGGCCGGTGCGATTCCGGTGGGTTCGCGGCCACGTCGGCAATCACTTCAACGAAGCAGCCGACGCGCTGGCGGGCGAAGCCGCCCGTGCCATCGCGGCCGCCGGAGCGAACGCGGTGCCTGCACCGACCGAGGCTCGCAGCGGACCCGTTGCACAGAAGGAATCCGTTCCCGCTGCGCCGCGCCCGTCCGAACCGGAGATCGCCACCCTGTTCTGACGGCCGAGCCGCGCGCGCACGTTCCGGATCAGCCGCGGGGTCTCATCCGCGCGTTGGGCAGTTCCGGTGCGTGCAACCTGGGTCCGGGGTAGCCCTCCACGGTGCCGAACTGACCGTTCTTGGCCTCGTACGCGGCCCGATACTCCACCACGTCCTCGTGGCTGCGGCCGACGAAGTTCCACCACATGACTATCTGTTCACCGAACGGCGGACCGCCCAACAGGAGGAATCGAACCGGTTCGCGGGCGGGATTGTGGAGCTGCATCGACTGATGCCCGGGTTCGAGGTAGCCGAGTTCGGCTGCGCCCAGATCGGTCTCGTTCAGCGTCACCGATCCTTGGTCGACGACAACTCCGTGTTCGTAGGACTCGTCGATCTCGACGCTGACCCGCGCCCCGGCGTCGAGCACGATCTCTGCTCCGAGCAGTGGCGTGTACGTCGACACCGGCGAGGTCTCGCCCAGAAGCGATCCGAGAAACACCCGAGCGGTCAGGCCGGGCCGGGAGATCGAATCGGGAACGTAGTGCTCGAAAGTCGGTGCCACGAAACGAGATACGGCGGGCAGTGCCACCCACAGCTGCATCCCGTGCAGGATGTCGGTGTCGGGTGTCGACACCTCGGAGTGGCTGATGCCCTGCCCGGCCGTCATCAGGTTGAGCTCCCCGGGCCGCACCATCGCATGAGATCCGACGCTGTCGCGATGTTCGATCTCACCGGAGAACAGCCAGCTGACGGTCTGTAGGCCGGTGTGCGGGTGCGGTGCGACGTCCATGCGCGAGTGCTCGGGCCCGTAGTGGTCTGCGAAACACCATGCGCCGATAAGGGATCGGTCCTTGTGCGGCAGGGTGCGGCGCACCTTCATGGCACGAGGGCCGCCGAGTGGAACCTCGCGTGGGGTGAGGACCTGGATCATCAGTGCTCCCGGATGTCGGTCTGGGCGAGTCTGAGCTTGGTGCACAGACTGTCGAGTGTCCTGAGCTCGTCGGTGTTCAATGCATCGCCGACGTAGCGCCTGATGCGGGCGGCGTGTTTGCGTCCGATCGAGGCCTGCAGGTCTGATCCCGCGTCCGTCAGGCAGATCACGGTCCCGCGTTTGTCCGACGGATCGTGCTCTCGGACAACGTAACCCATCGCCTCGAGCCGGTCGCACATCCGGCTCAGCGACGGTTGGCTGAGCAGGATCTCGTCGTTGAGTCGACGCAGCCGGAGTCTGCGGTCCGGGCTGGTGCTCAGGGTGAACAGCACGTCGTATTCGCGCATGCCGATCGGATCCCAGATGTCGTCGGCGGCGAACCGGCGCATCAGGGAAACCTGGGAGCGAAACAGCGACTCCCAGGCGTTCACCGCCACCTCCGTGTCAGACGGCAACTGCTGGTTCCTTCGCAGCGGCCGCGTCCTTCTCTGCCAGCATCGAGGCGTGGGTCGGAGGATTCTCCGGAACGCCGGCTGGGCGTCGGGCAGCGAATTCCTTGCGCAATACCGGTACGACGTCCTCGCCCAGGATGTCGAGTTGCTCGAGCACTGTCTTCAGCGGCAGGCCGGCGTGGTCCATCAGGAACAGCTGACGCTGGTAATCGCCGAAGTAGTCTACGAATGCGAGCGTCTTCTCGATGACCTGCTGCGGAGATCCGACGGTCAGCGGGGTCTGCTCGGTGAACTCCTCCATCGTGGGGCCGTGGCCGTAGACGGGTGCGTTGTCGAAGTACGGCCGGAATTCGTTCACCGCGTCCTGGCTGTTCTTGCGCATGAACACCTGACCGCCGAGACCGACGATGGCCTGGTCGGCGCGGCCGTGGCCGTAGTGCTCGTAGCGTTCCCGGTAGAGATCGATGAGCTGGATGTAGTGCTCTTTCGGCCAGAAGATGTTGTTCGCGAAGAAGCCGTCACCGTGGTAGGCGGCGATTTCTGCGATCTCCGGGCTACGGATCGACCCGTGCCAGACGAACGGCGCGATGTCGTCGAGCGGACGGGGAGTGGACGTGAACCGGTCGAGTGGCGTCCGGAAGTTTCCCTTCCACGTGACGACGTCCTCGGTCCACAGGCGTCGCAGCAGCTGGTAGTTCTCCAGAGCCAATGGGATGCCCTGACGGATGTCCTGTCCGAACCACGGGTAGACCGGGCCGGTGTTGCCGCGACCCATGATGAGGTCGACGCGTCCCTCGGACAGATGCTGGAGCATCGCGTAGTCCTCGGCGATCTTGACCGGGTCGTTCGTCGTGATCAGCGTCGTCGACGTCGACAGGATCAACTTCTCGGTGGTGGCCGCGATGTAGCCGAGCATGGTCGTCGGTGACGAGGGTACGAACGGCGGATTGTGATGCTCGCCGGTCGCGAAAACATCCAGGCCGACGTCCTCGGCATGCTTGGCGATGGTGACCATCGATCGAATGCGCTCGTGCTCGGAGGGCGTCGTCCCGGTGGTGGGGTCGGTGGTGACATCTCCGACGGTGAAGATTCCGAACTGCATGGCGTGCTCCTACCCGAACGACAAGTTCATGCGTTTGCATTGACTGTGCCGTACAACCGGGGTGCGGTCCGGGTTATTTCCGCGGCGGTCACTGCACGAGCGACGCGGTTCCGGTGAGCAACCGCACGTCGTACGACTCGGTAGGGCCGTGCTGCTCGGTGGTTCCGCCGTGCACGGTGTACAGCACTGCGTAGGAGGTGAACGTGACGTCCTGGCCGTCGTCCGTATCGATATTGACGCGGGGCAGAACGACGAGCAGGTGGGTCCGATTACCGTCCGAGAGGGTCTCGACGACGGTCCGCACCTCGAATCCCAGATCGGATCGGGTGACGTCGGTGGATTCCAGCGTTTCTCCACTGAGGACGAGCTGCGCCGCCCACACTCCGGCGGAGCGATGGGCGTCGACGGTTCCGGTGACGTCGTCACCGCTGAAGTCGTAGTGGTTCGCTGCTGTGAAAGGCATGGTCACAGGCTATGCCTCGGTCGGTGAAAAAACTTCGAAAGAATTTCCCATCCGCTACCCATCCACCCGGCGACGGGCCCCGAATGGTCAATGAGACACCCGCTACTGCTGTCGCCCCCGACCGCCGTCAGTAGTGGGTGTCTCCCTTTGTGTTGCGTGGGTTTGTCTTGGACGCCATAGGTGGGCCGTGAGCCCGTATCGGCCTTCCGATTCCCTAGCATCGACTTCATGGCGTTTCGTATCGTTCCTGTCACGGCCGAGTCGTGGCGGTCGTTCCGCGCGCTTCGCCTCGAGATGTTGGCAGATTCGCCGAAGGCCTTCGGCGAGACTCTCGATGCTGCGTCGCGGCAATCGGACGACGACTGGCTGCGGCGAGCCGCCGAAACCAGTTCTGCGCTGTCGTGTGGATTCGCCGCGGTGGACGACGCCGGTCGATGGGTAGGGATCATGCGGGCTCGGGTCGAGGACGGCAGGACATTTCTGCTGGGCGTCTACGTGACGCCGCTCCTGCGGGGCGAAGGCTTGGCCGAAGCCTTGCTGCTCGAAATCGAGCGGTGGGCCGGCGAACGTGGGCACGACCAGCTGACGCTGGAGGTGCACGAGCACAATCAACGCGCCCAGGCGTTCTATCGGCGCATGGGTTTCAACGACACCGGTGACAGAGTCCCTTACCCCCTTGCTCCCCATGAATACGAAGTTGTGATAACCAAACTGCGTGCTGCGTGACCGTAGGCCCGTATTCGAATTCGTTGGATGCACCGACGTGCCGCAGTTCGAATCGAGCGCGCGTCTAGGATTCGGAGATGCCGGCATCCAAGACCGAACTGTCCGCCGAACTTCGAGCGCTGCTGGGGCGAGACCGTCGCGATCTTGCTGCGGTACTGCTCACCTCCGCCTTCACGCCGGTCCTGGACGACATGTATCCGTGGGTGACCGGATCTCGGCTGGGTGAGGCGCTCGCCCGAGACGCTGGAATCCGAGTCAGTAACTGGTCGTGGAGCATCGGCCGCAATCCCGACGCCACTCTCGCGCGGCTGATTCTCGAGCTCGTTCTGCTGTGGGAAGGAGCCGGCCTGGCGTGCCGTGGGCTCGCGCTCGACGGTAACGAGGTCGTTCTCCTCGCTCGCGGTGAAGAGCTACTGCGAGCCGGGGATACTGACTCTGTCCGCCGCGCACTCGCGTGACCGAGAGCCCAGTTCGCTGAGTCGACTGATCAGTCTGTCGGTATCGAGTCCGCTACGTCCGACGGCGAATTCGGTCAGCGGCACCACGCTGTGGAATTCGGTACGCACATCGCGGTCGTACAGAACGTCTACGAGATTCGCGAAGCGCTGAGCCGCGAAGTCGTCCACGCTCGCGAGAGCCGGAATGTCGGTGATCGTCAGCTGCGGTGCTTTCTGGACCATCTCGAGGTAATCGCCCGTCGAGCGGGCAGCGCAACACAGCTCGGCAAACGTTCGACCACCCGAGACGGGCCCCACGGTCCATGTCCCCGAGGCAAAGCGCGATCCACTGGCGCCGGCGGCGCGGTAATCGACGGGGCCGTCGACACGGACTACGTCGAGGCACTTCTTCAGCTTCTCGATGGTCGGGACGAACGCCGGGTGGAACAGCGGATTCGGCAGCAAATCGTCGGGCGCGTAGTTCGAGGTGACGACCAGGACGATGCCACGGGCAAAGAGTGCGTCGAGCATGCGCGTGATGAGGCGGGCGTCTCCGATGTCGTGGACGTGAAATTCGTCGAAGCACAGCAGTGCCGCCGGAGCCGATCCTGTCGACAGGACATCGTCGATGGCTGCGTCGATGGAAAACCCGTGGCGAAAGTACGCCGCGTGGAGATCGCGGAAGAAGCTGTGGAAGTGCACGCGTTTCTTCGCAGTGGTGTCGGCCGCGGCGAAGTAGCTGTCCAACAGCCAGGTCTTGCCACGCCCGACCGGTCCCCACAGGTAGACACCTCTGTCGCCGGGTGTCGACAGCATGTCTGCCGCTGCGGCCTGGGCGTCGTCGAGAGTGAAGGCAGCGTCGAAGACGTGTCGCGATGCGGTCGGCCTCATGTCACGAACCGTACGCCCCGCTACTCTACATTTGTAGAGGGCGTGTGTAGGGTCACTGCTGTGGACCGCCGCACCGCCATCGCCGACGCCGCACTGGGTGTCATCGCCCGTGACGGCTTGCGCGTGTTGACGCACCGGTCGATCGATTCTGCGCTGGACTTTCCGGCAGGGTCCACGTCGTACTACTTCCGCACCAAGGCCGATCTGCTCGCCGCCGTGGCTACCCGTCTGATCGAGCTCTCGCGGGCATCGTTTCTGGAGATCGTCGGAACCGAAACCGATGTTGCGACGGTGATCGCACGCTATCTCGACGCTGCGATCACCCATCGCATGGTCGAGCTCCGGGCTCGCTACGCGCTGATGCTCGATCCTGCGGTCCCGGCCGACATCAGGGCCGACTTGGCCCGTTCGTTCTTCTCACTCGAACGGGCCAGAGAACTGTTCGACGAGCCAGCCCACGGAGACGGCTTGGTCTCGCTGTGCGAAGGACTGATGGCCGACGCGATTTTCGGCCGTGGAACCGCGAAAGGGGCTGCGGGACTACGGCTTCCGATATCGGTCTATCTCGCCGGGATTCCGTCTCAGAACGGGTAGCCGACTCCAGTGAGTTTCTCGCTGGCGTCCCACAGCTGGGCTGCGAGTGCGGGATCCTGAGCCATCTTGGTCATGCTCGCCGGGCCCGGCTTGCCGCGGGACTCGAACAGCGATGTGGGACCGCTGTAGGTGCCGCCGCCTGCGACGTCGACTGCATAGAGTGTGGGAAGCGCTCCGGCTCGGGCGGACTGAGAGATGAACTTGAGTCCGATGGGTGCCAGGGCCGCCAGGATCTTGTTGCTGCCCAGGCCGTCCGGGCTGGAGTAGAGCTCGGTCGACGAGATGCCGGGGTGTGCCGCATTGCTGGTGACCTTGGATCCGGCCTTGTCGATCCGACGCTGCAATTCCAGCGCGAACAGGATGTTGGCGAGCTTGGAGTTCGCGTATCCGCGTTGCGCGTTGTAGCCACGCTCGAGCTGGAGGTCGTCGAAGTCGAGCTTGGGGCGCTGACGGTGCGCGACCGAGGCGACGGTCGTGATCTTCGCGTCGGCGGCGAGCTTGGGGAACAGCAACCCGGTCAGCGCGAAGTGGCCGAGATGGTTGGTGCCGATCTGGAGCTCGAACCCATCCTTCGTTTCGGTTCGCTTCGCCGGCATCATGACGCCCGCATTGTTGATCAGAATGTCGATCGATTCGGGAGCCGACTCGGCGTACTTGCGGACCGAACCGAGGTCGGCCAGGTCGAGGGTGGCCGTGTCGACAGTTCCGTTCGGGGCCTCCGCGCGGATCTTCGCCGCTGCGGCGTCGGCCTTGTCCTGGTTGCGGCAGGCAAGCGTCACGTGATCGCCGCGCTTGGCCAGCTCCAAAGCTGTGTAGTAGCCGATACCGGTATTCGCTCCGGTGATGACAACGCGTTTCTGCTTGGTTTCGGGCACGGCAACAGGCTACCGGTCTGTTTTAGAATGCGCCGGTGAGTACAACAGAACCCGTTTTTCCGACGGGGATCGGAAACCCCGCGATGCGGGCATTGCGAGCTGCGGGATATACCTGTCTCGACGACCTGGCCGGGGTGCCCGCTGCTGAGCTCGCGTCACTGCACGGAGTCGGACCGAAGGCAGTGAGGATCGTTCAGGAAGCGCTTGAGCGCACCGGCAGGTCACTGAGCTGAACGGTCACGTCCAATGTCCGGGACGGGTCAACGACTCGGGTAACTGTGTCGATCGGTCACCGAGTGCCGCGTTGATCTGAAACTGAGTGGCGAAGATCGTCTTGCGCAGATCCGCACCGCGGAGATCGGCACCGCGAAAATCGGCCCCGATCAGGTCAGCCCAGCGCAAGTCGACACCGCGCAGATTCGCCCCGATCAGGTACGTACCCCGCAAGCTCGCACCGCGAAGGTCCGCACCGGCCAGCTTGGCCCCGATCATGTCGCGTCCTCGGTAGTTCTTCTTCTTGCCCGACACCTCTGCGCGCACCAGATCGCTGGCATCGAGCAGCACCTCGTTGATCCGCGAGCGCAGTACGGAGACGTCGACCGACAGCAGGCTCTCCGAAGTCCCCGACGTCAGAGCGTCCAGCTCGTCGTATTCGCGGGTAAGCCGGCTGTGCAGGGATGCGGTCGATATCCGGCCACGTGCATCTGCCAGGTACCAGAGCAACTCGTGCAAATCCCGCATGATCGGGAACGCCGCGAACATCTCCGACGAGTTCGACGGCGTTTCTCGCCAGTCCCGTCCTGCGAACGTCGATTGCGACACTTTCTGCCCCGCACCGAAACAGTCGTACACCGTGCATCCGGGAAAGCCCTTCTTCCGAAGCGACGAGTGGATGCCGCAGCGCGAGTCCTTCTGGAGGTTGCGGCACGGTTCCCCGGCGGCTTTGTCGACGGCGAAATCCGACGACTTGGCGAAGGGCAGAGCAACGCAACAGAGTCCGAAGCAGCTGCCGCAATCGGCGAGCAGATTCTCGGGTGGGCTCATGTGTTCACTCTGTCCTTCGGGCAGCCGCAGCGTCAAACGAGAATCGTCACTCCGGACGTCCGAGGAGTGCGACGAGCTTCTTCGGGGCCCGGGTGCAGTAGCTCTCCGTGATCAACTCGCCGAGTTCCGTTCGATCCACCGACTCGTCGAGCAGCATGCCGATGATCTCGGGTCCCCAGCCGGGAGCGAAGAAGCCTTCCTGCTTCGACAATGCGTCGAGTTCTACTCCTCGGGAACGGAATACGAGGACGTGAGCCGGTCCGTCGGTCCCCGCTGCTGTTGCGAATGCCGGAGGAGTGCCGTCGACAATGTCGAGGACGTGGGCGAAGGTGCGGCCACGTACCCGCCATCGGGTACCGACCCACGCCTGCTCCTCGTAGGTCTCGGGCAACGCCAGACACATCTGTCGGACCTCGGGTTCCCAGTTCATTCGACTCCCTGTGACACATGCCGGGCTACAGTATTTCAGCGCGGGGCAGTTGGGCGCAGGCACTTGGAGGAGGCTCCACCCATGGTGAGACCCGAGTACGACGAGGTCGTGTCCGGTCTGCGCGGGGCCGGCTGCGTGTTCGCCGAAGAAGAAGCCGACATTCTGATCGAATCTGCATCGGACAGCGACGATCTCGCCGCCCTGCTCGCTCGCCGCGTCGCCGGGGAACCGCTCGAACACATCGTCGGCTGGGTGTGGTTCTGTGGTCGACGCGTCGCCGTCGAACCGGGGGTATTCGTGCCCCGTCGGAGAACCGAATTCCTGGTGAATTGTGCTGCAGCACTTCAGCCGTCGCGATTATTGGACATGTGCTGCGGATCCGGTGCGGTAGGACTGTCGGTCGGTGGCGTCACCGAATTACATGCCGCCGATCTCGACGCAGCGGCCGTGGAATGCGCCACGCGCAACCTGGCTGCCGTCGGGGGCACGGTGCACCGCGGCGATCTGTACGACGCCTTGCCGCCGGAGTTGCTCGGATCCTTCGATGCGATAGTGGTCAACGCGCCGTACGTCCCGACGGCCCACATCGAACTGATGCCGCGGGAAGCGCGATTGCACGAGCCGCGGATCGCGCTCGACGGCGGCGAAGACGGTGCCCGCTTCCACCGTCTCGTGGCCGAGGGGGCGCCTGCATGGTTGGCCCCCGGCGGTCACTTGCTGATCGAAAGCAGTGCAGCACTGGCTGATTCGACTCTGCGGGCAGTGCGCGACTGCGGATTCCACGCGCGGGTGAGCACATCGGACGAGTTCGACGCGGTGGTCGTGATCGCTTCGCGTACGTGACGAGACGAGTGCCACGGCCGGTTTCGGCGGCGCGTTTCGACTGTGCGTTTCGACTGGGGCGTTTCGTGGCATTCCCGAACGGATCCCGATAGAGAAAAGAGGCTGTTCGACCATGACTACTTTGCTGTTCGCGGTAACCGCTGCCGACCATTGGACCCTGAACGACGGAAGCAAGCACCCCACCGGGTACTGGGCCGAGGAGCTCGTCGAGTCCCATCGCACATTCGTCGAGGCCGGGTGGGACATCACGGTGGCGACGCCGGGTGGCAAGGCTCCGGTCGTCGACGAGGGCAGTCTGGCCGTCGACGCGAACGGCGGCGACGAGCAGGAGGTGGCGGACCAGAAGAGCTACCTGGCCTCGATCGAGTCGATCCTGTCCTCGCCCGCGAAGCTGGAACACCAGAAGGCCTCCGACTTCGACGTCGTGTTCGTCCCCGGTGGCCACGGACCCATGGAGGATCTCGCCGTCTCGACGAGCTTCGGTGCCCTCGTGGTCGAATTCCTCGATGCGAACAAGGTGGTCTCGGCGGTGTGCCACGCACCGGCCGCCCTCCTGCCGGCCGTCCGTACCGACGGCTCCTGGGCTTTCGACGGGTACGAGCTCACCGGCTTCACCGACGAGGAAGAGACCCAGGCCGGGCTGGCCGACAAGGCCCCATGGCTCCTCGAGACCCGGCTGCGCGAGAACGGTGCCAAGTTCGAGAACGCCGACGCCTGGTCGCCGCATGTGGTCGTCGACCGCAACCTCTACACGGGCCAGAACCCCGCATCGACGCGTCCTCTCGCGGAGAAGCTGGTCAGCGCCCTGAAGTAAAACGCCGTGGACGGTCGGTGTTCTGCCCACGGAGAACATCGACCGCTCGGGGAACATCACTACTCCTTTCGAAGTTGAGCCCCTATAGCTCAATCCTTTGGAGGAGAAGTGACCGAAACCGTTCGTGTCCCCGTACTGTTCCTGACCGACCCGATCGTCCTGCCCGGAATGGTGGTGCCCGTCGAACTCGACGAGGCCGCACGCGCCGCCGTCGACGCAGCGAAGGCGAGCAACGACGGCACGCTGCTCGTCGCTCCCCGACTCGAAGATCGGTACGCCGCTTATGGCGTTCTCGCCACCATCGTGCAGATGGGACGGTTGGCCGACGGTCGCCCGGCCGCCGTTATCAAGGCAACTCGTCGTGCGCACATCGGCCACGGGGTCAGTGGCCCCGGGGCGGCCCTGTGGGTCGAGGCCGAACCCGTCGCCGATACGACCCCGAACGACGACCTCAAGGCGCTCGCGGCCGAATACAAGCAACTCGTCGTCGCGATGCTGCAACGCCGCGATGCCTGGCAGGTGATCGACTCGGTCAACAAGCTCACCGACCCCGGCGCGATCGCCGATACCGCGGGTTACGCGTCGTACCTCACCGACGTGCAAAAGCGTGACCTGCTCGAAAACCCGGATGTGGCAGCGCGATTGAACTCGCTCATCGAGTGGACCAAGGCTCACTTGGCCGAGGTCGAGGTGAACGACAAGATCTCCGGCGACGTCCGAGAGGGCATGGAGAAGACGCAGAAGGAGTTCCTCCTGCGCCAGCAGCTCGCTGCTATCCGAAAAGAACTGGGCGAGGACGAACCCGACGGTGCGGATGATTACCGCGGCCGTGTCGAGGCTGCGGACCTGCCCGAGAAGGTGCGCGAACAGGCGCTCCGTGAAGTGGGCAAGTTGGAGCGGGCCAGTGATCAGAGCCCCGAGTCGGGGTGGATCCGCACCTGGCTCGACACCGTGCTGGATCTGCCGTGGAACAACACCACGACCGACAACACCGACATCGATTCGGCGCGAGCCGTTCTCGATGCCGACCACCACGGACTCGACGACGTGAAGGACCGCATCGTCGAATATCTGGCCGTTCGCGCACGGCGCTCCGAGCGGGGTATGCAGTCCGTCGGCGGACGCGGCTCCGGTGCCGTCATGGTTCTCGCCGGACCTCCCGGTGTCGGTAAGACCTCGTTGGGCGAATCGGTGGCCCGCGCTCTCGGTCGTACCTTCGTCCGTGTTGCCCTCGGTGGGGTTCGCGACGAGGCCGAGATCCGCGGCCACCGTCGCACCTACGTCGGCGCATTGCCGGGCCGCATCGTGCGGGCGATCGGCGAGGCGGGATCGATGAATCCTGTTGTGCTGCTGGACGAGATCGACAAGGTCGGTTCGGACTACCGTGGTGATCCCAGCGCCGCACTGCTCGAGGTGCTGGACCCGGCGCAGAACCACACGTTCCGCGACCATTACCTCGATCTGGATCTCGACCTGTCCGACGTCGTGTTCCTCGCCACCGCCAACGTGATCGATCAGATTCCCGGCCCACTGCTCGATCGCATGGAGCTGGTGACCATCGATGGATACACCGAGGACGACAAGGTCGTCATCGCTCGGAACTACCTGCTTCCGCGTCAGATGGAGAGGGCGGCAGTCACATCCGACGAGGTGACCGTCACCGACGCCGCACTGCGCAAGATCGCTGCCGATTACACCCGCGAGCCCGGGGTGCGGCAACTCGAACGCTTGCTGGCCAAGGCTCTACGTAAGGTGGCGACGAAACTCGCGGGCACCACGGACGTGCTCGAGATCGACGAGCCGGATCTGGTGACCTACCTCGGTCGTCCGCGCTTCACCCCCGAGGCGCACGAGCGAACCGAAGTGCCCGGCGTCGCAACGGGTCTGGCAGTGACCGGGCTCGGCGGCGACGTGCTGTTCATCGAGGCGGCCTCCACCGAGGGCGACGCGGGCCTCACGCTCACCGGCCAGCTCGGCGACGTGATGAAGGAGTCGGCGCAGATCGCGCTGTCCTACGTGCGAGCGCACGCAGCTCGATTCGGCGTCACTGCCGAATCACTGGATCGCAGTATCCATGTGCACGTTCCGGCCGGGGCAGTGCCCAAGGACGGTCCTTCGGCGGGCGTGACGATGGTGACGGCCCTGGTGTCGATGGCCACCGGGCGTCCGGTGCGGTCGGACGTGGGAATGACCGGAGAGGTGACGCTCAACGGACGTGTGCTGCCGATCGGTGGAGTCAAGCAGAAGCTGCTGGCGGGTCAGCGCGCCGGGCTGAAGACGGTGTTCATTCCGGCACGCAACGAACCCGATCTGGACGACGTCCCTGCGGAGGTCCTGGAGGCGTTGGACGTTCGGCCGATGACCGACGTGGCCGACATACTGGCGCTCGCGCTGGAACCGGCGGAAGCTGCCGCTGCCGCGTGAGGTGACGGCGACCGTTCTCGGGCTCTGCTTGACCTCGAGTTCGGTCGAGGTTCTACGTTGGTGTCATGAGCATGGAGATGACCGCGTGGAACCAGATGTATCGCACGATGAACAGCTCCGGCGCGCAGTCTTCGTTCTCCAAGGAGACTGCGCGTCGGATCCTGTCGTTCGCAGCACCGCATCGACGCGCCCTCGGCGGCTTCCTGGTGCTCAGCGTCGCGCTGGCGGTGCTTGCGGTGGCAACTCCGGTATTGGCCGGGCGGGTGGTCAACGCGATCGTCGACGGGCGAGAGCTACGTGTGGTGGTGCTGTTGGCTCTGGCCATCGCGGTGATCGCCATCGTGGACGCAGGCTTCGGTCTGATCAACCGGTGGCTTTCGTCCAACATCGGTGAGAGTCTGATTCTGGATCTGCGCACCGCGGTGTTCGACCATGTGCAGCGGATGCCGATCGCCTTCTTCACCCGCACCCGAACCGGCGCTCTGGTCAGTCGCCTCAACAACGACGTCATCGGTGCCCAACGCGCATTCAGCACCACGTTGTCCGGAGTCGTCAGCAACGTGGTCACGCTGGCTCTGACGCTGGTGGTGATGATCGGAATCTCCTGGCAGATCACTCTGCTCGCGCTGATCCTGTTGCCGGTGTTCGTCCTGCCTGCACGCCGCATGGGTCGACGCCTCGCACGTCTGCAACGCGAAGCGGCAGCACACAATTCGGCGATGAGCACCCAGATGACCGAGCGTTTCTCGGCGCCGGGAGCGACACTGGTCAAACTGTTCGGGCACCCCGACCAGGAATCCGTCGAGTTCGCGGTTCGAGCCGCCCGAGTCCGCGACATCGGGGTTCGGAGCGCGATGGTGCAGACCGTGTTCGTCACGGCGCTCACCCTGGTGTCGGCTCTTGCCCTCGCCGTGGTCTACGGACTCGGCGGCTTCTACGCACTCAGTGGTCGACTGGACCCGGGTTCGGTTGTCGCACTGTCCCTTCTGCTGACCAGGCTCTACGCGCCGCTGACCGCACTGGCGAGTGCCCGTGTCGAGGTCATGAGCGCGCTGGTCAGTTTCGAGCGAGTGTTCGAGGTGCTCGATCTCGTTCCTCTGATCGCCGACAAGCCGGACGCGACGGTGCTGCCCCCGGGGCCGGTGGCCGTCGAACTCGACGACGTCAGGTTCGCGTACCCGTCGGCCGACAAGGTGTCGCTCGCGTCCCTGGAGGAGGTCGCAACTCTGGATTCCCGTGGCGGCGAGGAGGTTCTGCACGGTGTGTCGTTCCGGGCCGAACCCGGTCAGATGGTCGCCCTGGTGGGTACCTCGGGTGCGGGCAAGTCCACGATCGCGCAACTGGTCGCTCGGTTGTACGACGTCGACAGCGGCGCAGTGCGGCTCGGCGACGTCGACGTGCGGGACCTGACCGCCGAATCCGTCCGCAACACAGTGGGAATGGTGACTCAGGACGGTCATCTGTTCCACGAGAGCATTCGCTCGAATCTGCTGCTGCCACGGCCCGACGCCACCGAGGAGGAACTGTGGGACGCACTGTCGCGGGCCAGACTTGCCGATCTCGTGCGTTCCCTGCCCGACGGACTCGAGACGATCGTCGGCGAGCGCGGCTACCGCCTGTCCGGCGGGGAGCGTCAACGCCTGACGATCGCCCGGCTGCTGATCGCGCAGCCACGGGTGGTGATTCTCGACGAGGCCACGGCCTCACTGGATTCGACGTCCGAGGCCGCCGTGCAGGCAGCGCTGGCCGAGGCGCTCGAGGGCAAGACGTCGGTGGTGATCGCGCACCGGCTCTCGACCATCCGAGCAGCGGACGCCATCTTGGTGATCGAGAACGGACAGGTCATCGAGCGCGGAACACACGACGAGCTCCTCGCAGCGGGCGGCCGCTACGAGGAGCTGCATCGAACACAGTTCGCGCACACCGTGCCAGCGGAGTGAGCTAGGAAGGCCGGGAGCGCAGCCTGCGGAGTGACCTATGAAATCGGATCTGGGACCACGGTGGCCGGGTCGTTGTCGGTTGCGGCGGCCAGCATCGGGGTGAATCCGTCGATTGCGTAGTCGAGGGAGAGTGGGCTCGAGTAGCCGAGAGCCGACGGTAGGTCGGTGCTGAACGAGCCGATGTAGACGGTGCGGTCCTGCTTCACGACGTCGAGTGCGGCGATCAGCGGGTTTGCCTGCAGTTGTTCGCGGCTCTGTCCGGCGATGACGAGGACGTCGGTGTCGAGTCGGCTGAGGTTTTCGGGGCTGACCGTTTCGCTGGCGTCGGGGATCTCGAAGCCGAGGTCGGTGAAGAACAGTGCTCGGATGTCGTCCTTACCGAGAACGAAGTAGCTGCCGTCGTCCATGACGAACGCGAGTGTCAGTGCCTTGCCGGCGAACTGAGGGTTGTCGGTCTGGGTGGTCTCGAACTTCTGCTCGAGCTCGGCAGTTCGCTCGTCGGATTCCTGCTTCTTGCCCAGTGCCTCGCCGACCACGGCGAATTCCTGCTGCCACGTGGCCGCGGGGACGTCGTCGTATCCACCGATGTCTGCGATCGTCGGGGCCATCGCCGAAAGTTGGTCGTATTGGCCTTGATCGATGAACGAGTACGGTCCGAGGATCAGGTCGGGTGACTGCGCTGCAATCTGCTCGAGGTTCAGGTCGGTGCTGCCGACCTCGGGGATCTCGGTGCCGCCCAATGCTTCCTGGGCCCAGGGGCGTTGGCGGTAGTCGTAACTGAGATTTCCACGGGTGGCGACGGGCTTGACTCCGAGCGCCAGCGCGAAGTCCTGCTCGTTGAATCCGATGGTCACGACGCGGGAGGGT
The DNA here is from genome assembly GCF_002258575.1 of Rhodococcus sp. 05-2254-5. Taxonomy (NCBI): domain Bacteria; kingdom Bacillati; phylum Actinomycetota; class Actinomycetes; order Mycobacteriales; family Nocardiaceae; genus Rhodococcus; species Rhodococcus sp. 05-2254-5. The sequence continues at coordinate 4,614 of NZ_NOZG01000035.1, read as the reverse complement.
GCGGCGTCGATGACCGTCTCACCGAAGTGGTGCTCGATGGTGACGGGAAAGTTGGCACTGTTCTCGGAGTTACCTGAGGCAGTGGATTCGTCGCTGGACGAACAGCCGACCGCCAGTGCCATGACTGCGGCACCGGCGGCGACTACGTGGACGGTCTTCTTCATGGGGACTCCTCGCGCGTGTATTTGCGAGGTTAGCCTAACCGACCCACGTGCTCATTCAGCACGCACCGGGTCGGACAATACGGTCAGCAGTTGGAAACGGCAGGTACTCCGGCGAACCGCTGATCGATCCATTCCAGAGCCTGCGGCAGGCCGAGTACGGCAGCGGTCAGGTGATCGTTGCTGGGTACCTGGACCTCGGTGACGTTGACCCCGGCCCGGCAGTACCGGGCGATCGTGTTGTCGATCGAGCTGACCGGGATGAGCGCATCGGTGGGACTGTGCCACTCGAAGTACGGAGCTTTCGGCACACCGGGGTACATCTCGACGCTGTTCTCGTTGACGGCCGCGATCATCTCCGGGCTGTTCATCAGGTCCAACGTGCCCGCGACCTCCATCGCGCTCTTACCGGCTCCGGCGGCGATGATGTCGTTGGTGCATCCGTTCTGGATCTCGCTTTCGATCTGCTTGCCCAACGGGTTCAACTGGGAGCTGATCGGAATGCGAGTGGGATACTCGCGCTCGAGGCCGAGCGCAGCGGCGAAGGCGAGACCGAACACCGGGTGGGGTGCGAAACCGAGATCGCGAGCCATGCGCTCGAGATTCATCGGAGCACCGCCCGCGGCGCTGCCGACGATGTTCAGCTCGGGTGCGTAGTCGTTCTGCAACGCTGCTGCCCACGCCGTCGCCATGCCGCCACCGGAGTATCCGGCCAAGGCAACCGGGCTCTGCCGCAGCTGCAGCGGATCGAAACGCTGGGTGGCGCGGATGCTGTCGAGGACGATCTGTCCGCCGAGCTTGGCTGCACCGTAGGCACTGTTGGGGCCGAGGTGATCGGCGATGACAACCGTCCAGCCACGCTGCAGAACGGCGTTCAGCGCGGGTGCCTCGCGGATCGCCAGATTGGGATCGTTGGACCAGAGCGCTTGTGACGGTGCACATTCGAGACCGAGTGCGTTGATGATGTGTTGGTAAGACAGCACCGGCCCGTTGGGGGCTTTGTTGCGGGGGACCAGCACGGTGTTGATCGCCGCGATGGGATTGCCCGCCGAATTCGTGGAGCGGAACTTCAGCTGCCACACGTCGACGTCGAAGAAGCCGGGAGGTGGCGGCATCGGCCGGCTGGAGATCACGTCCCCCGGTGCCATAGCGGCAAGGTCGGCGGGCGGAGCGTAGAAACCGTCCGATATCGGCGTCGGAAACAAGGGTGCCGCAGCGGCCTGACCTGGGCCGACAAGCGTCGAACAGAGAACGGCAACCGCCGTCATGCTGACAGCGCCTGCCAACTTGAGAACCCGCATCTGGTAAACCCCTCCATGCCTGAATCGAAACGGCGCGCGTTTCGACGATTCGGCAAGCCCCCGTAGAGCTGGCCCGCAACTCGATATAGCTATTGAACTGTGACTCGTTACGCTCCCCGGGCGACGATGAGCGCAACGGTACGCACCCGGTGATTCTATGGCAACCGAAGAACGGTTTTTCTGCCGGTTTCTGGGATTCGACAAAATTCGCCGCTGAAATACCGGCGTGGGCTACTCGGGAACGACGTCCGTCGGCGACTTGTCCGGGCGCAGTCCGCGCCAGCTCGGGTGACGCAGGTGGCCGGATTCGGTGGCCTCGTAGAACCGCACTTCTCCGACGAGAACCGGCTCCACCCATACGGCACCGCGCCTGTCGGCAGTGGGAAGCGTCGTGGAGAAAGGACTGTCCGACGTTTCCAACGGAGCCAGCAGACCGGCGAGTGAATCGAGCGCGCGATCGTCGAAACCGGTGCCGACGCGACCGACGTAGCGAAGACCGTCGCCGTCGGGGATCCCCATCAGCAGTGAGCCGAATCCGCCGGAACGACGCCCCTGGCCGCGTCGCCAACCGCCGATCACCACTTCTTGCGTGCGCCAGTTCTTGTACTTGATCCAGGTGTGGGCGCGCTTGCCCGGCTGGTAGATCGAATCGGTGCGCTTGGCGACGACTCCCTCCCACCCCCGCTCACGGCTCTCGGCGATGGCGTCGGCAGCCGAACCCGTCAACAACGGCGGCACCAGAACCGAGTCGAGGCCGGTGGTGAGCAGTTCCAACAATCGTCTCCGGTCGGAGTACTTCTTGCGCACGAGGGAAGTGCCGTCGAGATGGAGCAGGTCGAAGGCGATGAACCGGATGTCGTCGCGGGCGGCGTTCTGTAGCTTCTCGAAGCTGCTGATGCCGTTGCTGTCGAAGACGACCACTTCACCGTCGATGACGGCGTCGTGATCGGCCAGGTCCTCGGCGAGAGAGCCGATGGCTCCGAACTTCTCGGTGTAGTCGTTTCCGCTTCGGGTGCGCAGGGACATCGAACCGTGAGTCAGTTCGGCGACGATACGGAAGCCGTCCCATTTACCCTCGAACGACCACTCGTCCTCGGGTAGATCGAGTATGTCGCCCGCGGTTGCAAGCATCGGTGAGATGTTCTTCAGCACCGGCTTGTCCGTCGGCGGGCTGTCCTTTTTTATCGGGTGCTCTCCGGGTTGGTCCTTCATCAGGTGCATGAGCCATTGGTTGCCCTTGGTGCGGATGAGGGCGAACCTGCCGCGTGCTTTGGCTCCGTGCAGAACGACGATGACTTCGTCGTCCCTCCACTTCTCGAGCTCGTACGTTCCGTTGTCCCAGATCGAGACGTCACCGCCGCCGTACTCGCCCTTGGGGATTCGTCCGGAGAACGTCGCATATTCGAGCGGGTGGTCCTCGGTGTGGACGGCCAGACGGTTCTGCCCGGTCTCGACCGGGATGTTCTTGGGGACGGCCCACGACACCAGGACACCGTCGTGTTCGAGCCTGAAGTCGTAGTGCAGGCGTCGCGCATGGTGTTCCTGAATCACGAACGTATCGTCGTTACCCTGGGGCTCGGCGGTTTTCGGGATAGGCTCTGGAGTTCGGTCCGCGCTACGCATGCTGCGGTACTTGCCGAGCTTGTCCGTGTCGGAGGTGTCGTGCTCTTCCGCTGCCGGTTTCGGGTCGAGATCGGCCAATAGGTCTCCGGTGTCGTGGAACCGTTCCAGAACTTCCTCGAATCGAAGTTGTTGCAGCCCTGGCGATTCGAGCTCCTCCCAGGTTCGGGGGGCCGCGACGGTGGGTAGGGATCGGCCCCGAAGTGAGTACGGCGCAACGGTTGTCTTCTTTCCGTTGTTCTGACTCCAATCGACGAACACTCGACCCGTGCGCTTCGCTTTCGCCATCGTGGCGGTCACCCGATCCGGTGACCGTTCTTCGAGCAGGGTGGCGACGCGTTTGGCGACGGTGGATGCGCCGGACGTCGACAGCGGTTTGTCCAGCGGTACGTACAGGTGAATTCCCTTGCTGCCGCTGGTGACCGGGTACGCGGTCATGCCGATGTCTGCAATGAGGTCACGGATCTCGCAGGCCACCTCAGCGCATCGGGCGAGGTCGACGTCGTCGCCGGGATCGAGGTCGAAGACCATGCGGGTGGCAGGGCCGGGTTCGGTGCCGTCGAAACGCCATTGCGGCACGTGCGCTTCGATGGCCGCCTGCTGCCCGAGCCACACCAGATCCGCTGCGGTGGAGAACAACGGGTAGGTGACGACTCGGTCGGAGTGCTGCATGGATCGGCGGTCGAGCCAGTCGGGTGCGGATGCGGCGAGATTCTTCTCGAAGAACGAGGATTGTTCGACGCCGTTCGGCCACCGCTTGCGGGTCACGGCGCGTCCTGCGACGTGCGGCAGCATCGCCGGGGCGATGGCAGCGTAGTACTCGATGATGTCGCTTTTGGTGGTGCTGGTTTCTGGGAACAGCACCTTGTCGAGGTTGGTGACGGAGACCTTTCGGCCTTCGATCTCGAGCGTGGCCATCGTCTCAGGTTAGTGCTCGCCGTCTGAACCTGCGACCAAGTTGTGACAGGCTCGAATGCATGGCAACGATCAGTGTCTCGGTACAGATGCCCGAGAACCCGCAGGGCGCGTGGGACAAGGCTTCCGCGCTCGACCGGTTCGACGAGTGGATGACCATCCACGGTGGTTGGTGCAGTCCGCCGCCGAACAAGGTCGGCAAGGGCACGAAGGTCGAGTCGCTGGTGAAGGTGAAGGGTTTCAAGAACACGATCAACTGGGAGTTCACCGAGTACGAGGAGCCGAAGCTGATCGAGATGTCGGGCCGCGGCAAAGGTGGAGTGAGGATCTCGCTGACCGTCCACGTGCGTGAGGCCGAGGGCGGTTCGGAGCTGACACTCGACGCGAAATTCGGTGGGGGCGTGCTGTTCGGTCCGGTGGGTTCGGTGGTCGCCCGTGCACTCGATACCGATGTGAAGCAGTCGGTGGCGAACCTTGCTGCATTGAAGTGACGGCATCTCGGGATTCCTGAAGTAGCTGTCGGACAATCTCTTCCAGCCCCGCACCGTGTTCTCGGTGCGGGGCTGGTGTGCGTTCGAGGGGCCTATGCGATGTGGGGGCCTGCTCGGGCGTGGGAT
>NZ_NOZG01000013.1:0-22660 GCF_002258575.1 Rhodococcus sp. 05-2254-5 | reverse complement strand
TGTCTGGCCCACACCCGAGCTGCCCACCAACCTTGCTGTCAGCCCCATCGCGATCCCGGTCGTCAACGTCTCCGCCTACAAGAACGCCGAGCGCATCCTGGCCCAGCAGCAGCCCGGCTGCGGCATCAGCTGGACCGTCATCGCCGGCATCGGCCGCGTCGAGTCCACCCACGCCAACAACGGCAAGGTCGACGACTCGGGCGAACTGCACGAGCCCATTCTCGGGCCGGTTCTCAACGGCACCCTCGCCGGCAATCAGGTGATTCGTGACACCGACGGCGGCGCGCTCGACGGCGACACCCAGTACGACCGCGCAGTCGGCCCGATGCAATTCCTGCCCTCTACGTGGAACCTCTACCACGCCGACGGCAACGGCGACGGAGTCTCCGACCCACAGAACCTGTACGACGCGGCCCTGGCCACCGGTATGTACCTGTGCGACGACGGCACCAACGCCCGCGACCTGGCCTCGACCACCCGAGCAATCCTGCGCTACAACAATTCGATGGCCTACGTGGCGAACGTGCTCGCATGGTCGGCCGGTTACGCCACCGGCATCGTGCCCTCCTCGGACCAGCTGCCGCGGATTCACTGAATTCAACGCAGCACTAGATCGAGCTGCCCTGCTGTTCATCGGGAGTCGGCGCACCGCCTAGCATGAAGCAATGGCTGTACTGACCGAATCCGACGTTCGGACCGCGCTGACGAAGGTCATCGACCCCGAGATCCGTAAACCCATCACCGACCTCGGCATGGTCAAGAGCATCGACATCGCCGCCGACGGAGCCGTCGGCGTCGGCATCTACTTGACGACCTCCGGTTGCCCGATGAAGACCGAGATCAGCGATCGCGTGAAGAACGCCGTCGCCGACGTCGAGGGTGTGGGCACCGTGACGGTCGAACTCGACGTGATGAACGACGAGCAACGCACCGCACTGCGCAAGTCCCTGCGCGGCGATTCCGCCGAGCCGGTCATTCCCTTCGCGCAACCCGGATCGCTGACGCGCGTGTACGCGGTGGCGTCGGGCAAGGGCGGCGTGGGTAAGTCCAGCGTGACGGTCAACCTTGCCGCGTCCCTGTCCGCCCGCGGCCTGTCGGTGGGTGTGCTCGACGCCGACATCTACGGCCATTCCGTTCCCCGCATGCTCGGCAACGACGCGCGACCCACGCAGGTGGAGAAGATGATCATGCCGCCGCAGGCGCATGGCGTGAAGTTCATCTCGATCGCTCAGTTCACCGAGGGCAACACCCCGGTCGTCTGGCGCGGACCCATGCTGCACCGGGCCTTGCAGCAATTCCTCGCCGACGTGTTCTGGGGCGACCTGGACGTGCTCCTCCTCGATCTTCCGCCCGGCACCGGCGACGTGGCAATCTCTGTCGCACAACTGATTCCGAACGCAGAGATCCTCGTGGTCACCACCCCTCAGCAAGCCGCTGCCGAGGTCGCCGAGCGCGCCGGAGCGATCGCACTGCAGACGCGTCAGCGCGTCGCGGGCGTCGTGGAGAACATGTCTTGGCTCGAGCTGCCCGACGGTACCCGCATGGATATTTTCGGATCCGGTGGCGGACAGGACGTATCGGATCGCCTCACCAAGGCCGTGGGTGCAAAGGTGCCTCTGCTGGGCCAGATTCCGCTCGACACCGCCGTCCGCGAGGGCGGCGACGCCGGCACGCCGATTGTACTGAGCGACCCGAATTCGCCTGCAGCACAAGCACTCGAGTCGGTCGCCGCAAAGCTTGCGGTACGCGAGCGCGGACTGGTGGGAATGTCGCTGGGAATCGACACGACCCGGAAACTGTAAGGCAGGCGCTTATACCCGACAAACGACGCGGGAGACAGGGTTGGAGCCTTATGATTTGCCTTCAATCCTACTGTCGATAGAGAGTGGCCTTCATGAAGAAGCCGCATCGGGTCAGGCCGGTCGTCGTTCCGGTACTGATCGCACTGCTGATAACCCTGCTGGGATCAGTACTCGGTCCCGCGCTGGCGTCGGCACAACCTGCCCCGCCTGCCCAGAATTATTCGATCGCGACAGACACCACGTTCGCGCCCTTCGAATTTCAGGACGAGACAGGCAAACTCGTCGGAATCGACATGGACCTGCTCGCGGCCATCGCCGTCGACCAGGGCTTCGACTACACCGTCGAGCAGGTCGGATTCGACACCGCACTCCAGGGCGTCACCAGCGGCCAGTTCAACGGAATGATCGCCGGCATGTCGATCACCGACGAGCGCAAGGCCACCTTCGACTTCTCCGATCCGTACTTCGATTCCGGCGTCCAGATGGCAATTCTGGATTCGAACGACGAGATCAAGGGCTACGAAGACCTGCGCGGTAAGTCGGTCGCGGTCAAGAACGGCACCGAGGGTGCGACGTTCGCGACGTCGATCGCCGATCAGTACGGCTTCACCATCCGCAGCTTCGACGACTCCGCGACCATGTTCGAGGAAGTGCGTACCGGAAACTCCGCAGCGGCCTTCGAGGACTACCCGGTGCTCGCCTACGGCATCACCCAGGGCAACGGCTTCAAGACGGTCACCGAGAAAGAAGCCGGTGCCAGTTACGGATTCGCCGTCGCCAAGGGCACCAACGCCCAGTTGCTCGACCAGTTCAACACCGGCCTCGAAAACCTGCGCGCCAACGGCCAGTACGACGAGATTCTCGACACCTACCTCAACGCCGACGCGTCCACCGCCGACACCTCCATCCCCGGCCTGATCGCCAGCAGCTGGCAGTTGCTGCTCAAGGGTCTGTGGCTCACGATCGTGCTGACCGTCATCTCCATCGCCATCGCGTTGGTACTCGGCGGGATCTTCGGCCTGTTCCGCGTCTCGACCAACATCGTGCTCCGCGGCATCGGTACCACCTACGTCGACATCTTCCGTGGCACACCACTTCTGGTGCAGGCATTCTTCATCTACTTCGGCGTACCCGCGGCACTGAACTTCCAGATGTCGGCGTTCACCGCAGGCATCATCACGCTCTCGCTCAACGCCGGTGCGTACATGGCCGAGATCGTCCGCGGCGGCATCCTCGCCGTCGACAAGGGCCAGATGGAGGCGTCCCGCAGCCTCGGCATCAGCTACCTCAAGTCGATGCGAAAAGTGGTGATGCCCCAGGCAATTCGCACGATGATCCCGTCGTACATCAATCAGTTCGTCATCACGCTCAAGGACACCTCGCTGCTCTCGGTCATCGGCCTCGCCGAGCTGACGCAGACCGGTCGTCTGATCATCGCTCGCAACTTCGAGTCGTTCAACATGTGGCTCATCGTCGGCGTCCTGTACTTCATCATCATCATGGCTCTCACCAAGCTGTCGAACCGGCTCGAGAAGAGGATCAACAAATGAGCACCGAACTGACCAAAGACCTGCCGGTCGACAGAGGTCCGGGAACGAAGATCTCGATCAAGGCCCTGCAGAAGGCGTTCGGCGACAACACGGTTCTCAAGGGCATCGACGCCGAGATCGCCAACGGTGAAGTGGTCTGCGTGATCGGACCGTCCGGCTCCGGCAAGAGCACGTTCCTACGCTGCCTGAACAAGCTGGAAGACATCACCGCCGGATCGGTCGTCGTCGACGGAACCGACCTGACGGCGAAGAACGTGGACCTGGACAAGGTGCGCCAGAACATCGGCATGGTGTTCCAGCACTTCAACCTCTTCCCACACATGACAGCCCTCGAAAACGTCATGCTCGCACCCGTCGAGACCAAGAAGATGTCGAAGTCGCAGGCCAAGGACGCTGCCCTGCAGCTGCTCGAACAGGTAGGACTGTCCGAGCGGGCCGATTACAAGCCGGCCAACCTCTCCGGTGGACAGAAGCAGCGCGTCGCCATCGCGCGGGCACTGGCCATGAACCCGTCGATCATGCTGTTCGACGAAGCCACCAGCGCCCTGGACCCCGAAATGGTCGGCGAAGTTCTGCAGGTACTGCGCGACCTCGCCAAGGGCGGTATGACGATGGTGGTCGTCACCCACGAAATGGGCTTCGCGCGTGAGGTCGCGGATCGAGTGATCTTCATGGCCGAGGGCGTCATCGTCGAAGAGGGAACACCCGACGAGTTGTTCGGGAACCCGCAGAACCCCCGCACCCAGGACTTCTTGAACAAGGTGCTCTAGCCCCTGGCGCGCCCACTCCTGCCGCCCGCCCCGCCGCGGATCAATGCGCCTTTGTTGCACTCAGAGCGACTGAATCCCACATTCATCCGACGGGGGGCGCAGCGGTCGGGCGGGCGCAGCCTGCAGACTGGGTGGTTCGTCGGGCCGGTTGGGGCTATGCCTACGTGGCGTCCGCGTCGATGGGCGGGGTATCGCCGGCCGCGAGTTTCGGCTCGTTCTTGCTCATCGACACTCCACCCCCGGATGTACTGCCCGAGGACACGCCGTTCTGCGGCGTCGGTCCGCCCATGTTCTTGGGCTTGGTGTCGAAGGGCTTGCCCTTGAAGGTGTCGTCCAGCGGGTTCTTGAAGACCGAGTCGTCGCCGTCGAGCAGGTGTTTGGTGATCACGGCTCGGGGTGTCATGCCGCGGAGTTGGTTGAGGTCGGCGAGGGGCTTACGCAGGTCCTCGAAGTCGGTGCCGAGCTCGTCCTTGAGTTGTTGGCTCGCGCCGTTGGCGTAGTCCTTGACCTGGCGGAGCGATTTCGACACCCAGCTGATGGCACCGGGGAGACGATCCGGGCCGAGGATGACCAGAGCTGCTACGAGGAGAATGACGAGCTCTCCCCAACCGATGTTGCCGAACACGGGTGCCAGCCTACGTCGTCAGTCGGAAACCGGCGTGACGGACAGGTCCACCAGCCGTCCGGAGCGGACGAGTTGCACCGGCACCGCCTGGCCGATCGTGGTTTCCTGCACCGCGACGACGAGCTCGTCCGCGTCCCCCACCGAGCGGTCGCCGACCTTGGTGATGACGTCCCCTTCGACGATTCCGGCTTGCTGGGCCGGCCCACCGGCCCGGACGTTGGCGACTTCTGCGCCGGCCGAGGTTTCGTTGATCACCGAACGCGCGTTGATCCCGAAATCCGGGTGCCGCATGACGCCGTCCCGAATCAGGGCCTGCGCCACCTCGGTGACCTCGTCGACGGGTATCGCGAAGCCCAGTCCCACCGATCCGCCGCTCTCGCTTCGGATGGCGGAGTTGATGCCGATGACGCGACCTTCGAAGTCGATGAGGGGGCCACCGGAGTTGCCCGGGTTGATGGCTGCGTCGGTCTGTACCGCGTCGATGACGGCGTTGGTGTCGGTGCCCTCCCCCGACAGCGCGACGGGGCGGTCGAGCGCACTGACGATGCCCGAGGTGACCGTCTTGTTCAGACCGAGCGGTGACCCGACGGCGATGACGTCCTGGCCGACGCGGACATCGTCGGAGCGTCCGAGCTGAGCCTCGGTGAGGTTGCCGACGTCGGTCTTGAGTACGGCGAGGTCGGTCTTGGTGTCGCGGCCGACGATGCGTCCTGGCACTTTGGTGCCGTCGGAGAAGGTGACTTCGAGAGTCGACTTGTCCTCGTCGGATGCGGCGAGCGAGATCACGTGATTGTTGGTCACGATGTAGCCCTCGTCGGCGTCGATCACGACGCCCGAGCCGGTGCCTCCGGTCTCGCCGAGTGTTACCTGAATCGAGACGACCGACGGCAGGACCGCGTCGGCCACCTTGCTGATCTGGCCGCGTGGGACGTCGTCGCCACTGGACTGAGTCAGTGTCACTTTCTGACTGGTCAGAGCGCCGGTCACTTCGGCGGTCAGCCGGCCGAACAGACCACCGACCAAGCCGATGACGAGGGCCAGGATACCGAGTACGACGAGCGCCCGCACGGATACCGATCGCCCGAACAAGACGTCGCGCACGCCGAGCTTGGTTCCAGGAGGGAGTACAGGAGGTGGTGGGGTGTCGAGGGCCGCGCCGCCCAGCGACACTCGGGACGCGGGATCACGCCACGGATCGGCCGGAACCTGGGGGCCGGCGTCGGACTCGTCGACGGCGTCGGGGTCGCGCTGTAATGACTCGGTGGCGTCGTCGGGACGTCCGAAGGCCTCGGCCAAGACGGGGTCCGGCGGCCGGACCGACAGCCGGGAAGGCAGTTGTTCGTCGGGGCGACGTGGGGAGAACGAACCGCCGATGTCATCGGGACGTCCGAACACCGAGGCCGACACCGGATCGACGGTGGGTCGATGGACCGGACGCGGCGGCAACCGTGGACCTTCGTCTGCTGTGCCTGTGGTCTCGGTGCTGGTCGAATTCGATGTCACGCGTCCGGTTACCCCTCGCATACGTCGGTGTGAGAGTTCAGTATCACTCGAGCGGTCGGGGCAGCTCGATGCAGGTGAGGACTCGTCGGGCAGAAAACGCGGCGGTCAGCGTCGACGACGGCGCACGGCCTCGACGGACGCCATGAACGACCGCTTGGATCGAGCGGGCCCGTCTTCGCCTACACAGGACGGAATCTGGCTCAGCAAACCGAGGAGCGAATGTGGCATCGACATCTCGCCTGCTCCGCGGAGCGCTCGACGCGCCTGCTGCTGCGCCTCGACCTCGGCCGAGCATTCCGGGCATTCGGAGAGGTGGTGAGCGGCGCGGAGGTGGGCGGGCATTCGTAGTTCACCATCGACGTAGGCTGCGACGGCTTCACTGGCCAGATGTTCGGTGGAGCTGAATTGCCGAGGCTTGCGTGCCTGCGTCATCCAACCCTCCTCGTAGCTAGTGGACACTTGCGTGACCCGAGTCGACCTTCCCGTGCACTCGAAGGTACTCCCGTAGCGCGTGACGGCCACGGTGAATGCGACTACGAACCGTTCCGAGCTTGACGCCCAGTGTCGCACCGATCTCTTCGTACGACAGTCCTTCGATGTCGCACAACACGATTGCGGCGCGAAACTCGGGTGCCAGCGAATCGAGCGCAGACTGCAGATCCGGGTCGAGGCGAGCGTCGTGGTAGATCTGCTCGGGGTTGGGCCGGTCCGACGGAACGCGGTCGTAGTCCTCGGGCAGTGCTTCCATGCGGATACGGCTGCGGCGACGAACCATGTCGAGGAACAGGTTGGTCGTGATGCGGTGCAGCCAGCCCTCGAACGTTCCCGGCTGGTAGTTCGACAGGGAGCGGAACACGCGGATGAAGGTGTCCTGAGTCAGGTCCTCGGCGTCCTGGGCATTGCCGGAGAGGCGGTACGCGAGTCGGTAGACGCGGTCGCCGTGTTCGCGAACGAGCTCGTCCCAGGACGGCATGGTGGAGTTCTCGCCGGTCGCATCGAACACTGCGGTGCCGCTGAGGTCGTCGGGGGTGGGCACGGACTCGGGTAGACGAGCGATGTCGCGATCGCCGTTGATCTTGTAAATAGTTGGATCCTCCTGCTCAGGACTGCGTACGTCCTTCTGATGCAACCGACGACTACCCTCGGATGTTCCAGCTCACACTTCGCAATCGAGACGGACCTGCGATTCCTCCATAGCCTGACCGACCCGCGTGTGGGTCCGGTATGAATCACCTGAGGCCCACCTGAGAATGTGTGCGTGAGATCGAGCCCCGGGCACGATAACCTCGGGACGTGCCGACCAACGCCGAGAAGATGCTCGCTTATGCCGAAGACTCCGCTCAGGAGGACGAGGTTCTGATCGCAGCCAGAGAGCGAGCCGTCGACCTCGGTGCCGCTCCGGTGCCACCGTCCGTCGGTGCCATCCTGAGCATCTTCACTCAGATGCTCGGCGCGAAGACGGTCGTCGAAATCGGAACGGGCGCGGGAATCAGCGGCCTGTGGTTGCTCGACGGGATGCGAGCGGACGGTGTGCTGACTACCATCGACACCGAGCCCGAACACCAGCGGGCAGCGCGAGAAGCATTCCGGGCAGGGGGAATCGCGCCGTCCCGCACTCGGCTGATCAACGGCTGGGCGTTGGACGTGCTCCCCCGATTGGCCGACGACACCTACGATCTGGTCTTCATCGACGCCAGTCCCGCGGACCATCCGCACTTCGTCGCCGAGAGTGTGCGGTTGCTACGCCCCGGCGGAGTTCTGGTGCTGCACAACGCATTGCTGGGTGGCCGGGTTGCCGACCCGACTCAGCGCGACGCGACTGCGGTGGCCGTTCGATCGGCCGCGCGTGCCATCGCCGAGGACGAGCGCCTGACGACGGTGCTGCTCCCTCTGGGCGACGGGTTGATCTGCGCGTCCAGAGCGTGAGCGGCTGCGCCGCATGTGAGTGGAAATTCGTAGCACGCTACGAATTTCCACTCACATGCCGCAGGCTCTGCTCTAGATCCAGACGCCCTTACCGACGGAGACGACTCCCCCGGCACTGACGTTGAAGCGTTCCCGATCGCGTTCGAGATCGACTCCGACGATTTCGCCGTCACCGACGACGACGTTCTTGTCCAGGATCGCGTGCCGAACGACGGCACCCTTGCCGATCCGGACTCCGGGCATCAGGACGCTGCCTTCGACGGTCGCGCCGCTGTCGATCATGACGTTCGAGCTCAGTACCGAGTTGCGGACGGTGGCGGCGCTGAGAATGCAGCCGGCACCGACGACGGATTCCTGAGCGAGGCCGCCTTGCACGAACTTGGCGGGCGGCAGATTCTCGGCCGATCCGCGGATGGGCCAGCGGCGGTTGTAGAGATTGAAGATGGGATGCACCGACACGAGGTCCATGTGGGCGTCGTAGAAGGCGTCGATGGTGCCGACGTCTCGCCAGTAGCCGCGATCGCGTTCGGTGGCACCGGGAACGACGTTGTCGTTGAAGTCGTAGACCGAGGCCACGCCTGCTTCGACGAGCGCCGGGATGATGTCGCCGCCCATGTCGTGGTCGGAGTCGGAGTTCTCGGAGTCCGCCTTGATGGCATCGACGAGCACCTTGGTGGTGAACACGTAGTTGCCCATCGACGCATACGTGACGTCCGGGTCGTCGGGGGTCCCGGGCGGCTGCGCCGGCTTCTCCAGGAACTGGGTGATCTTGCCGTTCTCGTCCGAGTCGATGCAGCCGAACGCGAATGCCTCGCTACGTGGAACCCGGATACCCGCGACGGTGACGCCCGCTCCGGAGTCGATGTGCTGCTGCACCATCTGCTCCGGATCCATTCGGTACACGTGGTCGGCACCGAAGACGACGATGTACTCGGGGTCCTCGTCGTACACCAGGTTCAGCGACTGGAAGATGGCGTCGGCGCTGCCGGTGTACCACCGGGGGCCGAGACGCTGCTGTGCCGGGACCGGAGTGATGTACTCCCCGGCGAAACCCGACAGTCGCCACGTCTGCGAGATGTGGCGGTCCAGGGAATGGGACTTGTACTGAGTCAGCACGCAGAGCCGGAGGTAACCGGCATTCACGAGATTGCTCAGCACGAAGTCGATGAGTCGGTAGGCGCCCCCGAAGGGAACGGCTGGCTTGGCTCGGTCCGCGGTCATCGGGTAAAGGCGCTTACCCTCTCCGCCTGCAAGCACAATCCCTAGTACGTGCGGTTGTGTCCTCACCCACCCAACCTATCCGCACCGAGAGAACCTTGCTACCAGTACACGCACAACTGCCGGGGAATGTAGGTTCGTTCACGTGCGAGTAGCGATGATGACCAAGGAATACCCGCCGGAGATCTACGGTGGCGCAGGAGTTCATGTCACGGAGTTGACCGCGCAGCTGAAGTCGCTGTGCGAGGTGGACATCCACTGCATGGGAGCTCCGCGCGACACCGCACAGGTGCACGATCCCGATCCGGCACTCGCCGGAGCCAACGCAGCACTGACGACGTTGTCGGCGGAACTGCGGATGGCCAACGCGGCAGCGGGAGCGGACGTGGTGCATTCGCACACCTGGTACACCGGCCTCGCCGGTCACCTCGCGGCAGAACTGTACGGCGTACCGCACATCCTCACCGCCCACTCGCTCGAGCCGCGACGGCCGTGGAAGGCCGAACAGCTGGGCGGCGGTTACCGCATCTCGTCGTGGTCGGAAAAGAACGCGGTGGAATACGCCGACGCCGTCATCGCCGTCAGCGAGGGCATGGCCAAAGACGTGCTCGACGCCTATCCGCGCCTCGACCCGAGTCGAGTCCACGTGGTGCGCAACGGGATCGACACCGAGCGGTGGTACGCAGATCACGGCACGTCGACTCTCGACGAGATCGGGGTGGATCCCAGCAAGCCGATCGTCGCGTTCGTCGGCCGCATCACTCGGCAGAAGGGCGTGGGTCACCTCATCGCCGCGGCACACCATTTCGATCCGTCGATTCAGCTCGTCCTGTGCGCGGGCGCGCCCGACACTCCGGAGATCGCCGCAGAAACCGAACGCGCAGTGGCGTTATTGGCCGAGCAACGCAGCGGGGTCTTCTGGGTCAAGGACATGCTCCCCACCGACAAGATTCGCCAGATCCTTTCCGCCGCAGCAGTATTCGTCTGCCCATCGGTGTACGAGCCACTCGGCATCGTCAACCTCGAGGCGATGGCCTGCGAAACCGCGGTCGTGGCGTCGGACGTCGGCGGCATCCCCGAGGTCGTCGACGACGGCCGCACCGGACGGCTGGTGCACTACAACTCGTACGAGCCCGACGTCTTCGAGCGAACCCTCGCCGACACCGTCAACGAGGTCGCTCTCGACCCCGCACTGGCGACGGCGATGGGCAAGGCCGGCCGCGAGCGGGCCGTTGCCGAATTCTCGTGGGCGTCGATCGCGAAACAGACCCTCGCCGTCTACAACGACGCGCTGGCGCGTCGGGGCTGAGAGATCTTTCGGTAAGTCGACACCGTCACCGACGCGGTGACCGGGACGGTGTCGGGCAAATCCTTCAACGCCGCGGACCGCGCGCCGGGGTCACCGTGCCGAATCGACGGCCCCATCCCGATGAGTTCCTCGATGTCGTTGTGCGAGAGCATCATCGAGTACTCGAGCGGGGTCTCGGCCACCGACCCGAACAGACCCGACAGCGACTCACCGAGCCGACGGGTCTTGTCCTCTTCGACGCCGATCAGCCCCAGCGGCCCGCGCAGTTCTCGCTGATGCCGCGACGTCGGCGTGACGACCACCAACGTGCCGTCGTCGCCGAGAACTCGGTGCAGTTCACCGGCATTGCGCGGCGAGAACACACACGTCACCGCAGACACGGCACCCGCCCGAATCGGTAGCCCGCTCCAGATGTCCGCGACGACGCACCCGAGCCGCGGATGCGACCGCGCGGCTCGGCGTGCCGCGAACTTGGACACGTCCACCCCGACCCCCAGCGCGGCCGGATGCGCGTCCAGGACACCTGCGAGGTAATACCCGGTGCCGACCCCGACATCGAGGACCACGTCCGACTCGGGCGGAACAGCCGCCGACACCGCCGCCGCGATGGGCTCGAAATGACCGGCACCGAGGAACTTCTCACGGGCTGTGACCATCTCGGCCGAATCACCGGTGAACTTGCCGCCGTCACCTGTCAACAGGCTGACGTACCCCTGCCGGGCCACGTCGAACGAATGACCACGATCGCACCACAGACTTCGATCGGTCTCACCGAGACCCAGGCCAGACTCGACCTCACGGACGCGGCACTGTGGGCAGACCAGCAGATCGACGACGTCGGTCAGCATCGAGCACCTCTTTCACATCGAGACAGATTCTCCGGCACTCCCCCGGAAACGACCTGCCGATCACAACACCGCTGATGACAACACAAAGCCCCGCTGGCCGGTGCGGCGAGCGGGGCTGAGCGATGATCGATCGACGTGGCGATCAGCCGGTGACGCCCTTCAGTTCGTCACCGAGTGCCGCGGCCTCGTCGGGGGTCAATTCGACGACCAAACGGCCGCCCCCCTCGAGCGGGACACGCATGACGATTCCTCGTCCCTCTTTGGTTGCTTCGAGGGGACCGTCCCCGGTCCGGGGCTTCATCGCCGCCATCCTCTGCTCCCTCCAGATCTGCGCCCACCTGCTCGGCGCCTCGGCCTAAAAGATAAATTCGTCGCGGGGCGACGGAGTGTCCTGTGCCATTCTTCCCTATCGCCGTCGATGGGGGGAACCTGAGTCGGTATTCGTGACCTGCACCCAACACCTCGACAGGTGATCGTCGACCATTCCGGTGGCCTGCATCAATGCGTAGGCGGTAGTCGGACCGACGAACCGTAGCCCGCGGCGTTTGAGCTCTTTGGCCAACGCCGTCGATTCGGGTGTCGACGCGGGCACGTCGGTGAACTCCGTGAGCCGCTGTGACCTGGGCTCCGGCGCGAAAGACCACAGCAGAGTGTCGAGATCGGTGTCGTCGAGGTCGATGATCGCGCGAGCGTTGCTCACCGCCGCCTCGATCTTGAGCCGATTCCGCACGATCGACGCGTCGCTCATCAATCGCTCCACATCGGCGTTGTCGAAGCGGGCCACTGCGTCGGGATCGAACCCGGCGAAAGCAGTGCGGAAGCTTTCCCGCTTGCGCAGGATCGTGATCCACGCCAGGCCCGATTGGAACGCTTCCAGACACAGGCGCTCGTAGAGCTCATTGCGGCCGTGCAGCGGCTGCCCCCACTCCGTGTCGTGATAGGTGCGATACAGCTCGTCGTCGGTGGCACCCCACGGGCAGCGCAGCTTGCCGTCCGGCCCCGCGACTGCGCTCACCGTTCGTCCGACTCGACCGTGCCTGTGACGCCCGAACTATCCGTGAGGCCGGCACTGTCGGTGAGGCCAGAACTATCCGTGAAGCCCGCACTGCCGGGCTGCCCCGACAGCGGGGATCGAGAACCTGACTCCTGCGCCGCGGACAGCCGTGACCGCAGCATGTCTATCTCGCCGCCCAGGCGCTCGAGAGCCCAGTCGACTTCGCTGGGCTTGTAACCCCGCAACGTCTGCTGGAACTTCAACGCGCGCACATCGGCACCAGTGACTCCTTCGGCCGGCAGCACTGTTGCGGTGGTTCCCTCGGGCAACGGCCCCAGCTCTTCACCGCGACCGAACACCGCTGCGGCGATGAAGAACAACGCCGCAGCGACGACTGCAATGACGATGATGTAGATCAACAGCGTCAACATGCCACGATCTTGTCACGGCTGTCCGACACGTCGGCCGGACGCACCTGGTGGTCGGTCAGATCAGCGAGTTCATCGCCGGTCGATCGGCCAACGACACTTCGGTCGAGAACGGCTCGAACGAATCCCCTGCCACGCGGAACTGCATCAGTCCGGCACCGGAATCGACCATGCCGCACCGGTTCAGCATCGTTCCGACGATCTGCCGACTCATTGCCCCGAGTTCGACCAGCGGCCGATTGCGATGCTTTCGCACTCCCAGGTTCACCTGTCCGATGGCCTGCAGACCGAGCCGGTCGTACGTGTCGAGAAGCAGGCCGATCTCGACGCCGTAACCGGGCGCGAAGGGCACCGCGGACAACAACTCACGAGTGCCCGCGTACTCCCCGCCCAGCGGCTGAATCACGCCGGTCAACTCCGGGCGCAGCGCCGCGAGCAAGGGTCGAGCCACCAACTCGGTGACGCGTCCACCGCCGTTGGCGTCCTCGGTGCCACTGACGCGAAGTGGACGTCGGTAGTAACCCTTGACGAGATGAATGCCGTCGCCCATCAGCAGAGGGCCGAGCAATTTCGGGACGAAGGCCGGATCGGGATTGATCAGATCGGAATCCACGAAGGCGATGAGGTCACCCGTCGACGCCGCGACCGATCGCCACAGCACCTCGCCCTTGCCCGGTACCGGATCGAGCCCCGGTACTGCCTCCTCGCGACTGATGACACGGGCACCGGCCGCTTTCGCGCGCACTGCCGTCTCGTCGGTCGAGCCCGAGTCGAGCACGATCAGTTCGTCGACGAGGCCACCGAGCAACGGGTGGATGGTGTCGATGACGGCAGCCACCGTCTGTTCCTCGTTCAACGCCGGAAGCACCACGGACACCGTGCGGCCCGCCTTGGCGGCCTCGAGCTCGGCGATGGTCCATTCGGGGGTGTCCCAGCTGTTGGTCTCGGACCACATTCGGGTCATGTCCGTTCGATCGGCCAGTGTCATGCCAGCCCCCTGACCGTCCGCGCCGGGGTTCGTCGTCCCTGGATCGCTGCCACCATGTCGACGACTCTTCTGGTCGACGCAACCTCGTGCACCCGGAACATCCGGGCTCCGCCTGCTGCGGCCAATGCTGTCGCTGCCAATGTTCCCTCCAACCGGTCGGCGAGCTCTACCCCTAGAGTCTCGCCTACGAAGTCCTTGTTGCTCAGCGCCATGAGCACAGGCCACCCGGTGTTTACAAGAACGTCCACGCGACGCAACAACTCGAGCCCGTGATAGGTGTTTTTCCCGAAATCGTGGGTCGGATCGATCAGAATCGAATCCTTCTTCACCCCCTCCGCGACCGCGTTATCGGCAGCTGCGGTGACTTCCGCGACCACATCGGCCACGACGTCGGTGTACCGAACCCGGTGCGGGCGGGTCCGCGGAACGGCACCGCCGGTGTGCGAGCAGACGATCCCGACTCCTTCGGCAGCGGCGACGCGCACCAACTCGGGATCGGCTCCGGCCCAGGTGTCGTTGATCAGATCGGCTCCCACCCCGCAGGCCAGGCGAGCAACCTCGCTACGCCAGGTGTCGACACTGATCAACAGATCCGGATACGCATCCCGGATGGCCTCGACGAACGGCACGACGCGGCGGATCTCCTCCGCCGCGTCGACGAGATCACCGGGGCCTGCTTTGACGCCGCCGATATCGACCATGTCGGCACCCTCGGCGACAGCCCTGTGCACGGACGCCATCGCTGCATCGTCGGAAAAATTCGCGCCCCCGTCGTAGAACGAGTCCGGGGTGCGATTGACGATCGCCATGACCAGAGCTCGATCGTCGGCGACCGGCTTACCGCACAGAGTGCTCATTCATCCATAGTGGCATTTCGGCGGAGGTGCCCGAGCGCGATGGTGTCGGCACCCACATTCGCCCAGTGCCGGGCACCACGTCCGTCGGCGTCGAGCTCGATGACGTGGAACTGTTCGAGCGCAACGGACAGCCCCGAGGATGGCACGCCGAACAGAGGCGAGCCCGTATGGGTTCCCTCCATCTCGACCCGCGCGGCGATGCGGTCTCCTTCCCCGAAGAGATCACCGATCGTCACGCGCAGGTCGGGCATCGCAGAACGGAACATCGCGATCGCGCCTTTGAGGTGTGCCGCCATATCCGGTTCGTCCTGTCCGAAAGCGTGCCGGTCGACAGCGCTCGGCGCGAGTGCTGCATCCACCGTCGAGAGATCACCCCGCCCGAATCCGTCCTCGAAGACCCGTCCAACTCGATCTTTCGCCTGTTGGATATCCATGACGCTCCGATTCGTTCAAGTGGCACTCGGATCAATATGCATATACTCGACCCGATGACCGAAAACGTCAAGAGGACCTACAACTCCGCCGTGCGGCAACAGCAGGCCGAAGGCACCCGACTCCGCATCATCGAGGCCGCGCGCGGACTCTTCCTCGCCCACGGATACGGCACAACCTCGGTCCCGTCGATCGCCGCCGCGGCAGGTGTCTCGGCGGACACCGTCTTCCACGTCTTCAAGAACAAGCGCACGCTGCTCAGAGAAATGGTGGATCTGGACATCGGCGGAGACACCGACCCGACGCCGATCATGCAGCGCTCATCAGCATCGGCCGTGCGCGACGAACTCGATCAACGCACGCAGCTCCGCATGTTCGCGTCAGGAATCGCCGAACAGGTCGCGCGAATCAGAGCGGTCGACGACATCTTGCTCAGCGCGGCTGCCGTCGACGAGGACATCGCAGCACTACGACGCGATATCCAGGACCGACAACGCAGATCGGCGATGATGCAGATCGCCGAGTGGATCGGGGCACGTGGAGATCTGGCCGTTGACCTCGAAACGGCAGGAACCACCATCTGGGCCCTGACCAGCCCCGAAATGCACCGAATGTTGTGCGAGCGGTCGGGCTGGACGACCGACCGCTACGCACGATGGCTCGAGGCCACCCTCGCCTCGAGCTTGCTGGTTACCCCTTAGGGGCCTTGCCGGCGGCAACCTCGTCGACGTAGCCGTCGTAGAACTTCTCGTAGCCACCGGACTTGCCGCGCAGCACGTGGAGTTCGCTGTCACCGTCTTCCTGGAACCCCAGCTTGCGTAGAGCGACCTTCTGGCTCTTGAACGTCGAGGTTTGCTCGAGGCTGTCGACGATGCGTACGAACAGCGGCACCGCGTAGGTCGGCAGCTTGTCGTAGAGGTGCTCGGCGAACGACTTGCCGTCGAAGGACTCACCGTCGCGCAGGGTCACCGCAGCCATACCGGCCTTGCCGTCGGCACCCTCGATATCGACGCCGTAGACGACGGCACCGTCCACTGCCGGGTGGCTACCGAGTGCACCCTCGACCTGGGTCGTGGCGACGTTCTCGCCCTTCCAGCGAAAAGTGTCTCCCAGTCGGTCGACGAATGCGACGTGCATCCAGCCCTGCTTGCGAACGAGGTCGCCGGTGTCGAACCACGCGTCACCGTCCTTGAACCCGTCGCGCACCATTTTCTTCTCGGTGGCCTTGTCGTCGGAATACCCGTCGAACGGGGCCCGGTCGGTGATCTTGGACAGCAGCAGGCCCACTTCACCGTTGCCGACCTTGCGGAGCTTGCCGTCGTGGCCGCGCTTGGCCTTGCCCGATTCTTCGTCGTACTGCACCACGGCATACGGCAACGGGCAGATTCCGGCGGTCTTCTTCATGTTCAGTGCGTTGATGAAGGCGATGTTGCATTCGCTGGCACCGTAGAACTCCGCGACGCGGGAGATACCGAATCGCTCGGTGAACTCCTCCCAGATCTCCGGTCGCAGTCCGTTGCCGACGATCAGCTTGACCGAATTGTCCCGGTCGGAATCCTTCTTCGGCTGCGTGAGCAGGTACCGGCAGAGCTCGCCGATGTAGGTGAACGCCGTGGCCTTGTTGACGCGAATGTCTTCCCAGAAGTTGCTCACCGAGAACTGCTTACCGATGGCCATCGTCGCGCCGCCGGCGAGCACCGAGGACAGCGTCACCGTCAGCGCGTTGTTGTGATAGAGCGGAAGGCAGCAATAGATGACGTCGTCGCCGCGCAGTCGCACGCCCATGTTGCCCAGGCCCGACATCGACTTGAGCCAACGGAAGTGGCTCATCAGGCTGGCCTTGGGCATGCCCGTCGTTCCCGAGGTGAAGATGTAGAACGCCTTCTCCTTGGCCTGGATCTCCGCGGTGACCGACGGGTTGGCCGTCGACGCCTTCGCGGCCAGCTCGCCGAGCTCCTTCAGCGGCAACACCGACCCAACCTTGGGCTCGCCGTCCAGAGAATCCAGCGCTTCCTGCGCGTTCTCGTCGAGGACCAGCACCTTCGCTTCGAGAATTCCGAGGCTGTGCTCGAGCACGTCGCCGCGCTGGTTGTAGTTGAGCATGCCTGCGGTGGCACCGAGCTTCACGGCAGCCAGCGCCGCGAACAGCGCCTCGGGGCGGTTCTTGCTCAGCACACCGACGACGTCGCCGCGTACGACCCCCCGGTCGGTGAACACTGCGGCGTACTGATTGACCAGCGCGTTCGCGTCCTTGTAGGAGATCGACTCACCCTCGAAACGGACGAACGGTCGACTGCTGTTCTTGGCTGCCGCGTCCTGGAAAATCAGTCCGATGGAGACCTTTTGGTCCGGCTTGCGGGTGAAGCCCGCCAGCCCCTTGAGCAGGCTCGGCACCTCCGTCACCATTTTCGGCAACGCGACCGCGAGGTCGGTCACTCCGATTTTCTGACGGGCATCGACAGCCATGAGCTCCCCTTTGAGACGATGTGAGATAACTAACCCTACTAGAGAGTAACAACTTCCAGCACTTCGTCAGGCGGGCTCGGTTGGTGAACTTTCACAACGCGCCGCACACGTCCAGGGCCTCGTCGACAGAAGTGGTGCGCACGAGCGCGTCGAGGGCTCGTTGCTGCACGAACCCGGTGGAGCTCAGACCGTCGATCCACTGCATCAGGCCGTCGAAGTGCCCGAACGGATCGAGCATCACCATCGGCTTGCTGTGCATGCCCAGATAGCCGGCCGTCCACGTCTCGAACAGTTCTTCGAGCGTTCCGATGCCGCCGGGCAACGTGATGAACGCGTCGGCTCGGTCCTCCATGATCTTCTTCCGCTCACGCATCGTGTCGGTGACGATCAACTCGTCGGCATCGACGTCGGCGACCTCGCGGTGCACGAGCGCTTTCGGGATGACACCGACGGTGTTGCCTCCGGCTGCGCGTGTCGCCGCGGCCACCGCGCCCATCATCGAGACGTTGCCGCCGCCCGACACCAGCTGCCAACCACGTCGACCGATCTCGGTACCGACCTCACGCGCCAGATCGATGAACGACGCGTCGACCGGTCCCGATGCGCAGTAGACACACACGCTGATCCCCGAAACGCCGACCGGCTGCACGCTCACTGCTGGGCCTCCCGGACGATGCGGACGGCCTCGTCGACGCTGTCGGTGCAATGGATGAGGTCGAGGTCCTTCTCGGACACCTTGCCTTCTTTCACGAGAGTGGTCTTGATCCAGTCGAGCAATCCCGACCAGAAGTCCTTGCCCAGCAACACGATCGGGAATCGTGTGACCTTCGCGGTCTGCACGAGTGTGAGCGCCTCGAAGAGTTCGTCGAGAGTACCGAAGCCTCCGGGCAGGCACACGAACGCTTGGGAGTACTTGACGAACATGGTCTTGCGCACGAAGAAGTATCGAAAATTGACACCGAGATCGACCCAGTCGTTGAGGCCCTGCTCGAACGGCAGCTCGATGCCCAGTCCGATGGAGTACCCGTCGGCCTCGCTCGCGCCGCGGTTCGCGCCCTCCATCACACCGGGACCGCCGCCGGTGATCACGGCGAAGCCTTCACGCGCCAGGGCAGCTCCGAGTTCACGCGCCCGCTCGTATTCGGGATGGTCGACGGGTGTGCGCGCCGAACCGAACACCGTCACCGCTCGCGGCACCTCGGCCAGAGCACCGAAACCTTCGACGAATTCGCTCTGAATGCGCAGCACGCGCCAGGTGTCCGAGTGGATCCAATTGCCGGATCCGCGTTCGTCGAGCAATCGTTGGTCCGACGTGGACGTCTCGGTGTTTCGACCGCGGCGAAGTACGACGGATCCCTTGTGTTTGGCAGGCTTTTCGCTGCCGATCTGTTCGAAACCACTGGGACCCTCGACGCTGTTCATGGCGTTCAGGCTATCCGGCGGAGAGGTAGCTCCGTAGAACCTGTGTGACGTGGGTGATCTGTTCGACCGGGACGCGCTCGTCGCGCTTGTGGGCGAGGTTGGGATCGCCCGGTCCGTAGTTGACCGCGGGTATGCCGAGGGCCGAGAACCGGGAGACGTCGGTCCAGCCGTACTTGGCCCGGAACTGCCCTCCCGCTGCCTCGATGAGCGCAGCGGCAGCAGGCTGGTTCAGACCGGGCAGCGCACCCGGTGACGAGTCGGTCACCTCGAACCCGAGATCGAGTCCGTCGACCACCTCACGAACATGCTCGACGGCCTCGTCGACACTGCGGTCCGGTGCGAAACGGAAATTGACGTCGAGCTCGGCGGCATCGGGGACCACATTGCCCGCCACCCCGCCTGCGATCCGAACTGCTTGCAGCCCTTCGCGATATACACATCCATCGATATCGACGCTGCGAGCGTGGTAGGCCGCCAGCCGATTGAGCACCGCACCGAACTTGTGAATGGCGTTGTCGCCCAGCCAGGATCGGGCACTGTGCGCTCGGGTTCCCGACGCCGTCAGCCGAACACGCAGTGTGCCTTGGCAACCGGCTTCGATGAACCCGCCGGACGGTTCGCCCAGAATCGCGACGTCGGCGTTCAGCCATTCGGGTAGCTCACGTTCGATGCGACCGAGACCGTTGCGTGAGGCAGCAATCTCCTCGCAGTCGTAGAACACCAGAGTCAGGTCGTGTGCCGGGTTGTCGATCGTTGCGGCGAGGTGAAGAAACACCGCATCGCCCGACTTCATGTCGACGGTCCCGCAGCCGTGCAGGATGTCCCCCTCGGCGCTCTCGTGCTCGCGCCTCGACGGGACGTTGTCGGCTATCGGCACGGTGTCGAGATGACCGGCGAGCATCACCCGTGAACCCAGCCCGCGGTTGGTTCTGGCCAGGACGGCGTTGCCGCTCCGAATTATCTCGAAGCCCGTGGTCTGCTCGCGAAGTGCCTGCTCCACCTCGTCGGCGATACGCGCCTCGTCCTCACTGACACTGGGGATGTCCACCAGCGCTGCGGTGAGGTCTATCGGGTCGGCATGCAAATCGAGCGTCACGGCGACAACCCTAGGCTTTGGGCCCCGGAATCTCGCGGACCACGCCGTCGAAGCCTGCGCCGAACAATCTTCCGCTCGAAAACCCCTGCTCGGAGCGACCGTAGGAGACGACACTGGTCAACCGAGTGCCGGTACCGATCACGCAGGTGACCCCCGGAGCATCGATGCGGACGACGGAACCGCCTGCATTGAGCGGTACCACCGGACGGCCGGCGGCGTCGAGAGTGAGACCGTCCGGGGCAGCCAACGAGTCGAGCCCCTTCAGATCGAGCAGGTCTTCCGGTGCCGACGGATTTGCAATCGGAATTCGACTGACGCCCGCGTTCACGAAAGTCCGAGAGACGTAGAGATATTTCCCAGCGGAATCGAGCACCGCGCCGTTGGCGCTCGGCAAGCGCGCCCAGCTCGGGTCGACAGAACCGTCGGGGCTGATGCGGCCGATGAGCGAACCGAAGTCGTTGGTAGCGTAGACGGTTCCGTCCGCAGCAACGGCGAGTCCGTTGGCTGCACTGAGTCCCTTCGCAAAGGGAGTGACGGCAAGGGTGTCGATGTCGAGTCGAACGATGCCGGCGGCCTTGACGACGTCTCCGACGAATACACGGGGATCGGCACCGTAGCCGACCAGGAGCGTCCCGTCGGGCATCCACGCCAGAGCTCCGCCGCCGCCGCTGGGAACCTTCGCAATGGGATACGCGGGCTGTCCAGGTGCGTCGATGCGGTACACCCGGCCCGAGACGATATCGGTGACATACGCGCGGCCCGACCCATCGACGGCAAGGCCCTCCAGCGCAGCCCCCGGAATTTTCGCGACCTCTGCCGACTTCCCACCGACTCCGGCGCAGTTGGGTGCGGCGGCTGCGGTACCGGAACCGGCTACCACACCGGTCACCGCCAGGAGTGTTGCAGCGACCACCGAGATTATCGAACGCATAGCTATTGACCTGCTCGATCTCATGGAATCCCCCGCCTACGGCGATCCCCTGTCAGCCGATGGGCATTTCTACCACGCCTCGGCGACAACCAAGCCGAAAGCGACTCCGAGAATGATGGTCGAAGCGAAGGTTGCCACCAACCCGGTGAACGACATCCCGTCGGCCATCATCGACACTGCTCCTCTTCCGAGCGAAATCCTGCGGGTGGTCATTGTCGTCACTCTGTCAGCCCACGGGCCCCGGGCCGGTCTCCGCGAATCCCGATGTGGTCACGCTCGTCAGCCGAACGGATAACGAACCGCCGTCGTGACCGAACCGGCGACTACCGCCGGTCGGTGTGCCCGGAAATCACCTGGGAACCTGCGGCGCCCAGTCACCGAACCACGCACGACGCACCACCGCGTATTCTTCGAGCCGTGAGTGCACAGGGAGCAACAGCAGTAGGTATTGCCAACATCACGACATCGGGCGTAGTTCTCGACACCTGGTTTCCGAGCCCGGAGCTCGGGTCCGATCTCGAGGCCGGCACGACTCGGCTCGAAGGATCCGACATCCCCGCGGAGCTGGCCGCGCTGGTCGGTGCGGACGAGGCGCGCGGCGTCGAGGTCGTCGCAGTGCGCACCAACATCGCATCTCTGGACGATGCTCCGATCGACGCCCACGACGCGTACCTACGACTGCATCTGCTGTCGCATCGCCTGGTCGAGCCGCACGGTCAGAATCTCGACGGACTGTTCGGACTGCTCGCCAACGTCGTCTGGACCAACTTCGGACCCGCAGCGGTCGAGGGCTTCGAGACTGTGCGTGCGAAGCTACGTGCCCGCGGCCAGGTAACCGTCTACGGCGTGGACAAGTTCCCGCGCCTGGTCGATTACGTCGTTCCCACCGGCGTCCGCATCGCCGACGCCGACCGTGTGCGCCTTGGTGCTCATCTGGCCAGTGGAACGACGGTCATGCACGAGGGCTTCGTCAACTTCAATGCAGGCACGCTCGGTAACTCGATGGTCGAGGGACGCATCTCCGCGGGCGTCGTGGTGGGTGACGGTTCCGACGTGGGCGGCGGTGCGTCGATCATGGGCACGCTGTCCGGTGGCGGCAAGAACGTCATCTCCGTCGGCAAGAGCTGCCTGCTCGGTGCCAACTCCGGACTCGGCATTTCACTCGGTGACGACTGCGTCGTCGAGGCGGGGCTGTACATCACCGCCGGAACGAAGGTCAGTGGACCGGATGGAACTGTGGTGAAGGCGGCGACGCTGAGCGGCAAGTCCAACCTCCTGTTCCGTCGTAACTCGCTCTCGGGTGCGGTCGAGGTTGTGCCGTGGAAGGGCACCGGCGTCGAGCTGAACGCTGCGTTGCACGCCAACGACTGAGAGCACGATCGACTCCAATCGATCAGTCGGACAATCTCTTCCAGCCCCGCACCGTGTTCTCGGTGCGGGGCTGGTGTGCGTTCGAGGGGCCTATGCGATGTGGGGGCCTGCTCGGGCGTGGGAT
>NZ_NOZG01000030.1:0-45281 GCF_002258575.1 Rhodococcus sp. 05-2254-5 | reverse complement strand
GAACGTCATCCGAACCTGATGTGAGAAACCCGGGTGAACCATCGCAAACATCCCTAATGATCAGGCACGTTGCAACCACCGCTCGAATCCGCCCGTAGCCCACTACGAAGTTCCGCGCACGACCCGCCGGCTCGAGCGTTTGGTGGCACAGGCCCCGGGTATCCGCACGTGCATGACCAACGTCACTCTGCGTGTCAATGGAACCGATCGTGAGATCGACTGTGACACTCGATCCACTCTGCTCGACGCACTTCGCGAGAACCTGGATCTCGTCGGGGCCAAGAAGGGGTGCGACCACGGTCAGTGTGGCGCCTGCACCGTCCTGGTCGACGGCCGGCGAATCAACAGTTGCCTCACGTTCGCCGTCGCGCAGGTCGGGCGCGAAATCACCACGGTCGAGGGACTGTCCGACGGCGACACTCTGCATCCCGTGCAGCAGGCTTTCGTCGATCGTGACGCGTTCCAGTGCGGGTACTGCACGTCCGGGCAGATCTGCTCGGCGGTCGCGGTGATCGAGGAAGCAAAACAGGGCTGGCCCAGCGCGGTCACCGAAGACCTCGAGGCCACCGATGTCGAACTCGACTCCGGCGAAGTGCGCGAGCGCATGAGCGGCAACCTGTGCCGCTGCGGTGCGTACGCGAACATCGTTCCCGCAGTGCAGGACGCGTCATGAGAACCTTCGAATACCGAACCGCCACTGCGATCGATGACGCTCTCGAAGGCCTGGCGGGGGACGAGAACGCGATGTTGCTCGGTGGCGGCACCAATCTGGTCGATCTGATGAAGCTGGGTGTGGCCGCACCATCGGCGTTGATCGATGTGACGCGACTGCCGTTGCACGACATCGACGTCGCCGACGACGGAGCGTTGCGGATCGGCTCCGGGGTGTCCAACAGCGATCTCGCGGTGCATCCGGTTGTCCGCCAGCGGTATCCGGTGCTCTCGCGGGCAGTGCTGTCCGGGGCCTCGGGCCAGCTACGCAACATGGCCACCACCGGCGGAAACCTGTTCCAGCGCACTCGATGCGTCTACTTCATGGACGCATCCAAGCCGTGCAACAAGCGCGAACCCGGTTCGGGCTGTCCGGCACGTAACGGCGAGCATCGAAACCTCGCCATCCTCGGAGCCTCGTCGTCGTGCGTGGCGACGCATCCGTCCGACATGGCCGTCGCGCTGTCGGCTCTCGATGCGCGCGTCGTCGTTCGCGGAGTCGACGGTGAACGGAAACTCGCGATGGACGAGTTTTACCGATTGCCCGGCGATGATCCGACGCGAGACAACACTGTCGCCCGAGACGAGATCGTCACCGCCATCGAAATTCCGAAGGCTGCCGACGGCACTGTCTCGACGTATCGGAAGGTACGGGACAGGCAGTCGTACGCGTTCGCGGTCGCGTCGATCGGCGCTGTGCTCGACGTCGAGGACGGAATCGTACGTGGGGTGTCGATCGCGCTGGGCGGCGTTGCGCACCGACCGTGGCGGGCCCGAACCGCCGAACATGCATTGCTCGGAACCGCTCCCGACGAGGCGTCGTTCCGAGCTGCGATCACCGAGGAACTGCACGCGGCAGAGCCGTTGCGAGACAACGCCTTCAAAGTTCCGCTGGTCACGAACCTGGTGACGCGCACTCTGGTGGAATTGGCAGAGCTGGGCACACACGAAGAGTTGGGAGATCGGTCATGACGGCATCGATCGGCCAGTCGATTCAGCGCACCGAGTCCGTCGACAAGGTCACCGGCCGAGCGCGCTACGCAGCCGAGCAGCCGCCGATCGCCGGCCAGGTGTACGCCTGGTACGTGCCCGCGACGGTTCCCGTCGGGACGGTCGAGAACGTCGAACTCGCTGACGGGGGCCCGGCGGTGCACGCGCTCCTGTGGCACGGCAACGCCGAGAAGCTGGGCGAGGTGGAAGATGCGGAACTGCATGTGCTGCAATCGAATTCCGTTGCTTACCGCGGCCAGATCGTGGCCGTCGTTCTGGCCGACACCCTCCAGGATGCCCGCGCGGCGGCCGCCCGAGTACAGGTGCGTTACGCCGACGTTCGCTCACCCGACAACACCCTGAGCGCCGATCACAGCTCGCTGTACGCGCCCGAGTCCGTCAACGCGGGATTCCCCACCGACGTCACGATCGGTGATCCGGACGCTGCATTGACGACGGCCGAGCACGTCGTCGACAACTGGTACTCGACGGCTCCGATGCACAACAGTCCGATGGAACCGCATGCCACGACGGCTCAATGGTCCGATGGTGTACTCACGGTCTGGGATTCGACGCAGGCACCGTCGGGAGTTCAGGGCGATCTCGCCACGGCGTTCGGACTGGAACCCGCGAATGTTCGCGTGATTGCCGAGAACGTCGGCGGAGGCTTCGGGGCGAAAGGCAGTACTCGGCCCAACGCGGTTCTCGCTGCGATGGCGGCGCGAGCAACCGGCAAGACCGTCAAGCTGGTTCTGCCGAGGCAGGCTCTGTTCGATGTCGTCGGATACCGCACCCCGACCCTCAATCACGTTCGCCTCGGTGCGGATTCGAGTGGCAGGCTGCAGGCCATCGCTCACGATTCCTTCCAACAGACGAGCACGATCTTCGAGTTCTGTGAGCAGACGTCGGAATCGACCCGGCACATCTATGCCTCGCCCAACCGCGCCACAACGCATCGGCTCGCGTCGCTGGATGTCGGCACCCCGCGCTGGATGCGAGCCCCGGGTGAGGCACCCGGCATGTTTGCCGTCGAGACGGCGATCGACGAATTGGCAACGGCCACCGGAATCGATCCGATCGAGCTCCGGATCCGCAACGAACCTGACGTCGATCCCGCGAGTGGGAATCCGTTCAGCTCCCGCAGTGTGGTGCAGTGCCTGCGCGAGGGTGCCGAGAAATTCGGCTGGGATCGTCGAGACTCCACGCCGGGCCGACGCCGAGAAGGCAATGTCTTGCTCGGAATGGGCGTCGCGACAGCGAGCTACCCGGTGCTGATCTCGCCGAGTACCGCGGCGGCGCGTGTCGAGCAGGACGGCACGATCACGGTGTCCGTCGCTGCATCCGACATCGGAACCGGTGCGCGGACCGTGCTGCGACAGATTGCCGCCGATGCGCTCGAGGTCGATGCGGATGCCGTCACGCTGCAATTGGGCGACAGCGCTCTGCCCAAGGCCCCCGGTGCCGGTGGATCCTCGGGCACCTCCTCATGGGGTTGGGCGGTCACCAAGGTCTGTAACGCGTTGCGGGACCAGGGACCGTTGCAGCCGGGTAACTCCGCCGAGGCCGATACAACCGACGACGTCGAAGCCCAGAAAGAGTTGGCGCGCATGGCGTTCGGTGCCCAGTTCGCCGAGGTGGCGGTCGACGTCGACACCGGTGAAGTACGCGTGCTCCGGATGCTGGGGGTGTTCGGCATCGGGAAGGTGATGAATCCACGGCTGGCCCGGTCGCAGCTCATCGGCGGCATGACGTTCGGACTCGGAATGGCGTTGATGGAGAGCGGCGTCGTCGATCACGAATTCGGCGGCTTCGCCAACCACGACCTCGCCGAGTACCACATCCCGGCCTGCGCGGACGTCACCGATCTCGAGGCCGTGTGGATCGAGGAGGTCGACACCGAGCTAGCCCCGATGGGCGGCAAGGGAATCGGTGAGATCGGTGCGGTGGGCTCGTCGGCAGCCATCGGCAATGCGGTCTACAACGCCACCGGCGTCCGAGTCCGCGACCTCCCGATCACCCTGGACAAGGTGCTACCGCACCTCTAGAACGGGCGCAGCCCCTCTACGCCAGAATCCGCTGTAGGAACTGTCGGGTGCGGGGCTCGGTCGGGTTCGCGAGAACCTGCTCGGGTGTCCCGCGTTCGACGACGACGCCGTTCTCGAGGAACAACACCTGATCGGCCACCTGCTGGGCGAAGCGGATCTCGTGGGTGACGATCACCATCGTCCATCCTTCGGCGGCAAGGCCTTTGATGACGCCCAGTACTTCGCCGACCAGTTCGGGATCGAGCGCGGAGGTCGGCTCGTCGAACAGCATCAGCTTGGGGCGTAAGGCGAGGGCTCGGGCGATTCCGACGCGTTGCTGTTGGCCACCGGAAAGCTGGAACGGGTACTGATCGGACTTGGCGTCGAGACCGATCTGGTCGAGGATCGCGTGAGCGTCGCGAGTGGCGTCGTCTTTGGACCGTTTCTGGACGATCACCGGTCCCTCGATGATGTTCTGCAGCACGGTCTTGTGGGGAAACAGATTGTGGCTCTGGAACACCATGCCGCTCTGCGCGCGGAAGTGGCGCAGTCGCGCGGCGTCCACGGGCTCGGCGAAGTCGACCGACACGTCGCCGATGCGGATCAGGCCGGCATCGGCTCGGTCGAGAGCGTTGAGCGTTCGCAACACGGTGGTCTTGCCGGAGCCGGACGGCCCGATGATGACGGTGACGGTGCCCGACGGCACGGTGAACGAGACGTCCTTCAGTACCTCGATCGGTCCGAACGATTTCTTCAGTGCGGATACTTCCAGCAGGTCTGTCATTTCGCCACGTACCTGTCGAGTCGGACTTCGAGTTTGCCTTGGAAGAACGAGAGAATTATGCAGATCACCCAGTAGTACAGGGCGGCAACGGAGTACAGCGTGAAGAAGTCGAACGTCGGAGCCGCCGCCAGCTGCGCGACGCGCAGCAGTTCGGTCACCAGGATGGTCGATGCCAGCGAGGTGTCCTTGACCAGCGAGATCAACGTGTTCGACAGCGGCGGCACAGCGGTGCGCAGTGCCTGCGGAAGCACAATGCGCTGCAACGTGGTTCGGTATCCCATGCCGATCGTCTGCGCGGCCTCCCACTGGCCCTTGGGCACGCTCAGTATCGCAGCGCGAATGACTTCGGCCGCGTAGCCGCCGACATTGAGCGAGAACGCCACGACCGCCGCCGGAAACGGCGAGATCACGATGCCGAACTGCGGCAGGCCGTAGAAGATGATGAACAGCTGCAGCAGTAGGGGAGTGCCGCGAATGATCGAGACGTAGAACCGGGCCACTGCGGCGAGGGGCTTGATCGACGAGATCCGGGCGAGTGCCACGGCCAGCGCGATGACCAGTCCCACAACGAAACTGACGGCGGTCAGCGGGATCGTCATGGTCACCGTCGCCTTCAGCATCGGCCACAGGTTGTCGAGTACCAACTGCATCTTCGACGGCGCAGTGGTTCCTGCGTCCTCGCTCACCGGTGCCGCGGTGTCGGAGGTCGGTGCCGCGACGTCGCTCCCGAAGTACTTCTTCGAGATCTCGGCGATGGTGCCGTTGTCACGGAGGGTGTCGATGGCCGCGTCGACCTCGTCCATCAGGCCACTGTTCTTGCGGGCCACGAAGGACTGCAGCGTCGTGTCGCCCGTGTTTCCGGAGACCCGCACTCCCGTGTCGCCGGTCTGCTGCAGGTATTCGGCGATGGCGAGCGAGTCGTTGACGGTGGCGTCCACCCGGCCGTCCTTGACGAGCGCGACCGCTTGGACGAATCCCTCGACCGCCTCGACGTTCGCGCCCGCGTCTGCAGCGACCTCGGCCCAGTTGCTCGTCGACGATTGGGCGGTGGTCTTGCCGGCCAGATCGGCCGTCGAGGTGATCGTGGTGTTGTTCGCGGCGGTGAGAATCTGGCCTTCGGACACCGTGTAGGGCTTGGACAGGTCGTAGGTCGACTGCCGGGCGGGGGTGATCGACACCTGGTTCGCGATCAGGTCGAAGCGTTGCGATTGCAGCCCGGCGAAGATCGAGTCGAAGGGGGTCTGCACGAAGTCGACGCGGACGCCCAGTTCGTCGCCGACCGCGTTGATGACGTCGATGTCGTAGCCGGTGAGTTGGCCGTCCCCGCCCTGATAACTGAACGGGCTGTACGTGCCCTCGGTGCCGACGACGAGTACACCGTCGTCGCGCACTCGGTCCAGGAGGGATTGCGACGACGAACTACACCCGGACAATCCGAGTATGCCGATCAGAATCGCGACCAGAACCAGAGTGGATCTGCGCACCATCTAGGCCTGCTTTCGCTGTAATGACGAGTGGAGAAAAACCTACCCGTCGATCTCCAGTTCCGCTGACACGACAACGGTGTTGTTCATCGGCAATGCGGCCGCTCCCAGCGCAGTCCGCGCATGCGCACCGACCTCGGGTCCGAAGATCGCCAACACCAGATCGGAGAACCCGTTGACGACGGTGGTGGTCTGAGTGAAGCCGTGATCAGCGTTGACCGAACCGGTGACGGTCAGCCACGCGCTGATTCGATCGAGATCTCCGATGGCACGGGCGAGGCTGCCCAATACAGCGAGGGCGGTGTCACGCGCGGCGTCGGTGGCGGCGTCGAGGTCGACTTCGGACGGCACTGCACCGAACGGACCGGCGAGGGTTCCGTCCGGTGCGAGCGGCGAATGACCCGAGACGAAGACGCGGCTGCCGCGCACGCGAACCCAATCGAAGGAGAACTCGAATCCCGGTGGTGCGCTCGGTTCACCGGGCAGCTCGAAGCCGAGTTCGGCGATGCGACGTTCGATCTCCATGAACGGAAATCCTGTCAGACCGCAACGCCGTTGATGGTGCGAACCGTCCATCGGGTGCCGTCGTGTTCGAGTGTGGACACACCGGCGTTGAGTATGCGGGGTGAGTGTCGTCGACGGATGGCGTCGAAGATGGCTCGTATGACGCCACCGTGGGCCACGGCGATCACCGCGGAGTCGGGGTAGCGCGAGGCGATCTCGTCGACGGCTCGCACGCCCCGGACGATCAGATTCGATCGTGGCTCGAGGCCCGGGTATCGCCCGTCCGGCCAATGCGAGTACGCGTCCCAGTCGGTGAATCCCTCGGCGTCACCGAAGTGACGCTCGGCCAGATCCGGGAATTCGGCGGTTCGGTTCAGGCCCAGATGGGTCCCGATGATGTCGGCGGTTTCCGCGGCCCGGACCAGCGGCGAACTGACCAGGTGATCCCACGTACGGAACTCCAGTTCGTAGCCCGCCTCGCGGGCCTGAGCTCGTCCGGTGTCGTTGAGAGGGATGTCCGAAGAGCCCTGCAGGCGGCCGTGCAAATTCCAGTTCGTTTCACCGTGCCGAACCAGCGCCAGAAAAGTCATAGTGAGCGGAGAATATCCCAGAGTTACCAGGGAGTACGGTCGATACCGAGATAAGCGAACGAGCACGGAGGATTGTCGATGAATCTTGCCCTGACAGAAGAAGAGGCCGCGTTCCGCGACGAGATGCGGACGTTCTTCACCACGAAGATCCCCGCCGAGATTCGCGAGAAGAACGCGACGGGTCAGGAGTTGAGCAAGGACGAAGTGGTCACGACCATGCGAATCCTGAACGAGAACGGACTGGCAGTACCGCACTGGCCTGCGGAGTTCGGTGGCCGCGATTGGTCTGCGGTCCAGCGTCACATCTGGCTCGACGAAATGCAGCTGGCCTCGGTACCCGAGCCGCTGGCGTTCAACGCGTCGATGGTGGGCCCGGTCATTGCGACGTTCGGGTCGCAGGAGATCAAGGAGAAGTTCCTGCCGAAGACGGCGAACCTCGACATCTGGTGGTGTCAGGGGTTCTCCGAGCCCGAGGCCGGTTCGGATCTCGCCTCGCTGCGTACCACCGCCATTCGGGACGGTGACGACTACATCGTCAACGGCCAGAAGACGTGGACCACTCTCGGCCAGTACGCCGACTGGATCTTCGCGTTGGTACGCACCAACCCCGATGCACCGAAGAAGCAGGCCGGAATTTCGTTCCTGCTCATCGATCTGAACACCCCCGGCATCGAGATGCGTCCCATCAAGCTGGTCGACGGCAGCGTCGAGGTCAACGAGGTGTTCTTCGACAACGTCCGCGTCCCGGCCGAGAACCTCGTGGGCGAGGAGAACCAGGGCTGGAGCTACGCGAAGTTCCTGCTCGGCAACGAGCGCACCGGCGTCGCCCGCGCCGGACACACCAAAGTTCGACTGGGACAGGCGAAGAAGCACGCCGCGCAGACGAAGGTCGGCACCGGGACGCTGCTCGAGGATCCACTGTTCGCGGCCAAGCTGGCCGAGGTGGAGAACGAACTGCTCGCCCTCGAGCTCACCCAGTTGCGGATGGTCTCGAGCTCGGACGACGGCAAGCCGAACCCGGCATCGTCGATTCTGAAGCTGCGGGGTTCCGAATTGCAGCAGACCACAACAGAATTGCTGATGGACATCGCCGGGCCGGACTCCTTGCCCTACGAGGCAGGCGAGGACATCGAGAGCGACGGTTGGGCACAGCGGTCGGTACCGAACTACCTCAACTATCGCAAGGTCTCGATCTACGGCGGCTCGAACGAGGTTCAGCGCACCATCATCGCGTCGGCGATTCTCGGACTGTAAGGGAGCATCTGAAGACATGGATTTCGAACTCAACGAAGAGCAGAAACTGCTGCGCGACACCACCCGTGAGGTTCTCTCGCGCGCCTACGACACCGAGAAGCGCAACAAGATCGTGGCCGGTGAGCTGGGGTGGAGCACCGACGTCTGGAAGCAGCTGGCCGAGGTCGGTCTGCTGGGTCTGACGTTCAGCGAGGACGACGGCGGTATGGACGCCGGTCCCGTGGAGATCATGGCGGTCATGACCGAGGTCGGACGACGGCTCGCGCCGGAGCCCGTTCTCGACGCCGTTCTCGTGCCCGGCGGGCTCATCTCCGAGCTCGGCTCAGCCGATCAGCGCAAGCGACTTCTGCCACCCGTGGCCGAGGGCTCGTCGATGTTGGCGTTCGCGCACAACGAATCCGGCAGCCGCTGGCCCAACGTCGAGGTCGCCACCACGGCGACCGAGGACGGCGGATCGTGGTCGATCAGCGGCGTCAAGAACCCGGTTCCGCACGGCGGCAGCGCTGACGTCATCGTCGTCAGTGCCGTGCTCCCCGGCGGTGGAACCGGATTGTTCGTCGTCGACGGCGACGCGACCGGGCTGACCCGCAAGTCGTACGCCACCCACGACGGGCAGCGCGCCGCGCAGATCGAATTCTCCGACGTTGCTGCAGAACCGCTGGGTTCGGCCGAGAACGCAGCCGCTGCGATCACCGGTGCCGAGGTGCGCGCACAGGCCGCACTGTGTGCCGAGGCAGTGGGAGCAATGGAGGAGGCGCTGCGGCTGACCACCGATTACCTCAAGCAGCGCAAGCAGTTCGGGGTTCCGCTGGCCAAGTTCCAGGCGCTCACCTTCCGTGCGGCGGACATGTACGTGCTACTCGAGCTGGCCCGCAGCATGAGCCTCTACGCCACGATGTCGTTGGCGGACGGCAATGTCGACACGACCATCGCCTCGCGCGCCAAGCTGCAGATCTCGCGTTCCGGTCGCAAGATCGGCCAGGAGGCAATTCAGCTGCACGGCGGAATCGGCGTCACGGCCGAATATCCCGTCGGGCACTACACCAGTCGGCTCGTTGCCATCGAGCACACTCTCGGTGGGGCCGACGAGCACCTGCGCATCCTGTCGGACAAGGTCGCCGATCACGACCTCATCGGAATCTGATCCGGTAAAAGGATACGGGCCCGGCCACCTCGTCCAGGTGGTCGGGCCCGTTCTCGTCTCTCGGACGCGTCAGCTACCCGAATCCGCCTGCACCACAAGGTCGGCCACAGCTGCGGGGTTGGAAACCAGGATCGCGTGCGAGCCCGGAACCTCGGTCACCCGGGCCCCGGCCCGCTGCGCCATGGACCGCTCGGCGGAGGTCGGGATGATCTGATCCTGCTGGGGGATCAGCGCCCACGACGGGGTGTGCGCCCAGGACGGCGGACCGCTCGGTTCGAGCAAGGCACCGGCAGCGATGGTCTTCTGGTGAGCGGCCATGCGGGCGGCCTGCTCCTCGGTGACGTCGGGGGCGAAGAACGGACGGAACAGCGCGGGCGTGATGTACGAGTCGACGTTCTTGCCGATCAGGTTGGACGAATCGTCGACGATAGACAGCCCGATCACCGGTGGGACCAGAGCCGTCACGGGGAATCGGAACGGGTCGAGTTCGAGTGCGACGGGTTCGCCTTCGACCGGCATGAACGCCGCGACGTAGACCAGAGCCTCCACGTTGTCCGCGTGCACGTTGCTGATCACCGTGCCGCCGTAGGAATGGCCGACCAGCACCACGGGCCCGTCGATGTTCTCGACGACGTCGGTCACCGAGGCCGCATCGATCGCCGGGCCGCGCAGTGAGTTCTCGGCGGTGACGACGGGGTAGCCGCGGCCGCGTAGGTCGGCCGCGACACCGTCCCAGCTGGTGCTGTCGGCGAAGGCACCGTGCACGAGGACAACGGTCGGCAGGCCCTGCGCAGCGGCCGGAGCCACCCCGATCCCGAGCATCGTGCCCACGGTCAGTGCCGCGGCTGCGAGCAGGGAGGTCCACTTGGAAGACGTCATGTTCTCAACCTGCCACACGCCAGGAGTTTCCACGGTGTTCACCGTCCGGATTCGACCAGCTTTTTCTCAGTGAACGCTCGTATGCTTGGCTTGTGGCAGTGGCGTTCGCCCGACCGGGTGATCGTGAAACGGTAGGTCCGATCGTGAGCGAGAGTTCGATGAAGTCTCGGATGGCCGAGTACCCACGTCCCCATCACTGCTTGTTGCACATCAGCGACACGCATCTCGTCGACGGCGGCGGTCGCTTGTACGGCG
Organism: Rhodococcus sp. 05-2254-5; assembly: GCF_002258575.1. Lineage (NCBI taxonomy): Bacteria > Bacillati > Actinomycetota > Actinomycetes > Mycobacteriales > Nocardiaceae > Rhodococcus > Rhodococcus sp. 05-2254-5. Next base: position 34,662 of record NZ_NOZG01000030.1, on the reverse strand, counting down.
GCGTGGACAGTGAGTTGCGGCTCGAACAAGTGATGACCGATGTTCGGAACTCGGGGGTGCGGCCCGATGCGTTGGTGTTCACCGGTGATCTGACGGACAAGGGCGAGGCGGGTGCCTACGAGAAGCTCCGCGCTCTGGTCGAGCCGGTGGCCGAGGAGCTCGGCGCGCAGATCGTCTGGGCGATGGGCAATCACGACGACCGCGCGACGTTCCGTCGGACCCTGCTCGACGCGGAACCGAGCGGGCAGTCCATCGATCGCGTGCACGACGTCGACGGGCTTCGCATCGTCACCCTGGATACGACGGTCCCCGGAAAGCATCACGGTGAGCTCGCCGACGAGCAATTGGCTTGGCTCGCAGACACTCTCGCAACCCCTGCCGAGTTCGGCACGATTCTGGCGATGCACCACCCGCCGGTACCGACCGTGCTCGATCTCGCAGTTCTGGTCGAGCTCATCGATCAGCCGCGCCTGGCGGACGTGCTGCGCGGCAGCGACGTGAGATCGATACTCGCAGGGCATCTGCACTATTCGACGACAGCGACGTTCGCGGGTATCCCCGTCTCGGTCGCGTCGGCCACGTGCTACACCCAGGATCTCAATGTTCCCGCCGGCGGGTTACGCGGTCGCGACGGAGCCCAGGGCTACAACCTGGTTCACCTCTACGACGACACCGTCGTCCATTCGGTGGTACCGACGGGCTCGTACGACACTGTGGGAGAGGCAGTGTCGGCAGAGGAGACCGCGCGCCGGCTCGACGCAGCGGGAGTGACCATTGCCGACAGCGCCCGTCGAAAGTTGTTCAGCGACGCCTAGTTCTGGGTGCGTTCCCACGGCGCGACGATGGGGAAGTACTTGTCCAGGAACTGCGTCACGGTGCGCGTGCGCAGATCGAGGTCGACCTCCGGGAAGCTGCCGTCGTTGAGGCAGAAGAAGTCGACCGATCTTTTGGGCAGCAGCTTCTCCATCAACTCGAGACCCGCGACGGACGTGGTGTCGATGTACCGAACCTTCGCATCCTTCTGGACCACGGCGCGTCCGCTCATCAGCGCGTAGTAGTGGTACAGCGAATTCGTGACCGAGATGTTCGTACTCGCGCGGAATGCACTGGCAGCGGTGGAGGCGAACTCGTCGGGGAACTCGTTCTCCATTTCCTGCATCACGCTGCGGCGCAACGGCGTTGCCGCATGCTCGAGGTGCCGGGTGGTCGTCATCCCGAAGCGGTCCTGCAGGATCCGACGGTTCACGCGTGCCGCGTTCTCGAAGCCGCTGCGGTCGGCGTCGCTGTAGCCCAATCCGATTCGCGTCGTCGCCTCGATGAACATGCTGATTCCGCCGGGGGAGAAGAACATCGACGGGCTGACGGGGCGACCGAAGAACATGTCGTCGTTCGAGTACAGGAAGTGCTCGGACAACCCGGGGATGTGGTGCAGCTGGCATTCGACGGCCTGCGAATTGTGCGTCGGCAGTACGGAGGTATCGACGAAGAACGCCTCGCTCGGCACGAACGTCACCTTGGGATGGTCGGCGAGCCACGCCGGCCTCGGGGAGTCGGTGGCGACGAAGATGCGCCTGATCCACGGTGCGTACAGGTGAATCGACCGCAGTGCGTACTTCAGTTCGTCGATCTGCCGGTACCGGGCGGCCGAATCGTCGCCTTCGCCGACGACGTAGTTCGCCATCCGGCGGGCGCGTTGAGCCTGGAATTCCGCGGACGAACCGTCGACCCACGAGAACACGATGTCGATGTCGAAATTGATGTCCGACGCGTGGTCGGCGAACATGTTCTCGATGGTCGGCCAGGTTCGGCCGAAGCGCTCGACGGTGCCGCGGACGGCCTCGTCGGGCCGAATGTTGCGGCGAGTGAGCGAGTTCTCGATCGGCAGCACGATCTCGGACGGTGAGAACGACCACAGCTCGATCTGCACCGCGGTCGATGCGCCGTAGTAGAGCCCGCTGAACGGCTCGACACGTGGGCGGTAGAGCCGCACGATGCGTGCGTTCGACGACGGCGACAAGGTGCCATCGGCTACCAGTACCGCTTTTCCGCGGGCGTCGACGGTCTTGGAGTAGAAGGGCTCGGCGCGGCAGGCATGCACCAGGGCCGTGGTCAGTGCCTCGCGAGCGGCCAGTTCTATGGCGATGACGGGACGCTCGTCATTGCCGCGCACCAGTAGGTACTTGATCCGCGCGGCGTCGAGCACGGCGCGCACGAACAGCAGATCTTCGACCATCGCCTGGTGCGGGGTGGTCGAGGTGATGGTCAGTGCGTAGCGGCCGTCGTGGCTGACGACGTCGGACCGTTCGCTCAAGCGCGCGGCGGCAGCGTCGGATTCTCGGGTGACGGCATCGTTGGTCTCGTGCTCCGGTGGAACGAGGTAGATATCGTGCGGGGCAGAAGACGAGGTGATGACGTTCCTTCCGGAGTGTTCGCGCTGGACGAGGAACCCCGGTGCCGTCTCAGTCTAGTGCAGGTGCGGTGCCTTGTGGACGCGCTGCGGTAGAACCCTGCTCGCTGCGACCAGGCCCAGTGCGATACCGACGGCGTCGGCGAGTGCGTCGGCGGCCGATCCGGAGCGACCGAGCGGCAGGATCGCCTGCAGGAACTCCGACAGCACTGCGAACGCCGACACCCACAGTGCGGTGCTGACCCAGCCGACGCCGGCGAGTCGGGAGGTGTAGGCGAGAGCAGCGAACAGGATGCAATGAATGATCTTGTCGCTGTGCTGAAAGCCGGAAGGCACCCCGGACGCGGGGGTGAAGAGAACGATCAGCGCGACGACGAACGTGACGGCCAGGGGAATTCGGTACGTCGACTGCGAGATCACTGCGAAGAGTTTACCGGCGCTGCAGCACCACCACTGTGTCGATTCGCTCGTCGCCGTCCGGCGTCGTCCGGGTGCGGTGTTCGGCGTGGATCACCTCGAACCCGTCGCCCGCCGCAGCGACGACCGGTTCCGGTGCGAACAGTCGGTGCTTGGCCGGATGCTGCGAGGCGTGGCTGTCGCTGGGACTGTGCCCGACGATCAGTAGACGGCCCTTCGTCGCGACCGCCGCGGCGAACCTGCGGGTGGTCAGTTCCAATTCGTCCGGCGGCACCTGCAAGAAGTGCACCGACACCAGATCGAACGCCGCGGCCGGGGGAGTCCAGTCCAGAACGTCTTCCTGACGCCAATCCACCGCGAGCGTCTGTGACCCGAGTGCCTGCTGTGCGGCGCGAGCGCGGCCGAGCGCCACATCGGAGATGTCGACGCCGGTCACGTTCCATCCTTCGCCGGCCAGCCAGAGTGAGTCGGCACCTTCACCGCAGCCGATGTCCAGGGCGCGGCCCGGAATCAGCTCGGACGCTTCCTGTACCAACACGGCGTTGGGATTTCCGCTCCAGATGGCGGTGCGTTGGTTGTAGAGGTTGTCCCAGAACGATTCGTCGAAGGCACCGTTCTCGAAATCCGGTTCCGGGTGGGTCGGGTCGGCTGGATGAGTGTGCGCAGGTGTGTGGTCGGCCATGGTTCGAGACTGCCCGCTGTCGTCCCCGAGCGCAAACGAATTTGCTCATTCGGCAAAAATAGGCCTTGGGTAAAGTAATCCGTCATGACCGAACCGGAACGCGAAGTACTGACGTGGGAGACCTTCGGAGACGCCTCGCGCGATCTGACGAAGAAGATCGTGGGCGACGGGTTCGTTCCGGATATCGTCATCGCGATCGCCCGCGGCGGACTCATCCCTGCCGGTGCCATCTCCTACGCCATGGGCGTCAAGGCTGCCGGGACCCTCAACGTCGAGTTCTACTCCGATATCGAAGAGACCCTGCCTGATCCCGTTGTGCTCGAACCACTTCTGGATACCGACGCGATCGTCGGCAAGAAGCTGCTCGTGGTCGACGACGTCGCCGATTCCGGCCGCACCCTGGCGCTGGTGATCGATCTACTGAAGGCGCACACGGCCGACGTGCGGTCGGCCGTGATCTACACCAAGCCCAGAACCATTGTGCAGCCGGACTACTCGTGGCGAGAGACCGACAAGTGGATCAATTTCCCATGGTCCACGTTGCCGGTCATCACCTGAGTTATTCGGTGGAGACGTCGATCAGCACTTTGCCGACGGTTCCGTTCTCCACGGCGTCGTGAGCAGCCGCGGTCTCGCTCAGCGGGAAGCGGTGCAGAGGGAGTCCGGTGGCTTCGCCCACCTCCAGCACACCTGCTGCCGCCGCTGCGCTGACGTCCGCCTCGGCGTTGCGCAGAGCCTCGTCGCCCACGGTGTAGAGCAGCACGAACTGGTAGCGAGTGTTGAGCACCATGTTCGGCCGGACGTCGAGGGTGATGGTGTCGCCGCCGTTGTTGGCGTAGACGGCTACGGATGCTCGGTTCGCTCCCACGGCCGCGTTGAGTGCGGCGTTCTGTGCGGGAGCGACCTCGACCACCAGATCGATTCCGCCGGGCACCAATTCGCGGATGTCAGCGGCGGCGTCTCCGGTCTTGTAGTTCACCACGTGGTGCGCGCCGGCAGCGGTGGCCAGTGCGCCCTTCTCCGGTCCGCTGACGGTCGTCACCACGGTCGCGCCTGCCCAGCGGGCCAATTGGATCGCGGCATGGCCGACGGCACCGGCGCCACCGGCGACGAGAACCGACTTGCCCTCCAACGCCCCGGGATGCAAGCGAGACGGGCCGTCCTCCGACACCGTCAATGCGCGGTGTGCCGTCATCGCGGGTACGCCGAGGCTCGCGCCGACGTCGAAGCTGACGCCGTCGGGCAGAGCCACCACACGGGACGCGGGAAGGTTGGTGAACTTCTGCGCCGTTCCGGTCGGGCGCTGATGCTGGGCCAGGTACACCCAGACGCGATCTCCTACGGCCAGCCCCTCGACATCAGGGCCCACGGCGTCGATCACTCCGGCACCGTCCTGGTTCGGAACCACCTCGTCGAACGCCAGCTTCTCGCCCGGTCCGGAACCGGTCCTGTTCTTCCAGTCCGTCGGATTGACGCCCGAGACCACGACGCGCACGCGCACTTCGCCTGCGGCCGGCTCGGTCACCTCGCGATCTTTCGGTTCGAGGACGGACGAATCGCCGGTGCGGGTGTACACAATTGCTGGAGAAGTCATACCGGGTTCAACGCGCCTGGAGGGCGCCGATGTTCCCTTCGCGGCAATCGGGGTATGCATGACTGGCTATCAGTGCTCGACGAAAGAGGCGTACTCGATGAACCACAACGACCTGCTGACCGACGCATTCGGTCGAATAAAGGAACTCGTTCACTCGGTGTTGGACGACATCCCCGCTGCCGCGTTGACCTATCGGCCCGACGCCGATGCCAACAGCATCGCGTGGTTGCTGTGGCACCTGACGCGTGTGCAGGACGACCACATCGCGGGTGTGGCCGGGAGCGAACAGGTCTGGACGTCGGACTCGTGGTTCGAGCGTTTCGGATTGCCGTTCGACAAGTCCGACATCGGGTACGGCCAATCGTCCTCCGACGTGGCTCAGGTCACCTCGAGCGCCGAGTTGTTGCGCGAATACCACGACGCCGTGCACTCGAAAACCGTTGCGTACCTGAGCGGTATCTCGACCGACGATCTGGACCGAATCGTCGACGAGAACTGGGATCCGCCGGTCACGTTGGGTGCGCGCCTGGTGTCCGTGGTCTCCGACGACCTTCAGCATGCCGGGCAGGCGTCGTACGTTCTCGGCCTGTACACCCGGCAGGCCTAGCCGTCAGGCGTAACGCTTCTGCAGGTTCTCCAGCGTCTTTCGGATGTTGCGACGCTGGAACTGCGGGAATGTCTTGCCGCTGGTGACGATCTTGTCGAACACGAGCGCCAGGGCATCGGGCCATTTCGTTCTGTCGTCGGTCCAGGTTTCGGTGACCTTTGTGCCGCCCGCGACCGGCTCGAAGTCGTATCGCCAGGTTGCGTTCGCGCCCTTGATCTTCGGAGCGCTCTTGCCAATGGCGTGGACGCGGAACTCGAAGGTCTTGCCCGGGTCGGCTGCGGTCACGGTGCAGCGAGTGATCCACTTCGCCCTGCCGCGCTTGTTGGTTCCGTCGAATACCATTCCCACGTAGGCGCTCTCGCGAGGATCGTGCACGGTGGCACCGGTATTTTCGGGACTCCACCGGCCCCTCTTGGTGGGGTCGCTGATCGCAGCGTAGAGGGTGTCGGCGTCGGCGTTGACTACGACGCTGTCGGACACCGTGAACTCGCGGCTCATGAGGATGCGCCGTTCTTCAGGCCTGGATGAATACGAGTGAGCATGGGCACCAACAATGTTCGCGGAGTGATCTGGGCGAAGATCGATCCGATGCGGTTGGCGGGCCCGGGAATCGACACCATCCGTCCCTTGGTCATGTCGTCGACGGCGGTCTTGGCCACAGTTTCTGCCGACACCCACATGATCGATGGCAGTGCCTTCTCGGCGTCGTCTTTCGCGAAGCCCGCGGCCTCGCCGAAACCGGTTTGCACCGGTCCCGGGCACAGCGCGGTGGCGGTCACGCCGGTTCCGCGCAGTTCTCCGGTCAGAGACTGGGTGTAGGAGAGAACGAACGCCTTGCATGCGCCGTATCCGGCCTGGCCGGGAAGCGGCTGGAACGCGGCGGTGGAGGCCACGTTCAGCAGAGCGCCGCGTCGTCGCTCGGTCATGCCGGGGAGGAATCGAGTGCAGAGATCGGCGACGGCAACCACGTCGACCTCGATCATGTTCATCTCTGCTTCGGGGTCGGATTCGACGACCGGGCCGAGCGTCGACAGCCCGGCGTTGTTCACCAGGATGTCCGGTATCAGTCCGAGTTCGGTGATGCGCCCGAGCAATTCGGCGCGGGCGGCGCGATCGGACAGGTCTGCTGCGAGCACCTCGGCGCGTACTCCCCGCGAGCGGAGCTCGTCCGCAAGCTCGTCGAGCTTGTCGGCGCGGCGGGCGACGAGGGTGACTCCGTGACCTCGGGAGGCGAGTTCGCGAGCGATGGCGGCACCGATTCCGGAAGACGCTCCGGTCACGACGGCAGTCCGGTCGGGTGCGGGGCGAGGAAGGCTCATGCCCCCACCGTAGCGAACGCCCGCTGTGCAGCGCATTTGAATCCGGATGAGAGGTTAGCCTAGGGTTACTTTAAAGTCCCTTTGCTTGTCGAAAGGTAACCATGTTCTCTGTTTCACCGACCGGTCGACGGACTGCGCGCCGCGCAACCCTGCTGTCCGCGCTCACGGTGTCGGCCCTTGTGGTCGGTGCGTGTTCGAGTACCGATACCGCTGAGGAACCACAGGCGGGCAGCGACTTCGCGGCCGTCACCATCGATTCGGCGCTGGGTCAGGCCGTCATCACCGAGAAGCCGGAGCGCATCGTGACGCTCGGCCAGGGCTCGGCCGAAACGGCGATCGCGTTGGGTACCGTCCCGGTGGGCGTCGAGGAGTATTCCTGGGGTGCCGACGACACCGGCTACCTCCCGTGGGTGCACGACGCGGTCACCGAATTGGGTGCCGAGCTTCCTCAGCAGTTCACGGGCGGAACCGAATTGAACATCGAGGCCGTCGCGGCTCTCGAACCGGATCTGATTCTGGCACCGTGGTCCGGCGTCACGCAGGATCAGTTCGACAAGCTCAGTGCCTTCGCCCCGGTGGTCGCCTACGAGGAGAAGCCGTGGACCACGACGTGGCAGGACCAGATCACCGTCATCGGCAAGGCCATGGGCGAGGAGCAGAAGGCGGCCGAGGAGATCGGCAAGATCGAAAACCGCTTCGCCGACGCTGCCGCCCAGCACCCCGAGTACGCGGACGTGAGCTTTTCGTACATCTACAACACCGGTCCCGGAACGCTTGGAGTGTTCCTCGCCGACGAGCAGCGCGTCGCGATGGTGCGCGGTCTCGGGCTGCAGGTCGATCCGGTGGTGAACACGCTCGACGAGACCGAGGGCACCGACTCATCGGTGATCGGCTTGGAGAACGCGACTCTGTTGAACGATTCCGACTTGATCTTCACCTTCTACTCAGATCCGCAGAACCGCACCGACACCGAGAATCAGCCTGCCTACAAGCAGATTCCGGCCGTGTCCCGCGGTTCGGTCGTTGCGCCGACGGATCAGTCCTTCGTCACCGGGTCGTCGATAATCAACCCGCTGACAGTGCCGTGGGCACTCGAGCGCTACGTCCCGATGATCGACGAGGCGGTCGCGAAGCTAGACGCGAAGTAGGTCACCGGTCGGTCGATCGGAGCGGAGACGAACAGGATCGGCTTCACGCAGGTCGTGTTACATGCGCAGTAAGCACGCAGTGTCTGATCGAAACACCGAGCTCGACAATCTCTTCCAGCCCCGCACCGTGTTCTCGGTGCGGGGCTGGTGTGTTTGTGTGGGGCTGGTGCGTGTTTGCGCGGGCCTATGCGATGTGGGGGCCTGCTCGGGCGTGGGATTGTCGGGGTTGTCGGTAGGGGTCGACGGTGGCCGGTGGTACGAACCAGGGGTGCTGATCGGTGCCGATGAACACTTCCCAATCGGAGTGGTGGATGAGTCGGTGGTGGAAACCGCAGAGGAGGACGAGATTGTTCATGTCGGTGGGGCCACCGTCGGTCCAGTGCCAGATGTGGTGGCCTTCGGTCCAGGCGGCGGGTTTTCCGCAGCCGGGGAACGCGCAGCCGTGATCGCGGGCGGTCAGTGCGCGTTTCTGTTTCGCGGTGACGGTACGTGCGGTGCGGGCGAGGTTGAGTGGGTTGCCGTTCTCGTCCATGACGATGGCGGTGAGGAGGCAATCGCAGGCGAGTTGGCGGGAGGTCTCGCGGGAGAGGGGTCCCATCCAGGGCAGCCACCCGACCGACGTGCCGTCACCGAACAAGTCGCGATACGCGCCGCGGTCCTGGCTCGGTCCGGCAGCGCTGTCGGTCTCGAGTTCATCCGCCGCGTCCGACTCGGTCGGGTCGGATCGTATTGGGTCGGAGTGGATCGGGTTGCCGGCGTCGATGTTCACCGGGTTGGCTGGATCGGCGTTGTCGGATTCTGCTGCAGCGCGGGTGGTTTCGTCGTCGGTGATGTCGTCGGTGTTCTGACCGCTCAGGCTGTGGAGGTCCTGCAACCGGATGTGCAGGTTGATGTGCGGTCTTTCGCCGCCTTCGGTGGGGCGATCCTTGGTAGCAAGGTAGTGGTCGAGGATCTGCCCGAATGCCTCGGCGCGGCGTTGTGCGGGACTGCGTTCGTCGGGGGTGCCGTCGGCTGCGGGCCGGGGTTCGGTCAACGGTGAGAGTGCGGTGAATAGCTTTTCTGCGGTGACGGCATCGAAGTCGGCTTTGAGGCAGAGGCGTTGGTTGAGCATCTTCGATGCGAACAGTTCGTTGCGGTCGGTGTCCTCGGGGGGCGGCTTGTCGCTGCCGTAGGTGTCTTCGAGTTTGGTGATCGCTTCACGGATCTTGTCGGTGCGTGCCCCAGGCCCGGTGGCGGCGGTGATCATCGCGGTGCGGGCGATATCGCGGCCCTCTTGAGGGAGGTTCTTCGGGGGTGTTTCGGCGAAGGTGAGGATCAGGGCGGCGTGGTCGATGGTCATGACGCCGGTGTTGACGGCGTCGGCGATGTCGGGGAAGTTCTTCAGTCCGCGGGCGAGGGCGACGATCTTGGTGGCTTTGCTGGGGGTGAGGAGGGTGGTGGAGGTGAGCCAACCGGCGGGTCCGGGGAAGCCGAGTTTCTCCCGCGAGACGCGGGTGTCGATCTCGGCGACCAATGCGATCCGCCGGGCTTCCAGCAATTGGATGTCGTGGGAGACATCAGCAGCGTCGGCGAGCAGTTCTGCTTCGCTCAGTTGCCAGATCTCCGTGGTCATGGAGATAAGTGTATCGAACGTGTGTTCGATAGGCAATGATGGTGCAATCGAAAACTATTGCTGTGCATAAGGATTCGATAATCCGAACCTGTCGGTGGCGCATGGTAAAGGCTCGATCTCTCCGGCGACCGCACAAGACCGCGATACTTCGACGAGAAGTACACCCGAGCATCGGTGCATGTGGACCGGACCCATCGACCCCGAACGTTGCCCGAGTACCGAGCCGGGGTGAGACGGCAAATTCTGCGGCGGTGTGATCTCGCGATGACGATTCGGTGCAGAGCGCAATGCCCCCGAGAGTCCGCTCGGTATCGCCGACGGCGTCGCCCGAACCTGCGCTCGAGCGATCTGCCAATTCTGCTGCTCTACTCAGTTGTTCGGGGATCCTCTGTGCGCGGCGGACTGAATGCACTGTCTGCTGCGACAGGTGGAACACGCTCGGTCCTCGTGGCAGCGTCTCAGCCGGCGTGGTGGGCGTCGCGCAGTCGGTGCCCACGACGCCGCGCAAGGCAGGGCTGATCTCACTGCCGCCGAGCCTCCTCCCGAGTCGATACTCGCGATAGTCGAGGGCGCGTCAGTACACCTCGCGTTGGCGTTCCTGTTCCAGCACCTGCTCGAGGTCGTTCAATCGGTTCATCGACGACACCTGTCGCGCGGTGCGGTGGTTCAGTGCCAGCATCTCTCGGTGTCGGTGGACGAAGGCCCAGTAGCCCGCGGTGAAGGGGCAGGCGTCGTCTCCCAGCCTCTTTTTCGGATTGAATTCGCATGTGCCGCAGTAGTCGGTCATGCGGTTCAGATACGCCCCACCCGAAGCGTAGGGCTTGGTGGCGATCAGTCCACCGTCCGCGTGCTGGCTCATGCCGATGACGTTCACCGGCATCACCCAGGCGAATCCGTCGACGAAAGCCGTGGCGAACCACTCGGTCAACGCTCGTGGGTCCCAGGCATGTTGCAGCGCAAAGTTTCCCAGGATCATCAGCCGCGGAATGTGGTGCACCCAGCCGCGGTCGCGTACGCCGTCGACGGTACTGGAGAGGCACTTCGCGACCACCGCATCGCCGTCCAACTCGAGAAGCCAATCCGGTAGTGGCTCATGGGCTTCGAGTTTGTTCCGTTCGAGGTACTCCGGCCCCATATGCCAGTAGAGGTGCCACACGTATTCGCGCCAGCCGAGGATCTGCCTGATGAAACCCTCCACGCTCGCGAGCGGGGTGCCGTCGCGATGGGCGTCCTCGGCGGCGTGCGCCACGTCCAACGGTTGCAGCAGACCGAGGTTGAGCGGGACCGACAACAGCGAGTGCGACATCGTCCAGTCGTCGGCCATCACCGCGTCCTCGTATTTGCCGAAGTCGTCCAAGCGATAGTTAACGAAGTGCGCCAACGCTTCCGAGGCCTCGGAGGCAGTTACCGCGAACACTCGTGGCCCGTCGACTCCGACTGTGTCCAGCTCCCACGAATCGAGATCGGCACGCACCTCGTCGTCGATGGCATCCTCGGTCGGCCACCACGGTTCTTCCACGCCGAGGGTCAGCCGACCCTTCGGGGGTGGCGACTGATTCTCGGCGTCGAGGTTCCATTTGCCAGAGACCGGGTCGGCACCGTCCATCAGCACATCGAATCTCTTGCGCTGCTCGCGGTAGAACGTCTCCATGCGGAAGGTGCCGCGCTCGGCCGCCCAGTCGGCGAACTCGGCCCGGGGGAGCGCGAACATCGGCGTCGGCAGTATTTCCGAGACCAGACCCTCCTCCTGCAAGGCAGCGACGAACTTCTCCGCCGCATGCGAGGTGGGCTCGAACACCACCACGGGCTTGCCGTACTCGGCCAACGCTTCGCGATACGTCTCGGTCTGCAGATAAGTGACGCGATCACCCAGCTCGTCGGCCAGATGACGCATCCCCGAGAGCACGAGATGGAGCTTCTGTCGGTGGTATCGCCGACGGCGGAACACGCGCCGGGACTCGATCATCAGCACGTCTCGCTCGGCATGCTCGTCCACGGAGTGGAAGTGCGGGCCGAGCTGATCACCGAACAACCACAGAGCGTCCATTCTCGGAGTGTTCTCCCGCAGCGACGACGGCAAACCAGCGTCCGCAGCATGGCCGGCTGGTGAACACTGTGGCCGACCCAGGCGCGCCTTACTTGACCACCGACGATCCATCGCATGGACTGACCCGATGCCCGCTGATTCTGCGCTGTCCAGAAGAACGTTTCTTCGCTCGTCGTCGGTGGCCGTTGCCGTGGCCGGAGTCGTCACGACACTGCCCGCGGTCGCCCACGCCCAGGGCAGCGACCGAGGCTTTCTGCACGGGGTGGCATCGGGAGATCCGTTGCCCGACGCGATCATTCTGTGGACCCGCATCACCCCCACGCCCGACGCCACCCCAGGCTCCGGCGTCGGCCCGCAGGTATCGGTGACCTGGCGCATCGCCCGGAACGTAGACATGAGTGGCGTCGTCGCCTCCGGAACCGTTTCCACCGGCCCCGATACCGATCACACCGTGAAAGTCGACGTCGACGGCCTCAGCGCAGACACCACGTACTTCTACGACTTCCGGACGAGCGACGCGGCATCGGCCGTCGGCACCACGCACACCGCCCCGGCCAACGATGCCGACATCGATGCGGTGCGTTTCGGCGTCGTCTCGTGCTCCAACTGGGAATCGGGGTACTTCGGTGCCTATCGCCACCTGGCAGCCAGGGGAGACCTCGACGCCATCGTCCATCTCGGCGACTACATCTACGAGTACGAGACGGGCGGCTTTCCGGGGCGCGACGGCGTCGTCCGGCAGCATTCGCCCACCCACGAGATCGTCACCCTTGCCGACTACCGCCAGCGGCACGGTCAGTACAAGTCCGACCCGGATCTGCAAGCAGCGCACGTCGACGTTCCGTGGATCTGCACGTGGGACGACCACGAGTCGGCCAACGACGCGTACGACGGCGGCGCCGAGAACCACACGCCGGCCACCGAGGGCGATTGGTACACGCGCAAGGCCAATTCGGAGAAGGCCTACTACGAGTGGATGCCGGTCCGGGCAGCAGGCACTGCCACCAACCGTCACCTGTACCGCAGGCTGCGGTTCGGCAACTTGCTCGAACTCTCGATGCTGGATCTGCGCACCTACCGCTCGCAGCAGGTGTTGCCGTTCAACGGCCCCGAGGTCGATTCACCGAACCGCACCATCACCGGTGCCGAGCAGATGCAGTGGCTCACCGACGGCATCGTGTCGTCGCCGACGCAGTGGAAGATCGTCGGCAACCCGGTGATGATCACGCCCACTCTGATCCCACCGCTCGATCGAGACGCAGCCAAGGCAGTCACCTCACTCCTCGGAATCCCGGAGGGCGGCTTGCCCTACAACGCAGATCCCTGGGACGGCTACACGGCCGACCGCCGCAAGCTGCTCGGTGCGATCGTCGATGCAGGCGTGGACAACACCGTCTTCATCACCGGCGACATCCACTCCGCTTGGGCCTGCGAGGTACCCCTCGACGCAGCGCACTACGCAACGACGGAACCGGCTGCCACCGAGCTCGTCGTCACCTCGGTGAGCTCGGCCAACATCGACGATCTGACGCACACTCCGCCGCACACGCTGGGCCGGGTCGCCGAGGAAGCGTTCAAGGCGCTCAACCAGCACGTGAAGTTCGTCGACCTCGACAGTCACGGTTTCGGCGTCTTCGAGGTCACCAAGACGGCGGCTCGGATGGACCACTGGTTCCTCACCGCCAAGGAGGATCCGCGGACCGGCGTGTACTGGGGAGCGGGCTTCACCGTAGACTCCGGCACCCAGCGGCTTCGGGCGGCGGCACCGCCACTGGGCTGACCCGCCATACTGGACGGCGTGGCTGTACCGAAAATCGTCCTGTTCTACGTGTTCACTCCATTGCCAGATCCCGAGGCGATCCGGCTGTGGCAGCAGACGCTGGCCGCGTCCAACAACCTGACCGGACGCATCCTCATCTCCGAACACGGCATCAACGCGACGGTGGGCGGCGACGTCGACGACGTCAAGAGGTACGTCCGCGGCACCCGCAGCTACCCGGCCTTCAAAGCGGCCGACATCAAATGGTCCGACGGCCTCGGCAACGACTTCCCGCGACTGAGTGTGCGCGTCCGCGACGAGATCGTGACGTTCGGTGCCCCCGGGGAACTGAAGGTCGACGCCGACGGCGTGGTCGGCGGCGGAACTCATCTGAGTCCGGAGCAGGTGCACGAGCTCGTCGATTCCCGTGGCGACGACGTCGTCTTCTTCGACGGCCGCAATGCCTTCGAAGCGCAGATCGGCAAGTTCAAGAATGCAGTGGTCCCCGACGTGGAGACGACGAAGGACTTCGTCTCGCAGCTCGATTCCGGTGCCTACGACCATCTGAAGAAGTCGCCGGTGGTCACGTACTGCACCGGGGGAGTGCGGTGCGAGGTCTTGTCCTCGTTGATGGTGGCCCGCGGTTTCGAGGAGGTCTACCAGCTCGACGGCGGAATCGTCCGATACGCAGAAACTTTCGGCGACGACGCGCTCTGGGAGGGCTCGCTCTTCGTCTTCGACAAGCGGATGGCACAGAACTTCTCCGACCACACCGCCGTCATCGGTCGCTGCAGCGCCTGTGGCAATCCGACCTCGCGGTACCAGGACTTCGACGGTGATGCCGGCCGTGGGCTTCGGTTGATCTGTCTCGAGTGCGCCTGAGTGATGCTGCCCTTTCGAGACGGTCTTGCGCCTCTGAGACTGCTTCTACCGCATGGTGATCCGGCCACCACCATCGTCGAATATCTCGAACGTGAGATGCCCGACGACGATTGGCGTCGGGCAATCGGCGACGCCGAACTGGTGGACGAGAAGAGTCGGCCCATAACTTTGGACACTCGCTACCGCGCCGGTAGCCAGGTGTACTTCTATCGTGTTCCGGCGCACGAGGTTCCGGTGCCGTTCGAGATCGGCATCCTGCACGAGGACGAAGATCTGCTGGTGGTCGACAAGCCACATTTCCTCGCCACCATCCCGCGTGGTCGGCACGTCACCGAAACCGCGACCGTGCGGCTGCGCAAGCAGTTCGACTGCCCCGACCTCACGCCCGCGCATCGACTCGATCGCGCCACCGCTGGAGTGCTGCTCTTCACCAAGACCAAGCATGCCCGACGGCCGTATCAGGAACTCTTCTCGACGCGCAACGTCACCAAGGAATACGAGGCCGTCGCGGGTTTCGATGCAGCACTGCAGTTTCCGTGCGTCGTGCAGAGCAGGATCCTCAAGGAACACGGTGTCATGACGGCGTACGAGGAGCCGGGGGAGCCGAACAGTGAGACCCGCATCGAGCTCATCGACACTCTCGGCGACCTCGGCCGCTATCGACTCTTTCCCAAGACGGGTAAGACCCATCAGCTGCGAATCCATCTGTCGTCATTGGGGATTCCCATCGTCAACGATCCGTACTATCCGGTGTACACATCGACTCCCGCCGACGACTTCACTCGGCCGTTGCAGCTCCTGGCCCGGGCACTGGACTTCATCGACCCGCTCACCGGCGAACAGCGGCGATTCGCCAGCGCCCGAGAACTCCAGCTCTGACGCCCAGGAGTCGTTCGTTCGGACGATGGTGACAATTCGGGCGCGAGGTTAGCGTGACGAGCAGACATGTCCGATGGAAGCACAGAGGAGAACTGCGTGAAGCGTCGTATTGCTGTTGTGTTGGGAGCTGCCGTCATCGCCATAGCGTCGCCAGCGGTCGCGGTGGCCGATACCGGAAGCGCGAGCACCGGTAGCGCGAACGGAGTGTCGAGCTTGTTCTCGGATCTGTCCCGGTTGTGGGAGGCCTGCTCGGTGACCATCTTCACCGGTCAGTGCACCGGAATCGTCGCAACGGACGTGACCTACTGGTAGTGCACGCCCTGCACTGAACCCCCAACCGACAAACGCGCGCGCATTCGCCGGACGCTTACGGAACAGGTAACCATTCCGCTCGCATCCAGCAAACGCGCGCGCGTTTGCGAGAAAACCCAGGCCCTACTTCGCCAACGACCGCGCCATTCCGCGTTCGACGGCGGCGACCAGCTGCGGGCGTAGTTCGGCGGCGGGGACGATGTGGTGCACCGATCCGACGCTCTGTGCGCGCTGGATGTTGTGGATGGCCTCGAATTCGGCGGCCACCTCACCCAGTTTGGCGTTGCGGGCGTTCGCTCGCACGGTGGCCAGCTCGACGCGCAGTGCCGAGCGGGTGGCGTCGTCCTCGGCGGCGTTCAGTCGTGCTTCGAGCTCCTTGACGTCGGCGTCCGCTGCGGTGCGGGCGTTGACGTCGCGGGTGAACACCACTGCGGCTGCCGGGGCACCGCCGAGTACGGAGGCGAAGGAGCCCTCGACCGCGAGGACCTCCATGTTGTCGTTGAGTGCTCCGGAGAACACCACGAACGCGCCGCCGTGGTAGCGCGAGACGACACAGAACACGACCGGTCCGTCGAAGTTGACGATGGCGCGGCCGATTTCGGCGCCGTATTCGAGCTGGATGTTGCGCAGCGATTCCGGTGATCCGTCGAAGCCGGAGAGGTTGGCCAGCACCACGATCGGCCGGCTTCCGCTGGCAGCGTTGATGGCGCGGGCCGTCTTCTTCGACGAGTTCGGGAACAAGGTTCCCGAGGTCCACTGATCCGGGCCGTCGGACGGGAACCAGCCCTTGCGGGGGATGGCCCGCGACTCGATGCCGATCACGGACACCGGGATTCCGGCGAGGTGGGCGTCGAACACCACCGAAGTGTCGGCGTCGGCCATGTCGGCCCACCGCTCGAGCACCGAGTGATCCTGGTCGACCACGGCGCGCATCACGGTACGAATGTCGAACGGCTTCTTGCGGTCCGGGTTGGTCACCGAGGAGAAGATGTCGCCGACGGTGGTGAAGTCGCTCGACGGGTGGACGTGCGGGTAGGTACGAACGTCGCGCTCGGTCGGGTCGGCCGTGGCTGCACGGCGTGGGAAGCGTTCTCCCGGTGCGGCATACGCGTGATCGTAGTGAGCGAACAGGATGTCGCATGCAGCCCGCAGGTTCGGTGCCCAGTACTGCGCCTGGCCGTTGGGGCCCATCACGCGGTCGTAGCCACCGATACCGAAGTTGTCCTCGGCCGAAACGCCGCCGGAGTAGTCCAGGGACTGCTTTCCGGTGAGCACCATCGCACTGTCGGGGGTCATCACCAGGATGCCCTTGGTGTGGGTGAGCATCGTGGCTTCGGCGTTCCAGTACGGCTGCGCGCCGACGTTGATGCCCGCGACGACGATGTTGATCTCTCCGCCGGCCTGGGTGAAGGTGATGATGCGACGCAAGCCGCGCGAGACCCAGTCCATGTTCTCGGTGCCCGATTCCATGGAAATCGTTGCGCCGGAGGACAATGCGAACCATTCGACGGGGGCACCGAGTTGCTCTGCGAGGTCGATGGCCGCAACGATCCGCGAGCATTCCGCCTCGGCGACGGTGCCGAGCGCCTTGGTGGGGTCACCGAAGAGTGCGACGCGGGTGATGCCCTCGGGGTACTTGGCGGTCGGGGTGGTGGCCACACCGACGATGACGCCCGCGGAGTTGCGGCCGTAGGGACGATCGACCGGGGCGAGCACGCCGTCGGAGTCGAAGTCGTACTCGGTGAACGTGCCACCGTTGCTGCTGAGCAACGGAATCAGCTCGTACGGGTACACGGTGCCGCGGGCCTGGGACCGCTGCACCTTCTGGGTGTACTCGTCGAGTGGACGCATCGGCTCGGTCGGCGGCGGCGTCACCTTGGCGACGATGCCGGCACCGGACCGGTACGACAGGCGCAGAGCCACCTCGCGCGGCGTTGCGCCCGGTGTTTCGGCCAGGCGTGCGATCAGCGTGATCTCTTCGAGTCCGGCTCCGATGGTCAGCGGTGCGATGTGCCGGGCGATGGTGGCGATGCGGTCGGCGGGCACGTTCAGTACCGGCCAGACGTAGAGCACGACGCGGTTGGCGTCGAGACGCTTCTTGCCGCGTCCGGCCTGTGCGCGGCGGATGCCGTCGAGGCAGGCTGCGACGGTGCGTTCGATCTCCGGCACGGCGACGATGTTTCCGGCGTCGTCCAATTGTGTTGTGATGCCGCGGATCTCGGCGAGGGCGACGAGTCGCTCGTCGGACGGGTTGGCCTTGGACGTCAGGTGGAACAGGTAGGTCCCGGCGCTGGCGGGCAGGCGAACTCCGTCGAAGTTCTTCAGTCGCCACAGGTCGAGTCGCTGACCGGTGAGTGGGTGCATGTCCCGGATGATGGTGTCCTCGGCGAGGGGCTCGGATCCCTCGACCGTGGTGCGGCGGTACGTCATCTTTCGCGTGACCGCGCCGAACACGGTGACCGTGACCCGGCGCCAGCGGCCGGAGCCGGAGTGGGCGGCCAGAACTTCTTGCAGTCGGGCCGAGAGCACGTCGCCGTCGGCGGGGGCGTCGGGCCACGACAGGTACAGATCGACGGCAAGGTTTTCCGGCGACGGGCCGGCGATGTCCTCGACGGCGTCGAGAGTCGTTGCGAGGGAGTCGAAGTCCGTCGCGGTCGAGATCAGATGCAGTCGTTCGCCCGAGAGCTCGAAGTTGCCGGTGACGAAGTGCTTACCGTCGCGGTCGAAGGCCTTGACATCCTCGAGGGTGCGAATTTCGTAGTACTGACGGGTGATCACCTCGAGCAGAGCACCGGGATCGGTGATCCGTTGTGCCAGAAGCTCGATCAGCGGTTCCGGTGTCGCCACGAGAGCGGCTACACGAGCCGAGTAGTCGGCTGCGTCGGGGTTCTCGGCCAGGTACTGCAGGCTGCCACGGACGCCGTCGTAGACCTTCTCGCGGGCGATCCGGATCTGCGGCTCGTCGAACAACCGGAAGCGCAGGTTGCGGGCGACGTCGCCGATGACGGGGTAGCGGGCCTGAGTGGCACCGATGAGGCGCTCGAGTACCTCGGCCATGGCCGGGGTGGCTTCGGGCTGGGCGGAGGAGTCGCTGAGCCAGTGGCCGAGGAGGGCCGCGATCACCGGAACCTGGTTCTCCATGCGCTGCAGGGCGAGGAAGACGCGGTAGACGGCCTCTTCGAGAGCCGGGGTTCGGCCCTCGTCGATGGCAGCGTCGTAGTGCGCGAGCGCGCGAGTGAGCTTGGCGCGGAACGACTCCGGCAGACCTTGGACGTCCGCGTCGAGCGAGTGCAGGAACGAGTGGAAGTGCTCGCGGGGGGAGTGGACTCGCTCGTCGCCCGTCTCCTCGTCCATCGTCGGACGGTTGCGGGAGAGCTCGCAGATGTCGGCGAAGGTGTTCAGCAACGCCAGTTCGGCGGTGACCAGCTCCGAATCGTCGCGTGGCACCTCGGCACGCAGAGTCTCGTAGGTGGACAACAGGTTTCGAGCCCGGGCACCGCTGACGTCGAAGCCGGTGATGAGGGCAGCGAGTTCGTCGAGCCGGTCCAGTGCGCGACGCTGCGGCGAGCGCTGCGCGGCGTCGTCGACGCCACGGAACTGCACCCGAGGTGCCTGCTCGGAGACTTTCTGTTCTCCGGCCTGATCGACGCGCAGCAGTGCAGCTCCCGCGTCGACCTGTCCGTTGACCGAGGCCAGGACCTCACGCACGGTGCCCGCGTACGGGGACCGGACGGCAGTTTCCATCTTCATCGATTCGAGGACGACAAGGGTCTGTCCTGCTTCGACCTCGTCGCCGACGGCGACCGGGACGGCGACGACGACAGCGGGTGCAGGCGCGCGGACCAGCCCGGCCTCGTCCTGGGAGATCTGGTGGCTGATGCCGTCGACCTCGACGAGGAAGTGGGCGGCTCCGGCGACGGTGACCACCTGGTAGCGGCGGTCACCGATGACGAGGCGGCTCTCGTAGGTGCCGAGGCGCTCGACGTCGACCTGCAGTTCGCCGATGCCGTCGCTTTCGATGCTGTAGCGGTGAGTACCGGTCTGGCCGACCTCGAGCTTGTAGGCCTGGCCCTGGTAGTTCAGCTCGACGGTTCGGCCGATGGCGTGTGTCGCGCGTGGGCGGCCGCCGCGAGCGGAGTTGAGGAACGAGGTGCGTTCGCGGCCTTCTTCGGCGTCGTAGGCGTCGATCGCTGCGGCGATGATGGCGATGTCGGCGACGGCGGTCGGCCCCACCTGGGAACCTGCTTCGGTGCGGTCGAGCCAGCCGGTGTCGGCGGAGGCGGAGATGACTTCCTCGCGGTCGAGCAGGCTGAGCAGGAACGACTTGGTGGTGGTGCCGCCGTCGATGACGACCGTGGTCTCGCGCAGTGCGTTGCGCAGTCTCGCCAGCGCTTCGCTGCGGTCGCGGCCCCAGGCGATGACCTTGGCGACCATGGAGTCGTAGTCGGGTGGGATGACGTCGCCCTGGGCGATGCCGGTGTCGACGCGGATGCCGGTGCCGAGGGGGAACTTGAGCAGCTCGACGGTGCCGGGGGCCGGTGCGAAGCCGTTGTCGGCGTCCTCGGCGTTGAGGCGGGCCTCGACGGCGTGACCGAACTCGGGCGGGCAGTCGCCAGGCAGTGCCTGGCCGTCGGCGACGAGGATCTGCAGCTTCACCAGGTCGATGCCGGTGGTGTATTCGGTGATCGGGTGCTCGACCTGCAGGCGGGTGTTGACCTCGAGGAACGTGAAGATCTTCTGCTCGGGCTGGTAGAGGTACTCCACGGTGCCCGCGCCCTGATATCCGGCGGCCTTGACCAGCTCGGCCGACGCGGTGCGCAGCTGATCTGACTGTTCCTTGGTCAGCAGCGGGGAGCTGGACTCCTCGATGACCTTCTGGTTGCGGCGCTGAATCGAGCAGTCGCGCACACCGGGGGCCCACACGTTGCCGTGACTGTCGGCAATGACCTGGACCTCGACGTGCCGGGCATCGGTGACCAGACGCTCGAGGAATACGACGGGGTCGCCGAACGAGCGCTCGGCCTCACCCTGGGTGCGTTCGAGGGACAGTTCGAGTTCGTCCTCGTGGAAGACCTTGCGGATGCCGCGGCCACCGCCGCCCGAGCGGGCCTTGATGATCAACGGGTAACCGATCGCCGCGGCGTGGCGACGGGCGTCGGCGCGGGTCTCGACGGGGCCGCCGGACCACGGTGCGACGGGAACGCCGACCTTTTCGGCGAGAATCTTGGCCTCGACCTTGTCACCCAGCAGGCGCATCGCGTCCGCGGACGGGCCGATGAAGGTGATGTTCAGGCGGGCGACCAGGTCGGCGAACGTCGGGTCCTCGGCGACGAAGCCCCAGCCGACCCATACGGCGTCGGCCCCGGATTCCACCAGTGCCGCTTCCAGCACGCCGTAATCGAGGTAGGCCGAACCGCTCGCCGGCTTACGCAGCGTGACCGCTTCGTCGGCCAGGCGGACGAACATGGCCCGCTTCTCGGCCTCGGTGTGCAGCGCTACGGTGCGGATGCCGTAATCGTGTTCGGCGTTGAGCTCTCGGACGGCTCGGATCAGCCGTACTGCTGCCTCGCCTCGGTTGACTACTGCAATCCGCTTGAACAACGTATCTCTCTTCGCTCGGTGTAGGCGCACATCGCGTCGGTGCACTCGATGGGAGGTGGGTCCGGCTGGGCATGTCCGTTTGATGGTTGTCGGGTCGTTGCGCAGGCTCCGGTCCTGCGCCCATGCAGCACTCCGGTCGACTTATTCTAGCGGCAACCGGGCCCTGTGCCGTGCCAACGGCGTTCGGGGTGAGTGTGATTGATCACGAACGAGCCAATTCAATTCTGTGACAACACATTCCGTACTGGACATTTTCTTTCCTCTGCCTCACGACAGATTCGTACTCACGAGTAGCGTTGTCGGGACGCATAATTCGTGATTCCTCACCATCTCTGGCTACCGGCGAGTACATTACCGACGGGTACAGGTCGACGAAGGTGGTTTCGGACGAGCAGCAGGTTGCCGAGGAGGCGTTCATCCGGTGTGTCCGACGCTCTTGTCCGGTATCCGCAACGCGTTGACCCACAGCCTCGTCGCAGTGGCGAGCAGCGCCTCGTAGTCGGCGTCGGGATTGCCGTCCTCGGCGTCGACGACGAAGTGGTTGAACGCGAGACGACTGATCATCGACGACAGCGCGCGGGAGGCGAGCAGAGGGTCGAGGTCGGTATCCGCCACGCCGCGTTTCTGCAGGCTCTCGATACTGCGTGCATTGCGTCGAACGAACGCGTCGGCGCGTTCGCGGCGCAGGCGGCGAAAGTCTGGATCGATGTTGGAGACCTGCTCGAGCAGTGCCATCAGCTTGGCGTTGCGCCGATATGCCTCGAAGTAGGCCCGGTTGCTGGCTGCGATCACGGCAGCGGGATCGTCGTGCGGGTCCACCCGTTCCGTGCCGGGGTGCAGCATGTCGTCCCTGGCCTGTTCGAGCACCGCGGCCAGAATCTCTTCCTTGCTGATGAAATACGTGTAGAAGGTCCCAGCCGAGCAGTGCGCGGCTCTGGTGATGTCGATCAGCCGGGAATCGAGGTAGCCGCTGTCCTCGAACACGCGTCGGGCGGCTGCCACCAAGGCGGATCGGGTCCGTAGCCCGCGCTGGGTCGTCGGCCGGCGAGTCGGCTGCTCCCCTTCGGACACCGGTGCGGCAGGCATTCAGTCTTTATACGTCATCGCTCACCGCCGTCGGGGCGAACCAGCCGGGTGAACCGCACGCCGCTGTCGAACTGGCGTGAGTGCAGATGCTCGAACCGTCGTGCGATCGGCGGCTCGGGTCCGGTATCGGGCGCGAACAGCCCGATGCCTCGGCCGAGCACGACGGGATAGACCTTGAGAAACAGCTCGTCCATCTCGTCGACGAGCTGCCCCGCGAGGCGGCCGCCGCCGCAGAGCCACACGTCGGCGTCGCTGTCCTCGGCTTTGAGTTCTCGAACCAGGTCGATCGGGTTCCGGACGACGATCGGCTCGGTCGGGTCCGTCGCGGCAGGCAACGTATGGGAGAGCACGTACTGCCGCAGATGGGGGTACGGGCTGGTGATGCCGATGTCGAGTGCGGGTTGCAGGGTCGCCCGGCCCATCACCACGGTGTCGAACCGCGCCGGCGGGGCATCGATGTCGAGCGCGGCGCGGACGTGCACCGGCAGCGTCTCGGGCAGCTCGGTCACGATGGCCTCGAGGTGATCACCCTCGGTCGCGAAGCAGTCGTAGGTGCCGTCGGGCGCGGCGATGAATCCGTCGAGTGTGACGGCGATGTAGTAGACCAGATTGCGCATGCGACGCTCCTGCGATCGGCGGCCGGCGCGTGTCCGGACGGGCCGCGTTTTCTGTTGTTGTTCCAAGCAACCAAGTCGGTCTTTGTGACCGAACACTAGAACGCATTCTGTGTGCTCGGACCCCGGTGAACAACTGCTTTTCAACGGCTACTGTGACGCGGGTGCGTAAGCACTGTCCCCTGGCGGGACGGCCATTCGAGCATTTGTGGGGAAACTGTGACGGCTGCAGCGGCTACCGGTCGTGAATACGACGACGAGCTCAAGAGCAGGGTTGCGCGCCTGTTGCGCTTCCTGCGCGAGATAGTCGAGGCGCGGTCGAATCCGGTCCTGAGGTTCGACGATCATGTCCAGGTCGAGTGGCTGTACTCCAGTGAGATTCCGGTTCGTCTCGACTCGAAGGCCGGCCAGGGCGGGGTCGTACTTCGGGCGCCGCGCATCGCCGTCGACGACCCACCCGAGCCACCGGCGCTTCTGACGGGTTGGCTCGATCCCCAGGTCGTCGGAGACAGTCGCTACCGCGAGATCGAGCTCGCCGACGCGTCGACGGCGGCATCACGTCGTCGCGGCGAGGCGCAGGAGTCCGACGCCGATTTCGATATTCGCAAGGCCTACGAGATCAAGAAGGCTTTCGAGCAGTACTCGGAGTCCTGGAAGCAGTGGGCTCAGGAAGATCGAGACCGGCGGCCCAAGGCAGCGCTGTACCAGGCATTGCAACTGATGATGCAAGAGCTCGCCTCGCGCCCCGAGTCGATCGAACTGGTGGTGGCGTCGGGTCTGCTGACGTCGAGCAACCCCGACCCCCAGCGCAGCGTGCGTACTCACCTCCTCACCCAGTCGGCCGGAATCGAACGTGATGTGCGGACCGGCGACCTGTTGGTTCGACTGGTCGCCGGTAGTGCCCCGCGTCTCGAGGACGGCCAGCTGCTCACCGGATCGAAGGACTTCGATACCTCCGGCTCGGTGGCTCTCGCCGAGAAGCTGCACGGCAACGTCGACTCGCCCCTCGGTGAGGGCGTCGAAGAATTCTTGCGTGAATGGGCGACGCGAGTTCCCCGTCACGAGATCGAGGTGCTCGATCGCCTCGGGCCCCCGGGAGCTCTCGCGTACATCGACGACGATCGAACGCTGACGGTCTCACCCGCACTCGTGCTCCGAACCCGCGACTCGTTCGCGCTGGTCGAGTACTACGAGCAGATGATCGCCGATCTCGACGCCGCCGACTCACCGGTTCCGCTGGGCCTCGCGCAACTGGTCGACGCGATCGAGCCGGCCGATCGGATGGCATGGCTCGAACGGACCGGAGCCGGCGCGTCGGCGGCGCTGGCCGAAGATCCTCTGTTTCCGCTGCCGGCCAACGCCGAGCAGTCGCAGATCATCGAACGACTCGGACGCGACAGCGGTGTGGTCGTCGAAGGGCCGCCCGGGACGGGGAAGACCCACACCATCGCGAACCTGATGTCCGGGCTGCTGGCGCGAGGTCAGCGGGTTCTGGTCACTAGTGAAAAGTCACAAGCTTTGCGAGTCCTGCGCGACAAGCTGCCGCCCGAGTTGCAGGAGCTCTGCGTCTCGATCACCGACCTCTCCCGTGGTGGTTCGGACGAGTTGAATCGCAGCGTCGCCAAGATCGCCGAGCGTAAGACCTCGTTCGACGAAGCCAGTGAGCAGCAGAAGATCGACGCGCTCACCACCCGCCGCGCGGCCGCGCTCGCTCGTCGGACGGAACTGCTGAACCGTGTCAGCGCCCTTCGCGAATCCGAAACCGTTGTGCACGAATATGTTTCGGATGGGTACGACGGCACGGTGGCGTCGATCGTACGTAAGGTCAAAGCAGCCGAAGGCGCCCACGAGTGGCTGCCCGGGCCGTTGCTCGCCGACCGGCCACCGTTCGACGGTGCCCAGGTCGACCAACTCCGAGCGCTGATTGCGACCTCCGACGGAGCCCGCGAGCAACGATCGCGCCAGGTGCTGCCGCGCCCCGAAACGATGCTGCCGAATTCGGCCGAACTCGCAGCGCTGTGCCGACGTGTGCATACGCCGATAGACGCCGTCCCGCCGCTGGCTGCCGACCTCATCACGTTGCTGGGCGGCGTCGAACCTGCCGTCTCGTCCGACATCCGTTCTCTCTGCGAGGAATTGGCGGCTCGCGTGCGAGTGGTCGCGGAGCTCGATGCCACG
Source organism: Rhodococcus sp. 05-2254-5 (assembly GCF_002258575.1). NCBI lineage: Bacteria > Bacillati > Actinomycetota > Actinomycetes > Mycobacteriales > Nocardiaceae > Rhodococcus > Rhodococcus sp. 05-2254-5. The sequence goes on along the minus strand of NZ_NOZG01000030.1, from coordinate 9,518 downwards.
TATGCGCGGGTGACCGACTCGGTGCTGTCCGGCGAAGCGTCTCACCTGTGGTCGCGGGTCAGCGGAATCGACGACCTCGTTGCCACTGCCGCAGCGTCCGACCGGTACATCGGCGCGCACGACGTGCAGTGCTCGTCCACGTCTGCTGCGACTCTGCAGGCTATGGATGCGCTCGCAGCTGCGCTGGAATCGGGAATCGAATGGAAGCCGCGATTTCGGCGTAACGAGGAGCAGAAGACCGTCGAAGCTCTCGGCATCGTCGCCACCGTCGACGGGCAACCGGCGACGAGTGCGATGGCCGCTCGGCTTGTCGCGGAACACATTCGGGCTCTCGACACCGTGCAGACGGCGGCGGTGTTGCTGGCCGACCTGGCGATCGTCGTCCCCCTCGACGGCCCTCGATCGATTCGCGTAAACACCGTTGCGCAGATCGCCGATCGGCTCCGTTCCGTAGCGGCAGTGGTTGCCGCTCGTGACGCGCTGGTACACCGGCTCTACACGGTGTCGCCTGCTGCGCCGTGGATCCGAAGCCTCGCCGAAGCTCAGGAGATAGCCGGAGCCGCTGCGGCTATCTCCGCCCGCGTCGACATCGACATCGCCCGCGCCGAGCTGGACGCTCTGCAGTTCGCGGTGGCCACTCGTGTCGACGCGGGACCGTCGCCCGAAGGTCTGAATCTGGTGACGGCCCTCGGCGCTGCCGATCCTGCGGAATTGGCAGGCGCGGTCTCCGCCTACGCTCAGGCCTGCGCGGAGCAGGAGAATCAGCTGCTGCTCGAGTCGATGTCGGCCACACTGTCGGCAGTCGCGCCGGCCCTGTTCGAGTTGGTCAAGGACACCGCGGCAGACCCGGAATGGGACGAGCTCAGTTGGCAGCTGTCCAAGGCGTGGGCGTGGCGTCGCGCGCGCGAATGGGTCGGTGAGCAGCACCACGGGGGTCTCGAGCAGCAGCTGGAAGCGGAGTTGGCCGCCGCGGATGTCGACATCGCTTATCTCACGACGCGTCTCGCTGCCGCGAGTGCCTGGCTCAACAGCCTGCAGCGGATGACGGCCGTCGAGGTTCGCGCACTGCAGACTTACCGCGAGCACATTTCCAGTATCGGTTCGGGTGCCGGCAAGTACGCCGAAACCTACCGCAGCGCAGCACGATCGGCGATGCGAGAGGCACAGAGCGCGGTGCCCGCCTGGGTCATGCCGCTCTCCCAGGTGCTCGCGTCGATTCCGCCGGTGCCGGGTAGCTTCGACGTCGTCATCGTCGACGAGGCCAGCCAGGCCGACATCACGAGCCTGTTCCTGCTGTACCTCGCGCCTCGGGTGATCGTGGTGGGAGACGACCGGCAGTGCGCGCCCGCCGATGTCCCTCAGGCCGGCACGCTCGAGGACGTGTTCGACCGCCTCGATGTATATCTCCCGGACCTACCGGAGCACGTGCGGGCGACGCTGACACCGCGGTCGAGTCTGTTCTCGATGCTGCGCACCCGGTTCGGTCAGGTGGTACGACTACGAGAGCACTTCCGTTCGATGCCGGAGATCATCAATTGGTCGAGTCAGCAGTTCTACGGAGACTCGCCACTGGTGCCGGTGCGGCAGTTCGGTGCCGATCGCCTGCCGCCGCTTCGGCACACGTACGTTCGCGGGGCGACGGTCACCGGAAAGAACGCCTCGCTCGTCAACCGGACCGAGGCCATTGCCATCGCCGAGCAGATATCCGAGTGCCTCGCCGATACGGCGTACGACGACTCGACCTTCGGAGTCGTTGTGCTTCAGGGGCAGTCGCAGGTCGACGAGATTCGCAACGAGCTGATCAAACGTATCGGCATCGAACAGTGGGAACAACGCCGCTTGCGAGTGGGCACCCCACCGGACTTCCAGGGCGACGAGCGCAACGTCGTGTTCCTGTCGATGGTGGTAGCACCGGATCAGAACTTCGCCACCCTGACCTCGAACCAGTACAAGCGTCGGTTCAACGTGGCCGCGTCGCGGGCGCAGGATCAGTTGTGGCTGTTCCATTCGGTCACCGTCGATCGCCTCAAACGAGCAGACCTGCGTAACTCTCTGCTCGGCTACGTCACGTCGGTCTCACCCGCTCCCGCCGATCCGATGCCCCAGAACGTCTCGCGCGAGATCAGGAAAGCCCCGTTCGAGACGCTGCTGGAACAGCAGCTGTTCAACGACCTCGTCGAGCGTGGCTTCCACGTCAATCCCGGTGTCGAAGTGAACAATCGGCGTATCGCGCTCGTCGTCACGGGGGAGTCCTCTCGCCTCGCCGTCGAATGCGACGTCGATTCGTTCTCGACCACCCCCGCGCAACGATCGGCGGATCTGCAACGCGAGCAGGAACTCAAGCGATGCGGGTGGACGTTCTGGCGCGTGCGGGAATCGGAGTACCACCTCGATCGTGACGGTGCTCTCGACAGTCTGTGGTTCACCCTCGCGCGATTGGGAATCAAGCCCGGTGCCGTTGGTGCGGAAGGCGGAACGGCGTTCGAGGAGACCTGGACACCGGTACCGCTCGAGTCCTCGCAGTTCGACGATTCCGGGGCTTTCGAGGCTGCGACACGAACGAACGCACCCGTTCGGCATGATTCGGTGCTGTCTCTGTGGACGATGCCCCGCCTCGACATACCTAGCGACAACACCGCCGACACCGACACCACGAACGGAACCGGCACATCCAGACGGTCGGGGTCGACCAACGGAACCGGTGCTGCGAACGGTTCGAGCACGATCGACGCGACCGGAGGTCCGCGCGCGTCCACACCCCCGACAGCACCGAAAGAGCGTGCCGCAGATGCGGACTCGGACGGACCGGGTGCATCCGATTCGGTCGACAGCTCCGAAGAAGTGCGGGGCGCGGTCGACGGTGTCGAATCGAGTGGTGGCGTCGAGGAGTCCGAGAGCTCGGTCGACGAGGTGGTCGCCGAGCACCAACTGCCTCTCAACGGACTGCGGGGATACACCACGCGCAGCAGCCCGTAGGTGTAGCCCGCAGCAGTCGCGGCGCGTCAGCGTGTAGCTCGTTACCGTCGTAGTCTGGTTCGCGGTATTCGCGCACGTTCGAGCAAAGAGGGTCTCCGCCGATGGCAGATCGACAGACGCAGGGGCGGCACGACGACAGGGCTGCGCCGGCCCGGCCCGCACGGACACTTCGTCGGCGAACCATGCTGCCGGCCACGATTGTTGCCGTATGTGCGGTGCTGTTCGGGCTGCCCATGTGGACCGTGCTGTTCGCGGGGGCGCAGTGGCCGCCGGTGGTTCGGCTGCTCGGCGCGGCACTGGTGATCGCTGCCGCGCTCGCCTTGCCCACCGCGATGTATCTCGGTCACCGGCCCGGCATCGAGGGGGACAGGAAGGACGCCTGGGCGCGTCTCGGCGACGTCCTGCTGGGTCTCGCCTGGATCGCGTTCGTATGGTCGGCGCTCTCACTGTTGCTCAGGCTCGGGCTGTGGGCGGCCGGTGTCGACGATCCATTGCGGTCGCGAATCACGGCGGCGGCGACGGCGACAGTGATCGTCGGCCTTGCCCTCTGGGGCCATTACGAGGCCATGCGGACCCCGCGCGTTCGGCACACGAGCGTCAGCATTGCCCGGCTCGGTGCCCGATTCGACGGCCTGCGAGTCGTCCTGGTCACCGACACCCACTTCGGTCCGGTGAACCGAACCGTGTGGTCGAGGCGACTGACCGACGCCGTCAACGCGCTCGAACCGGACGTGCTCGCGCACGTCGGCGACATTGCCGACGGTTCCGTGTCCACGCGCAGGCAACAGGCTGCGCCGCTGGAATCGATGCGCGCGTCCGCCGCCCGCGTCTACGTCACCGGTAATCACGAGTATTTCGGTGAGGCGCAGGAGTGGCTGGACCACATGCAGAGCATCGGGTGGAACGCGCTGCACAATCGTCATGTCGTGCTGCATCGAGGTGACGATGCCTTGGTCATCGCCGGTGTTGACGACGCCACGGCAGCAGGGTCGGGTGCCCCCGGCCACGGTGCCGATCTGGCTGGGGCACTGGCCGGGGCCGATCCGTCGATCCCGGTGTTGCTGCTGGCCCACCAGCCGAAACAGATCGGCGACGCCGTCCGAGCGGGCGTCGATCTGCAGGTGTCCGGCCACACCCACGGCGGTCAGATCTGGCCGTTCGCGGCATTGGTTCGACTGGACCAGCCGGTGGTGCACGGATTGAGCAGGCATGGAGCGCGTACGCAGCTCTACACCAGTCGGGGGTCGGGATTCTGGGGGCCGCCGTTCCGGGTGTTCGCACCGAGTGAGATCTCGGTCCTGACGTTGGTGGCAGGCTGACGCGTCGGCACCTGGCAGTATCGGACGGGTGAGGCACACGGGAGAGATCCAGGTAGTCGCAACCGATCTCGACGGCACGCTACTTCGTTCGGATCGAACGGTGTCGGCGCGGACGGCAGATGCGATGGCCGCGGCCGAAGCCGCAGGCATCCGGGTGGTGTGGGCGACGGCGCGGGCGCGGCACTCCATCGCCGAGCTTGCGGCGTCGTGTGGGTTCACCGGTACGGCAGTGGGAGCGAACGGTGCGGTGGTGCTGGACCTTGCCGATGGCAGCCCGGTCATCGTCGCGACCAGGTCGGTGCCGACGGAGACGGTCGCGGCTGTCACCTCCGCCGTTCGATCTCTGGTTCCCGGCGTGGCGTTCGCAACTGTGGGTGCCACTCGTTTCGTCGCCGAGTCGCGATACGCGGAGCTGTGTGTCTTCGCCGACCATCACCGCCACCCGCACGAGATGGAGCTGTCGGAGGACGGTCTGTCGGCCGACATCGAGCCGACAGTCAAAATTGTTGCACGACACAGTGATACGCCGAGCGAGGAGTTGTACGCGTTGGTGGCCGAGGCAGGTCTCGTCGGTGTGGAGCTGACGCACTCCGGGGCACCGTACATCGAGATGTCCGCCGCCGGGGTATCCAAGGCCACTGCTCTGGCGGAGTTGTGCGAACAGTGGGGCGTAGCTCAGGACGACGTGGCAGCGGTGGGAGATGCGCGCAACGACCTTCCCATGCTGGCGTGGGCCGGTACCGCGCTGTGTCCATCGAATGCTGCGGAGCCGGTGCGCGCTGTGGCCGATCGTGTACTGCATTCGCACGACGACGATGCGGTTGCTCGCTATCTCGAAGAACTCACCGAGCGTCGAGTGCAGCGGTAGTCGCTCGCGATACTGTTCTCGGTCGACCGGCCCTCGACCCACCTGGGTCCGACATCACGGATCGCGTTGTCTCCGAACAACAGTGCCCTGCTGTGTGGAGTCGTCGAGGTAGGTTCGGCGGACGCCGGTAGCCTCGGTCGTGCCGAATCGACCACCACGAAGGGCCTGCAGTGAACGACTCTCCCACGACCCGACCGTCCGAACCCACCACGATCGCCGAGTATCTCGACGCTCATGCACTGCAGGTGTTGCCGCTGGACGGCGCTGCGGCGGCCGATCTCGGCATAACGGTGCCGGTTCCCGCGGGGTGGCAGACGCTCGATCCGGCACAGTTTCCCGGTGCGACCCAAGTGACGGTCGAGCCGAACCTGGTGGAGAACGGTTTCGCGCCGAATGCTGTCTTGCTGGTCGGGAAGCTCTCTCGCTCCATCGACCCGGAAGCGTTGATGGCGTTGGGTTTCGGTGACGGGCGCGCGATACCGGGGTGGGTCGAGCAAGAGACGAGCACGGAACCGTGGGCCGGCTGGCCGTCACGGTTCATTCGTGGCACCTACGTCGCTCAACAGCTGGAAGCTGCGGTGACGACGCGTTACGCAGTAGTGGGCGAGGACAGTCGGTACCTGGTCCAGCTGACCGTGACGACGCTCGAGTCGCAGCTGGATGCGCTGGCGTTCGACGTCTCTGCGATCAACGACGGACTGACGCTTCCCGCGGCATAACTCATTCGGGTTTTCTATGGCAGGGCCTCGTTATCGCGATTGTAGAACCGGCAGGCTTTCGTTTGACTGGTGACGAACCATTCGAGCGAAAGGTGAAACACCATGCGAGTACTTGTGATCGGCGGAGCGTCGGGAATCGGTAGGGCGGTTGCTACCGAGATCATCGACAGCGGAGGAAGCGTCGTGCTCGCCGGGCGTCGGCCGGATGTCGTGGAACGGGTTGTGTCTGCGCTGGGTGATCGAGCCAGCGCCCTGACTGTGGATCTGAGCGACGAGGAATCCATCGCCGCAGCTGCTGCAACTGTCGGAGCGATCGATCACGTCGTGAGTCTGGCCGCCGATCATGCCAACGGACCCATAGGTGAGCTCGACGTCGCCGATATCCGAAAAGCGTTCGACGCAGAAGTGATCGGGCCGATCCTGTTGGCCAAGCATTTCGGTGGGCACATCTCCGAAGGTGGCTCGCTGCTGTTCTTTTCGGGGGTTGCCGCATGGAAGCCGGCGCCAGGGCTGTCGATCATGTCCACGACGAACGGTGCCGTGTCGTTTCTCGTCGAGGCTTTGGCGGTAGAACTGGCACCGATTCGAGTGAACGCCGTGTCGCCGGGAATCGTGGACTCCGGAGCATGGGACGCCATGGGCGACGGCAAGCAATCGTTCTTCGAGGAGACGGCGCGAGCGAATCCTGCCGGACGCGTCGGTCGACCGGCCGATGTGGTCGCCACCGTGCTGTACGCCCTCACCGCCACCTTCGTCACCGGCACAACACTGCATGTCGACGGCGGTGGGCGTCTGAGCTGAACGAGCCGAACACTGGAGCCGGGTTGCTCGTCGAACCCATGTCGTCACTCAGGCGTCATAGTCCGCGTGTTTTCGGCATGCCGTGGCGAGCGAGGTCGGTGAGAAACCGTTGCACCAGGGCGTCGGTAGGGGAGCCGATCATGGCCACCACCGTCCGGCGAAGTGGCGGGCGCAGCGGTTTGACGACTCCGTCGAACCTCGGCGGCAGCGCTGTACTCGGGACGAGTGCGATGCCCAGCCCCGCCCGAGCGAGTTGTGCTGCTGTGCTGGCACTTCGAGTGCGGGTGGCAACGGTCAGAACCACCTCGCTCGATGCGGCCTCGGCGTCGATCCAGGCGGCGAGCCCGTTGGTCGGGTGGTAGTGCACCACGGGCCGATCGAGCAGATCGGCCCACGACAGGTCGGGCCGGTCGGTTAGGTCGAGGCCCTCGGGGACCACCGCGACCACGTCCTCGGTACCGATCTTGACCACCTCCCCGACGAAGCGCGTCGACTCGGGGCCCACTGCCACGTCGCAATCGCCTCGCGCAACGGCGTCGGCCATCACGTCGGCGCTGCTGTATTCGGTCAATTCGATGTCGACGTCGCGGTATTTACGTGCCCAGGTGCGAAGTGTGGGAGCCAGTACGGGAACGGTCATCGTTTCGACGCAGCCCAACCGGAGGCGACCTTCCGAGCCTTCCGCGCAGGCTCTGCCGGTGCGGATGACCCGTTCGGCGGACGCCAGCGCCGCCCTGGCGTCATCGAGGACGGCAAGGCCCGTGGGGGTGGGGCGGACGCCACGGGGGAGTCGCTGCAGTAGTGGGGTACCGATCTCGTTCTCCAAGGCGGCCAACTGATGTGACAGTGCCGGCTGAGACAGGTGTAGTCGGGTCGACGCCGCGGTGACCGAGCCGCAGTCGACGACGGCAACGAAGCATTCCAAGGCGCGCAGAGTCGGCACCGCACGAGGGTAGGCGATACTGCTCTGCACTACCGCCCGGACAGGATCGAGCGGCGGTGTTTCGTGACACCTGGGTCTGCTGCACCGATCCGGCTAGGGTCGTAGGAATGTCGATCAGAACCGGCCGCGTTCGGCACCTGTCGGTGGTGCCGGATATCCCCGAAGCCGACGAGCCGGCCGAACCCAGCGCAACGGAGGGTGCCGCGCGTGGCCTGGCGAATCTGGTGCTGAGGGTGAGTATCGATCACACGCGGCCGTCGATCTGGCGACGAGTGCGCGTGCGATCGGATCTGTTGTTGTCGGAGTTGCATTCGGTACTGCAGATCGCCGTGGGCTGGGAAGACCGACACCTGCACGCATTCAGTGTCAGAACCGCGGGGGCGACCCGACGGTTCGAAATGCAGGAGACCCTCGACGACGAACCGGACGACGACGCCTCCAGTGAGGAGCGGGTACGCGTCGACGAGGTGTTGACGAACCCGGGATCCGTCATGACGTACGAATACGATTTCGGTGACGGGTGGACCCACACAGTCGAGCTGGAACACGAGGACTCCGATATCGACGACCTTCGTTCGATCTGTCTCGACGGTGCCCGCGCGTGTCCTCCCGAGTCCTCGGGCGGTCCGTCGCGCTATACCCAGGCGCTGGACATCGCGGCAGACTCGTCCGACCCCGAACACTCCGAACTTCTCTCCCAGTGGGGTCCGACGTTCGACCCGGCCCGTTTCGAGGTCGATGCAGTCAACCGCGTGCTGCAATCGGCAGATGTCGGTAGGTCGACGCTCGCCGAAGCTGTGGCGGCCGCACCGGCCATCGGGCGACTGTTCGACCGAGTACGACCCACCCACGTGCCGTCACTGATGGCGTTGCTGCCCCGGTGCGAGCTCACCGTCGAGAGCTCGGTGGACCTGCCGGTTGCCGAGATCGCGATGGCCAAGCTCACCTGGTTCCTCCGAAAGGTCGGCGACGGCGGCGCTGTCCTCACCGATGCCGGCTACCTCAAGCCCGCTTTCGTGGCAGCGATCCGCGACGAGCTCGATTGGGGTCTGGGGTGGGTTGGGTCGAGCAGCCGCGAGATCGACCACCATCAGGTCACCGACTTGCGCGAGGCGGTCCGACACCTCGGGTTGACCCGCATCGCGAAGGGGCGGCTGCTGCGCACGAAGCTCGGCGAATCACTGGCAGACGACCCGATCGGCATGTGGCGCCATGCGGCCTCGCGGCTTCCGCTGGGGAGGGAGACGTACGAGACCGATGCCGCGACGCTGTTCCTGATCTCCCTGGCCGCATCGGCCTCAGCAGCCCACCGTAACGAGATGCTGATCGAGACGGTCTCGGAATTAGGCTGGGCCAGTGAGGATTCCGGTGTTTTTGACGCCAAGTTCGCTGCTCAGACGACCATGAGCTTTCTCGACCTCATCGGTGCCCATGGCCCGAGCTTCTACTTTCGGGAAGCCGTATCGGACTCACCGAGTTGGTCCCGTCGATTTGCGCGCGACGCTTTGTCCAGTTGACCGCCGATTCCGAGGCGTTCGGTGCCGTCTCGGCCGGCTCGACGCGTCTCCAGCGCCCTGACCTGCCGATTTGCGTTGGTGTGGTTGGTGGCGTAACTTTTGTCGAGTCAGAGCGACGGACACCGACCCGGTCTTCACGGACTGGGTGAACGAGGTTGGACGTGTGGCTTGGCAGGTTTTATCCCCCAAGAGTCGGGCCTTGTGTCCGAGACCAAGCTGGGATAGGCTGGAACAGTTGCCCTTGAGGCTTACGGATTGTGTGTTCGTGGGGTTCGAGTGTGTGCGTGTTCTTTGAGAACTCAACAGTGTGTCGATGAATGTCAGTGCCGAATTTTATTTGGTGAATGCATTCGATGTATCAGCTGCCCGCTTGTG
>NZ_NOZG01000010.1:0-53142 GCF_002258575.1 Rhodococcus sp. 05-2254-5 | reverse complement strand
ACGTCATCCGAACCTGATGTGAGAAACCCGGGTGAACCATCGCAAACATCCCTAATGATCAGGCACGTTGCAACCACCGCTCGAATCCGCCCGTAGCAGACTACGAAGTTCCGCTCACATGGGTCACCTCAGGACGCGCGCGCCTCGGCCCTGGCGCGTTCGCGGGCCAGCGAGCGATCTCGCATCTCCTCGAACTTGGTGGCCTGGCGTTCGAGGTCTTCGAGGAACGCGGCGAGTTCTTCACGCTTGTTCTCACCGCGGGCGGTGAAGTCGTTGCGCTCGAACACTTGCCACTTGCGCAGCACGGGCCAGACGACGTCTTCGAGGTGCTGGCGCAGGTCGTAGATGCCGTGCTTGGCCATCAACACACCGTTGCGGCGGAAGTTCGGCATGCCTGCACCGGGCATGACGAAGTTCGTCACGATGTCCGAGACAGCCTGCAACGTCTGATCCGGCGAGATGTCCATCGCTGCGCCGGTGATGTTGCGGTAGAAGATCATGTGCAGGTTCTCGTCGGCGGCGATGCGCTGGAGCATGCGGTCGGCGATCGGGTCGTCACAGACCTTGCCGGTGTTGCGGTGCGAGACGCGGGTCGCCAGTTCCTGGAACGTCACGTACGCGACCGAGTGCAACAGACCGACCTGCGCCGGCGGGCGACGCGTACCCGTTGGTCATGTGGATCATGCGGGCTTCTTCGAGGGCGACGGGATCGACGCCGCGGGTGACGACGAGGTAGTCGCGCATGACGATGCCGTGACGGTTCTCTTCGGCGGTCCACCGGCCGACCCACGTTCCCCAGGCACCGTCCTGGGAGAAATTCTCGGCGATCTCACGGTGGTAGGACGGCAGATTGTCCTCGGTGAGCAGGTTGGTGATCATCGCGGCCTGCGCGACGTCGGAGAGCTTGGACTGCTCCGGGTCGTAGTCCGTGCCGCCGAGGGCGGCGAAGTTACGGCCCTCGTCCCACGGCACGTAGTCGTGGGGATGCCATTCGCGCGCCATCGAAATATGACGGTTCACATTGTCCTCGGCAGTGGGCACCAGCTCCTGCAGAAGCTCGAGCTGTGTCAGATCCCTGGCCATTCGACATGCCTCCTCGCATTGACGTCAGCTCACGAGCCTAGGTCGATACGGGCGACTATCACGAAGCCTCGCCGAAACTCTGTTACAGGTAGCAACCGATCTTCGAGACCGGTCGTGCTCTGTCACAGCATCACGAGTGAGCCGCTTCCATCCCGGGGAGGCTCGGCGAGCGGAACACCCATCCACGAAGGGCGAGGAATCGAGCGGCACCGACCAGACCGCTGACGGCGATCACAGCCAGGACTTGAACGTACGTGGCGGCGGCGGGAACAAGGAGGTGGACTGCGGCCAGCGCGGCGGTACTCAGACCCAGCCCGATCAGGGCGAGTCCTCCCGCTTCCCACTGGGTCTGGAACCAGCCGACGCGGTCGGCGGCGTGGAAGGTGTGGCGACGGTGCAACTCGTTGGCGAGAACGGTGCTCGCCGACGCTCCCGCCAGATTGGCGGGGAAAGGCCCGAACGACGCGAGAGCGACGAACAGCAGTGCATAGACGCCGTTGCTCGATACCCCGACGATCACGAAACGAGCGAACTGGGCCGGCACAGTCTCACCGAACAGGCGCGCCCTGCAGTCGGGCTCCGTAGGCGCTGACAGTGCTGTGCTCACGAGGTCTCCAGTTGTAGAACCGGAAGCGTCGACCGACGCTTCGAATCGATACAACTCCGCGTCTGCGCGAATCGGTGCCAGAGGTGACCGAGGTCTCAGACCTTCGAGGAACTTTCTTCCCGTTCACGCTTCTTGCGACCGAGGTCGATGTTCAGCTTGTCGGGCTTGATCGACGCGACGAACAACACCGCGACGAGCACGACCACCACGACGATGGTGATGACTACCACCGCGATGCCGAAAATTGCCAAAATACCGTTCATGTCCTGCCTCCCGTGTCAGGCAATACGGTACTTGTCGTAGACGGGCCGGTCCACGCCCGCCCCTACAGCCCGTTTCCCGGCAGTCAGCTGACCAACCGTTCGACCGCGCGCATCGGCAGAGACAGCCAGGTCGGTCGATTGCGCGCTTCGTACAGAACCTCGTAGACCGCTTTGTCCAATTCGTACGCGCGCAGCAGATCGGCTTCGTCGCGTGGATCGTGGCCGGCCACCGACGCGTACCCGTCGAAGAAGGCCGTGATGCTCCGCGCAGCCCACTGCTCGGCGCGTTCCCGTAGAGCCGGGTCCTCCGGCAGGTCGACGAGGAGGTGGTTGGCGGCATAGTCGAACGACCGCAGCATTCCCGCGACGTCGCGCAAAGCACTGTCCATTTGTCTGCGCTCGTCCAGCGTCTTGGCCGGCTCTCCCTCGAAATCGATGAGCAGCCACCGTTCGGGGGTCCCCAATACCTGCCCCAGATGCAGATCGCCGTGAATGCGTTGGACGGTGGTACTGGTCGACGTCTCTGCCCGTGAGATCAGGGCCGTCGCGGCGGGGATGTACTGGGCGATCTCCGGAACCACTCGCGCTACTCCGGAGATGCGCTCGAGGATCTCTTCGACGGCCGTCGATTCCACGGAACGTTCGGCGGTACCCAAAACCGAAGCGAGGTCGTGGTGTACCTGCGCGACGGCAGCGCCGAGTCGATACGCGTGGGGAGCGAAATCGGCGGACAAATCCTCGATCGGTGTGGCGGGGGAATCGAACACCTCGCGCACGCTGGCCAGCGCAGTGGTCCATCCCTCGGCAGAATTCGCGGCGAAGTCCTGGATCATCCCCAGTGTGGTCGTCTCACCGCCGACCTGCGCTTCGAGCCACCCTCGCAGCGGTGCCACGTTGACGCTGCCGGCCTCGGCCAGCGCACGGTGCAACTCGACGTCCGGACTGATTCCGGGCGGTACCTGACGAAACAGCTTGAGCAGCAGCAGATCACCGAGGATCACCGACGTGTTGGACTGCTCTGCACCCAGAACCCGACCGCGCATGCCCTGCGGCACGCTCGAACCGTCGACGACCTTGAATTCGATACTGCCCGTGGGGTTCTCATCGGAGAACGCGTCACCGTACAGGGCGATGATCTCCGGATCACGTAACCCGTCGAACACTGCCACCTCACCGGGCACCGGCAACAACCACGGGCGTAGTTCCTCGGGCACCTCGGTGCGGAAACCGAGGGGCACCTGATAGGTCTGGGTCACCGACGTGCCGTCTTGGACGAGGTCCACCTCGACGAGCAGGTGCTCGGCGGCGAAATGCGGCTCGTCGTGCAGTACGTCGCGAGCGACGATCCGTACGGCACCCACCGTCGAACCCTTTGCGCCGAACCATCGTTGACCTGGCAACCACGACACCAGTGCGTCCTCGAGCAGGTGTCGAACAGCGTGTGCCGCGCTCGAGCTGGAACCGACCATGAGTATCTCTCGCCGCCTTCGGGGAGTTGCAGAGCGTGTGACCGTACCGTGTCCGAACCTACCCACTCGGGGCCGCCGTCACACCCCGGCGGCAAAGACACCCGAACGTTATGCAGGTCGTACGCCGGTGCATCGACATGCTCGTACAGTGGGGACATGTCCGCTCCACTGACCGCCCACATCGACGTGCATCGTGCCGGTGATCGACTGAAAACCCGTGTGTCCTGGCTCGACTCGAAGCACTCGTTCTCTTTCGGTCAGCACTACGACCCCGAGAACACCCACCACGGCCTGTTGTTGGTGAACAACGACGACATCGTCACCGCCGGGCAGGGATTCGAAACGCATCCGCACCGCGACACGGAGATCATCACGTGGGTGGTGCAGGGCTCTCTGGTGCATCAGGATTCGATCGGGCACTCCGGCATCATCTATCCCGGACTGGCGCAACGGATGAGTGCGGGCAAAGGCATCATGCACTCGGAGAAGAACGACTCCTGGAGTATCGACGGCAATCGGCACACCGAACCCGTCCGCTTCGTACAGATGTGGGTGATGCCCGACAGCCCCGGCACCGCACCGGGCTACGAGCAACTCGAGATCGACGACGAACTGCTGCGCGGCGGACTCGTCACCGTCGCGTCGGGAATGAACCGACACCGTGGTCAGGCGGCCATCGGCATCGGCCAGAAATCGGCCGCGTTGCACGCTGCGCGACTGACACCGGATTCGACCGTGACCGTTCCCGACGCACCGTTCGTGCACGTGTTCGTGGTCCGCGGCACCGTCTCGATGGAGGGTGTCGGAGAACTGTACGAGGGTGACGCGGTACGCATGAGTTCCACTGGCGGACAGCGAATTACAGCCTCGGAACCAGCCGAGATCCTGATCTGGGAGATGCACTCGCGACTGGGCGGCTGACAGGAACGCTCGATGACAAGTTGATCACGGGGGCACGTGGCGTCTGCGCGCACGACTGAGATCTGCATACACTCCGAGCGTTCACGATCGCCGATCTCGGAGGTATCAGACGTGTCGAATGACTATCCCCCGCCCGGAAACTACCCTTCACCCGGCGAGTACCCCCAGCAGGGCGGATATCAGCAGGGTGGATACGAGCAACAGCCGGTAGCGCCGAAGAACACCATCGGCACAGTGGCTCTGGTTCTCGCGATTCTCGGTGTGCTGTTCTCCTGGACCATCGTCGGCGGCATTGTTCTCGGCCTGATCGCGATCGTCCTCGGCTTCATCGGTCGGTCGAGGTACAAGAAGCGCGTCGCCACCAACGGCACCGTGTCTCTCATCGCGATCATTCTCGGTTTCGTGGCGGCGGCTTTGTCGATCGTTCTCGTCGTCGTCGGCGTCGGCCTGTTCAATGCAGTCGGTGGACAGGACTTCACCGACTGCATGACCAACGCAGGCAGCGATACTGCAGCGCAACAGCAATGCGCCGACGAATTCCAGCAGAACGTCGAGAACCAGTACGGCGACTCGACACCGAACTGAGTCGCGGCCGATTCACTCAGCCGCGGACGTCCCGTCGGCGCAGCGCGATGCTTCCGGCACCGCCTGCGGCGGCGGCGACAGCGACGAGCCACAGCGAGGGCATTACCGAGAATTCTCCACCCGGCAGCTTGGGCAGGTGGGTGAACGGCGAGATGTCCTGTGACCACTGGGGCAGCCCGACCACCGCCCCGATCTGCCCCAGGGCAACGAAGCCGCCGAGGACCGCCCACAGGACGGTCGCGAATCGAGGGACAGCGCCGAACAATGCCACGCCGATGGCCGTCACCACCCACACGGCCGGGAGCTGACTCAGTGCACCGCCCACGACGGACGGCAATTCGCCCGATACATCGCCGGTCGCCGACCCGTACGTCAGCCCGATGGTGAGGCCGACGACCAGCAGTAGCCACACCGGGCCGAGGACGGCGAAGAGCAGATACCCCGCCGCCCACCGACGGCGCGATATACCGGTGGCCAGCACGATCTCGGCCAGACCCGACTCTTCCTCGCTGTGCAGACGTAGCACGGCCGACGCGGAATAGGCCGCCACCATGATGCCGACCATGCTCAGCACGACGGCGATGAACGACTGTTCGATCGTGGTGCCGCCGAACTTGCCCAGTGCGTCGCTGATGGCGGCGCTGCTGCCGAGTTGATCGCCGATGCCGTCCGTGGACGACCCGATCGCGATACCGAACAGGGCGAGGCCGACGGTCCAGACGACGGTGGTTCCGCGGGACAGTCGCCACGCGAGCGCGACGGGACCGGACAGTGACGGAACGGCAGCCACCCGGCCGCGGCGTTCGGCCCGCAGACCACTGCCGAGATCGCGTCGATTCGCTGCCACGAACGCTGCGGCGACGAACGCCGTCGCGGTCGCCAGCGACAGCAACAGCGGCCACCACCGTTCGTCGGCGAACGGTCGCACCTGTGCCGACCACCCGATCGGCGAGAACCACGACAGGGTTCCCGAACCGATGTCGCCGATCGCTCTGAGAACGAACGCTGCAGCCAACACGCCGAGGGCATATCCGCGAGCCGCGCGAGCCCCGGACGCCACCTGTGCCGCCAGCCCCGCGCAGCCGACGAACACCGCACCGACGACGACGATCGAGGCACCGAACGCGACGCTCCCGGCCACCGGCAGACCGAATGCCCACAGCGAAACGAACGACAGCAATCCCGTCGCCACCACGCCGCCGCCCGCCAGCAGCACGGCCGCCGTCAGTCCTGCGAATCTGCCCACTGCAGTCGACCCGACCAGCTCGACACGGCCCGCGTCCTCCTCACCGCGGGTATGCCGAACGACGGTGAGGATCGCCGCCAACGGAACGAGGGTCAGCATCAGTCCGGCGCGCCACGACACCAGGGCACCGAGGTCGCTACCGAAGATCGGCCCTACGAGAGCCGCTTGCGCCGGCACTGCCTCGGTGCCGAGATAGAACGTTCGACGGTCTGCCGCCGTCGGATACAGCCCCTCGAAGCTGATCGCGTACAGCAGCGGGAGCGCTCCGAGCAGAACGACCCAGATCGGCAACACGAGTCGGTCGCGGCGTAGATACAACCGCAGCAATGCCGCTGTGCCGCTCAGGCTGTTCATGCGTAGTACCTCAGGAACAGCTCTTCGAGAGTCGGCGCGGAGCTGATCATGCTCTGCACGCCTGCGTCGGCCAGGACGTGCATCACCGCAGCGAGCGCCTCGTTCTCCACCGTGCAGGTAATCGTGGACCCGTCCACGGTCACCCCACTGACCCCGGAGAGCCTGTCGAGATCGCCGGGTACTCGATCCACAGTGATGGTCATCGTCGTGCGGGTGAGGTGCCGCATCGACGCCAGGGTCCCGGTGTCCACCGTGCGCCCGTCCCGGACGATGGTGACCGAACTGCACAACGCATCCACCTCGGACAGGATGTGCGAGGACAGCAGCACCGTGACTCCGCGTCGCGCAGCATCTTTCACGCATTCGGCGAACTGCTGCTCCATCAGGGGATCGAGACCGGAAGTGGGCTCGTCGAGGAGTAGCAGCTCCACGTTCGATGCCAGGGCCGAGATCAGAGCGACCTTCTGGCGATTGCCTTTCGAATAGGTGCGACTCCGCTTTCCTGGGTCGAGGGAGAACCGTTCGATCAGCTCCGCCCGGCGGTCGGAGTCGATACCGCCGCGCATCCTGGCGAGCAGATCGATCACCTCTCCGCCGGTCAACGACGGCCACAGCGTCACATCTCCGGGAACGTAGGCCAGCCGTCGATGCAGCGCGACGCCGTCTGCCCATGGATCACCGCCGAGCAACCGGACCGTCCCCGACGTCGCGCGCACGAGACCGAGCAGTACGCGGATCGTGGTGGATTTACCCGACCCGTTGGGGCCGAGAAAGCCGTGCACATCACCGGTCTCGACGTGCAGGTTCAGGCCGTCGAGGGCCCGGACCGAACCGAACGTCTTCACCAGATCGGCGACTGCGATGGCGTCGGTCATTGCTCGGCCTCCAGATAGGTGTCCAAGATTCGGGAATCGGTGAACAATCCATCGGTGTACAGCTCGAGTGCCGGCAGCATGACCTCGTCGCCGAGCGCGCTCAGAGCCGCACGGAAATCGACGTCCGGGCCGGCCATCTGCACGTACAACAGCAGACCGCCCACGTTCTGGCGCGTCAGGAACCGGGCGCGCGCCGCGGGGTCGCGGCTGGGTGTGAATCGGCCGTCGCGTACTCCGTCGTCGAGGTACCGGACCGCGTCGTCGACCATGTGCTCGAATAACTCTCGGGCCAGAGCTCCGCCCGAGGAGAAGCTCCGCACGATGTAGGCGACGAGCGGTGCGTACTCGTCGATGCGAGCAAGCTGTTCCATCACCCCGGTAGGACCGGCCGAGGCGGCCTTCGATTCGCGGATCGTACGCAGGACGTACTCGTCGCACGCTGCCCGAAGTCCGTCCTTGGACCCGAAGTGGTGGTTGAGCAGCCCGGGTGAAACGCCGGCGGCGCTGGCGATGGACCGCACACCGGCGGTGAAACCCTGCACGCCGAAGACGTCGATCGCGGTGTCGCGGATCCGCGCGCGAGTGGTCAGATCCTCCGATGCTGAACGCATGTACAGCACATTAAACACCCGTTCAATCGAGCGCAAGAGTGTAAAGATGGATACATGACTTCAGTAGTGAACTCGGGCATCGATCTCAGCTACCAGGACGAGAACACACGCGCGCAGGACGACCTCTTCGTGCACGTCAACGGCAAATGGCTGGAGGACTACAGCATTCCCGCCGACCGCGCCGTCGACGGTGCGTTCCGGACGTTGTACGACCGCGCCGAGGTCGATGTACAGACCATCATCGAAGAATCGGCGGCCGCGAATCCGCCCGCCGGTAGCGACGCACAGAAGATCGGCGACCTGTTCTCGAGCTTCATGGACGCCGACCGGGCCGAACAGCTCGGCACCACCCCGATCGCCGACGAGCTCACCGCCGTTGCCGATGCGACCGACTTGGTTACGCTCGCAGGCGTTCTCGGCTCTCTGCAACGCACCGGAGTCGGCGGCGGTATCGCTCACTACGTCGACACCGACGCCAAGCGATCCGACCGCTACCTGGTGCACTTCAGCCAGTCCGGAATCGGCCTGCCCGACGAGTCGTACTACCGCCAGGACGAGTACGCCGACATCCGCACGAGCTACATCGCGCACATCGCGAAGATGTTCGCGCTCAGCGGCGTCGAGTACGACGCACAGACGGTGTTCGATCTCGAGCGAAAGATCGCCGCGGGCCACTGGGACGTCGTCGCCCGGCGCGACGCCGAGAAGAGCTACAACCTCGTCCAGTTCGACACTCTGGTGCAGAACGAGCCCGGATTCAATTGGACTGCATGGATTTCCGGCCTCGGTGGCACCACCGAACAGTTCGCCGAGATCGTCGTGCGCCAGCCACCGTTCGTCAACACGTTCGTGTCCCTGTGGACGTCGGAGGATATCGAGACGTGGAAGGCGTGGCTCGCGTGGCGCGTCGTCCATGCCCGGGCCCCGTTCCTGACCAGCGCACTCGTCGACGAGAACTTTGCGTTCTACGGAACGACGCTGACCGGAACCGAGGAGAACCGCGAGCGCTGGAAGCGCGGCGTCTCGCTCGTACAGGACGTCCTCGGCGAGGCCGTCGGCAAGCTCTACGTCGAACGCCACTTCCCGGCGGACTCGAAGGCACGTATGCAGGTGCTCGTCGACAACCTCACCGAGGCCTACCGCCGCAACATCTCCGAGCTCGAATGGATGAGCCCGGAGACGCGCCGCAAGGCCTTGGACAAGCTGGACAAGTTCACTCCCAAGATCGGCTACCCCGACCGCTGGCGCGACTACTCGAGCGTCGTCATCGCCGCCGACGATCTGCTCGGCAACTACCGCCGCGGTTACGAGGCCGACTATCAGCGTGATCTCGACAAGCTCGGCGGACCGGTCGATCGCGACGAATGGTTCATGACGCCGCAGACCGTCAACGCGTACTACAACCCCGGGATGAACGAAATCGTCTTTCCCGCAGCCATTCTGCAGCCGCCGTTCTTCGACGCCGAGGCCGACGACGCAGCCAACTACGGCGGGATCGGAGCCGTCATCGGGCACGAGATCGGGCACGGATTCGACGACCAGGGTGCCAAGTACGACGGCGACGGCAACATGGTGGATTGGTGGACCGACAGCGACCGCACCGAATTCAGCAAGCGCACCACAGCCCTGATCGAGCAGTACAACGAATTCGAGCCGAAGGCACTGCCCGGCCACAAGGTCAACGGCGAATTCACCATCGGTGAGAACATCGGCGATCTGGGTGGCCTGTCCATCGCCGTCGCCGCTTACGAAATCTCGCTCGAGGGCAAGGACGCACCGGTGCTCGACGGCCTGACCGGGTTGCAGCGCGTGTTCTTCGGCTGGTCGCAGGTGTGGCGCACCAAGGCACGAGACGCCGAAGCGATCCGTCGTCTCGCCGTCGATCCGCACTCGCCGCCGGAGTTCCGGTGCAACGGAGTCGTGCGCAATCTGGACAGTTTTCACGAAGCGTTCGACGTTCAGCCCGGTGATGCGCTGTACTTGGACCCGGGGAAGCGCGTCAAGATCTGGTAGCACGTGAGTGGAACTTCGTAGTCTGCTACGAGAAACCACTCACATAGGGCGGGACAAAGGGGAGGACAGCGGATGAGGGAATTCGTACGGTGGATCGCGGCGCACGGGGTCATCAGGTTCGGGGCCAAGCGTGCTGCGGCCGCCGGTGACCGGCAGGCCATGCTGGTCGCCGATCCGGCGACGCGGGCAAATCCGACGCCGGTGTACGAGGAACTGCGGGCGACGGCACCGCTGGTGAAGACTCGGATCTCCAACATCACCGTGCATCACCGGGTGGCGTTCGCGCTGCTGCGGTCCGACGATTTTCGGGTCACCCAGCTGGGCGGCACGTTGCCGGCACCGCTGAAGTGGGTGGAACGCCACACCCGCTCCGGTGCCCTGCATCCGATCCTCCCGCCGTCCCTGCTGTCGGTCGAGCCGCCCGATCACACCCGCTACCGCAAGCTGGTGTCCTCGGTCTTCACCGCCCGGGCGGTCGCGCAGATGCGAGATCAGGTGCAGGAAACCGCGGACGCGCTACTCGACGAATTGTCCGACGGCAGCCCTGTCGTCGACATCGTCGACAGGTACTGCGCTCGCCTTCCCGTCGCAGTCATCGGCCGCATCCTCGGCGTTCCGGAGAAGGACAATCAGCGCGTCCTCGAATTCGGCGAAATGGCGGCACCCAGCCTCGACATCGGTATCTCGTGGAGCCAGTTCAAGCAGGTGGAGCGTGGCCTCATCGGTTTCGACGCGTGGCTCTCGCAGCACATCGCCGAACTTCGCCTCAACCCCGGCGACGACCTGATGAGCCAACTGATCGCCGCCGAGGACGAGGGCATCGGCCTGAACGACGAAGAGCTCAGGGCTACAGCAGGATTGGTATTGGCGGCCGGGTTCGAGACAACCGTCAATCTGCTCGGCAGCGGCATCCAACTCCTGCTCGATCATCCGGATCAACTGGCTGTGCTGCAACAGGATCCATCGCACTGGCCCACCGCGATCGACGAGATGTTGCGGATGGAATCTCCCGTTCAGCTGACAGCTCGGGCGGCCAAGCACGACGTCGTCGTCGAGGGTGTGCCGATCACGAAGGACTCACTGGTCGTCCTCGTGCTGGCCGGTGCCAACCGCGATCCGCTGGTGTTCGAGGACCCCGACCGGTTCGACGTCACCCGCGACAACGCGGGTAAGCACCTGTCGTTCTCCGGCGGACGCCACTACTGCCTGGGCGCAGCGCTGGCGAAGGCAGAGTCGGAGGTGGGTCTGAAGACGTTGTTCGACAGGTTCCCCCACCTGCGTTCGGCAGGCGAGGGAACCCGTCGCGACACGCGCGTATTGCATGGGTGGGCAACACTTCCGGTGGATCTGGGTGAACCCGTCAGGACAACCGCAGGCCGGTAGCGGAGTCGAAGAAGAACAGTTCGTCGAGCACCGGCTTCAACCGGACGGTCTCGGCGAGGGCGACCGACAGCTTGCGATCCACCCTCACCGAAATACGTCCCGAGGGCGTCGTCCACTGACCGTCGGCGTTGGGCGCCGAGGCGTACACGAACGACTCCGCACCCAATTCCTCGATCAATTCGACGGTGAGCCGGAGTCCACCCGCATGTTCGCCGACGAGCTCCCACGATTCCGGCCGAACCCCGACGACGACGCGGTTGCCCGCCGACGACGGAACAGGGATCCGAACGTCTCCGAGGACCGCAGCGCCCTCGTGCACGGGAGCGTCGACGAGGTTCATGCCGGGAGACCCGATGAACCCGGCGACGAAGGTGTTGACGGGGTTGTCGTACAGCTCCCGCGGTGCGGCGATCTGCTGTAACTTGCCGTCCCGCAACACCGCAACCCGGTCACCCATTGTCATCGCCTCGACCTGATCATGGGTGACGTACACGGTCGTGGTACCCAATCGCTTCTGCAGTCCGGCGATCTGGGCCCTCGTCGACACTCGCAATTTGGCGTCGAGGTTGGATAGCGGCTCGTCCATGCAGAACACCTTGGGTTGACGAACGATTGCTCGCCCCATGGCCACTCGCTGCCGCTGCCCACCGGAGAGCTTGCCGGGCTTGCGACCCAGCAGTGGCTCGAGTTCGAGCATCCTCGCGGCATCCAGAACGCGAGCCGCTGTGTCGACCTTGCTCATTCCCGCGTTTCGCAGTGCGAAGCCCATGTTGTCGCCGACGGTCATGTTGGGGTACAGCGCGTAGTTCTGGAACACCATCGCGACGTCCCTTGCCCGTGGGGCGAGCGAGGTGACGTCCACTCCGCCGATGTCGATGTGGCCGCTCTCGACGGATTCGAGGCCGGCCAACATCCGCAGACTCGTCGACTTTCCACATCCGGACGGTCCCACCAGCACGATGAACTCGCCGTCCGCTATGTCGAGTTCGAGCGTGTCGACTGCGAGAGAGTCCGCGCCCGGGTACCTGTGCGAGACACCCGCATAGTGAACGGTCGCCATTACTTCGGCAGCTTCGGGGTGATCTGGCGGTCGATGATCTGCTGCAATTGGTCCGAGATGGACGCGAATGTCGTTGCGACATCTGCATTCTGCAGAGCGATCTGCTCGAGACCGCTACCGATGATCTTGTCGCCGCCAGGCACGAACACGCGGGCAGCGTCCTGGGATCGGGTACGCGCCAACTGGTCGACGCCTGTCTTCGCGTTCGGGTTGGCCTCGAGGAACGCAATTTCCGACGGGTCCTGCTGCGCCGACTTGCGGACCGGCATGTACCCGGTGTTCTGCGAGAAGTACGCAGTGTTGGCACCGTTGGTCACGAAATCGATGAATTTGAGGGCGTTCACCTTTCGCTCGTCGGAGATCTTGGCCGGGATGGCCAGACCCGCGCCGCCGGTGGGGCATCCGGGCGCACCGTCGGTTGCCGGCAGGAAGGCCGTACCGAACTCGAACGCGGCACCCTTGGTGATGGTGGACAGGTCTCCGGTGGAGGCGATCGTGGATGCGAGGATGCCCGCGGCGAAGTCGTTGGCGATGTCGTTGGAGACCGCCGCGTACTTCTTGGTGTGGATCATGTCCTGCAGGAACTTGCCTGCCGCAATGGTATTGGGGTCGTCGAACTTCAGCTGGAACTGATCGGAGTACGATCCGCCGAACGTCCAGATCGGTCCCTCGAACGTCCACCCGAGATAGTCGACGGCGTTGCCCCAGCCGTGGGCGAGCTTGCCGTTTCCGACGACGGCCTGAATGCGCGGGCCCCACTCGTCGAATTCCTGCCACGTGGCCGGTCCGCGATCGGGCAGGCCGGCTGCCGACCAGACGGCCTTGTTGTAGTAGAACAGCGGAGTGGAGCGAGCGTACGGCAGAGCCCAGTGGCTCCCGTTCCAGTTGTAATCGGCAAGAAGCGAATCCACGTAATCGGACTGGTCGACCCCGGCCGCAGAGAAGTGCTTGTCGAGGGGCTCGATCGCCCCGGTCAGTGCGTAATTGAACCACCAGACATCCGAGAGTACGACGACATCGGGCACATCGTTGCCCGAGAGCGCCGCGTTGAACTTCTGCGACACCTCCTCGTAGTTCTTGCCGCCGTCGATGAGATTGACCGTCAGACCGGGGTTCTGCGCCTGGAACCGCGAAATCAGCTCCTTCTCGAACTCCTGGGACTTGCCCGGGTGGTTCGACCAGAAGTTGATGGTGTTCGCATCGCCTTCGACACCGCCGCCGCCGGACGAGCCCGATCCGGGACCGCTGCACGCCGCGAGGGCTGCGGCGGCCGCAGCCGCACCGGTGAGCGTGAGGAAGCCACGCCGATTGATGATGTGTGCCATGGTGTTCGACTCCTGATAGTGAGGTGGATCAGCCCTTGACCGCACCGGAGGTGAGGCCCTTGATCATGTGGCGCTGCAGGACGAGGAAGACGAGAAGAATCGGCAGAATGGTGAGCACTGTCGCGGCCATGACCGCTCCCCAGTTGGTGTAGCCCTCACTGTTCTGCAGCAACGTCAGGCCGACCGGGAGCGGAGCAACCGACGAGTCGTCGGACATCAGGAACGGCCAGAGGTATTCGTTCCATTCGGTGACGATGGTGATGATGGCGAACGCCACCATCGTCGGACCCGACAGCGGCAGAATGACGCGGAACATCAACCGCACCGGGCCCGCGCCGTCCATGCGCGCGGCCTCGATGATCTCCGGTGGCAGCGACAGGAAGTGGTTACGCATCAGGAAGGTTCCGAATGCAACGCCTGCCAGCGGAATGATGATGCCCTGAAACGAATTTCGCCAACCGAGCTCGGAGATGAGCGAGTAGTTGGAGATGACGGTGATCTGGTTGGGCACCATCAGTGCGGCAATGATGACGAGGAAGACGATGTTCTTGCCCGGGAATCGCAGAAAGACCAGGCCGTACGCACTGAGCACACCGAGGACGAACTTGATCGACGCGACCGCCGTGGTGATGACGATCGAGTTGCGCAGGTACGTGAAGAACGGCACCTCCGTCGTCGCCTCGTTGTAGTTCTGCGGATGAAAGCTGCTGGGCCACCACGTGACCGGTTGAACATAGATGTCGGGTCGGTCCTTGAACGAGGTGACCAGAATCCAGAACAGCGGTAGGCCGATCATCAGCAGGACGGCAACCATGGCCGCGTAGCCGACGACATTCGCGCTGCGACGCGTGCGCTGCGGGTCCCGACCGAGCGAAGGCTTTTCCGGGACTGCAGCATCGGGCTTGCTCACCAAGGTCATCGCTGATCGTCCCGATCCATGATTCGTACCTGTACGAGAGTGACGATCAACAGCACGAGGAACAGGATCGTCGCGACGGTCGCACCGTAGCCGGCCCGGAAGTTGCGGAACGTTTCCTCGTAGACCTGGTAGACCATCGTGGTGGTTCCGGTGCCCAGTGGGCCACCGCGCGTCATGACATTGATGATGTCGAAGACCTGAAGGGAGTTGAGCAACACCGTGATCGAGAGGAAGAACGTCGTCGGACGCAGTTGCGGTAGAAGCACTTTGCGGAACGTGGTCCAGCGGCCGGCCTGGTCGATCTCGGCCGCTTCCATCAATTCCTTACGTACACCCTGCAGCGCCGCGAGGTAGATGACGAAGGTGTAGCCCAGGTTCTTCCACAGGTAGGTGACGGTGATCATGACCATCGCCCATTTCGGATCCTGATAGAAATCCGGGACCGCACCGAGGCCGAATCTGCGCATCAGGTCCTGCACGAGCCCGAAGTTGGGATCGAAGACGAACTGGAATGCGATACCGATTGCGGCGCCGGAGATCACGTACGGCGCGAACACCGCGGATCGAACGAAGTTGCGGCCCCGCAGTTTACGATCGAGCAGCAGCGCGAGTATCAGGCCGAGCACCAGCGAGCCGACGACGGCGGCCACGGTGAACACGACAGTGTTGCCGACTATCTGCCACGTGTCGTCACGGGCGGCCCACTCGCGGTAGTTCTCGAATCCGACGAACGTGGACGTGGGCGAGGACAGGTTCCAGTCGAAGAACGAGAACTGGAAGTTCTCCACCAACGGGCGGTACGTGAAGACCGCCAACAGAACCAGGTTGGGTCCCACGAGAATCAGGAACAGTGCGTAATCGGTCCACGGCCGCGAGAAGAAGCTCTTCTTGCCTGCCGTGGGCAGCACTCGTTCGGTTGTTGCACTCACCGCGAGGACTGTGCTCAGTCGCGGCTAACGAATGGTGAACGCGGCCCCAACTGGTGCCGTCACACAGACCAAATGCTGCGCAGTGGTGTGGTTATGTGCCGCGGAGGGCACATAACCACACCACTGCCGCAGGCACTAGCGGTTCCAGTCTCCGAGGCCGTCGGATCCGCTGAGGGTGCCGCCGTCGGTGTTGACGACGATGACGGGGTCACCCTTCTGGGCGTTCTCGAAGAACCACTTGCCGTCTTCGGTGCTGACGTTGAGGCAGCCGTGCGAGGAGTTGGAGTAGCCCTGCTGCGACTCGGACCACGGTGCCGCGTGGACGAAGATGCCGCTGTAGGAGATGCGCGTGGCGTACTCGACGTACGTGCGGTAGCCCTCTTCGGAGTCCACCGGCACCCCGTAGGTGGAGGAGTCCATGTACATGTCGCGGAAGCGCTCGCCGACGATGTAGGTGCCGTTCGGGGTTTTGTGGCCGACCTTGCCCATGGAGGTGGGCATCGTGCGAACGACCTCGCCGTTGCGGGTGACGGTGATCTGCTTGGTGTTGTCGTCGGCCGTGGTGATGATCGAGTCGCCGGTGGAGAACTCGGCTTTCGCGCCGCCTGCTTCGACGGTCACCTGGGTGTGCGCCGGGTAGAACTCGTTGGGCAGCCACCGCACCTGAGTGTCGTTGATCCAGTAGAAGTGGCCGTCCACGGACGGGTTCGTGGTGACGCGGATGGCGCGCAGTGCGGCGTCGCGATCTCCGATGGCCTCGTCGAAGCGGATCGCGATGGGCTGCGCCACTCCGACGACCTCGCCGCCGGACGGGCTGATGCTGGGGTCGGCGAAGTTCGCCGGTGCCAACGGGGCCACCCGCTGCTGCGGGGCGGGTGCCGGTGCCGCCGGGTCCGAGGATCCGGGCAAGCCGGGGATCGACACGTCGGGGCCGCCCGGCCACAGCGGAGCCGCCTGGGCAGATCCGAATGCTGCAGAGGCGGCGAGCGCCGTACCTGCGAGAATTGCCCCGATGCGGGCGAACCTGCGAGTGCGAACCTGAGTTGCCATGTGACCCGACCATCCTTCGTACTGCGTCGTGATGCCCAGTAGCAGTGCTGCCGCGGGGCAACGCCCATTAACACATACCACCCGGACTTTTGCTAATCGGATATTGCCGAAAACGACGACGGAATCCACGACGACGAGTAGCTTCCCGCCACCCGAGCCCCTTCTTCGAGCCGTAGGTGTCGATCGTCTGCGAACGGGTATGTCGCATGCAACGTACTCCGTCCAGCCACCGGCGGTTTCCACAACGGGCTCGAGGTCCGGTGTCCGAAAGGGTGGCTCGTGACTGTCGATACCAGCACTCCAGTCCGTCGCATCGTCGTCGTCGTGCCCGCACACGACGAACAGGATCTGCTCGACGCCTGCTTGGATGCTCTGACGAACGCCGCACGTCGCGTCGCCGACGTCGCCCCGGTGACGGTATCCACGACGGTCGTTCTCGACGCGTGCACCGACGGTTCGGCGCGTGTCGCGGCGCGTCACCCGTCCGTCTCGGTCGTGACGGTTGCCCATCGCAACGTGGGAGCCGCGCGGGCGGCCGGATTCGCAGCGGACCTGAACGGCGGTCTGGGCCGCGCCGACACGTGGTACGCCACCACCGACGCCGACTCGACGGTGGGCGAGCAGTGGCTGGTGGGGCATCTGCGGCACGCCGCCGAGGGTGCCAGGGCTGTCGTCGGGACGGTGTCGGTGCGGTTCGAGGACCGCATCGTCGACGACGAAGCACTGCGCTCCTCCTACGACGCTCAGTACGTGAACGAGGCGGGCCATCCCCACGTGCACGGTGCCAATCTGGGTGTTCGGGCGACGGACTACTGGGCGGTCGGCGGGTTCGCGCCGCTCGCCACCGGCGAGGATCACGACCTGGTCCGTCGTCTGGAGCTCGGCGGCACCGTGTGCCGCAGGGTGTGTGACATTCCGGTCGATACTTCGGGCCGCCTGCGCGGCAGAGCACCCGACGGTATGGCCGGCTTCCTTCGTTCTCTGGAGCCTTCTGCATGACCGACACCGGATTCGTCGACACCCCCGATCGCACCACCGATCTCGAGTCGGCGTTACGCGCGCAGTTTCTCGCGTTCGAGGCGGACGGGCGGTTGGATCTGGCTCTCCCCGGCTCGGGAAACACAGACCACCGGTGGCAGTCGCTGGCTGCGTTGGGTCGGCACGACACCGTCCTGGGCCGCTGGGCCGAGGCACACACCGATGCGCTCGCGATTCTGCACGAGCTCGACGGCCCGACGCCCGAGCGTGGCCAGATCTGGGGCGTGTGGGCTGCGGAACCCCCGGCTCCGATTCTCGAAGCGGTACGCGGCGAATCGGGGTGGCTCCTGTCCGGGACCAAGCCGTGGTGTTCGGGGGCGTCCGTCTGCACCCACGCACTCGTGACCGCTCGCGTCGACGGCGAGCCGCGATTGTTCGCAGTGGATCTGACGCATCCGGGTGCTGCCCCGGTGCCGAACACGTGGCATGCCGTCGGAATGCGCGAGAGCGACTCGGGCTCGGTCGAATTCGATCGCGTCCCCGCGGTCGTGGTCGGTGGACCGACGGACTACCTGACCAGGCCGGGCTTCTGGCATGGGGCGATCGGGGTGTCGGCCGTCTGGTTCGGTAGCGCCTGCGCGGTGGCCGACACCCTGCATGCGGCCGTGCGCTCGCGTCCCGACCCACATCGCGCCGCTCACCTCGGTGCCATCGCATCGGCTCTCGGAGCCGCGTCGAGTGCCCTGACCACCGCGGCGGCCGAGGTCGACGCAGATCCGTTCGACCGCTCCGGCCGCGCTCGGATCCGTGCTCGCATCGTGCGCGCCGTCGTCGAGGATGCCGCCACGCAGTGCATCGACCGCGTTGGGCGAGCGCTCGGTGCCGGCCCGCTGTGCGCAGACGCAGAGCATGCTCGACGCGTTGCCGACCTCACCGTCTATCTGCGACAGAGCCACGCCGAACGCGACCTCGAAGCCCTCGGACACGACATCGCACAGGAAGACAACCCTTGGTAGAGAACGCATTCGACGCCGATGTCGACCTCGGTACCGCCGAATCGGACTGGCTGTCCGCAGATTGGTCCATTCCCGGTCTGCACTGGAGCGACGTCGTCACCATGGTCGTCGTGGCACCCCATCCCGACGACGAAGTACTGGGCGTCGGCGGGTTGCTGTCGATGGCCGCAGCTGCGGGCGTCGACGTGCGGGTCGTCGCGGTCACCGACGGCGACGGTTCGCATCCGGGATCTCCGACGGTGACGGCCGAGGACCTCCGCGCCCTGCGCCCCGTCGAGTCCGAGCGTGCCCTCGCCGAACTGGGCATCGTTCAGCCGCCGACACGGCTGCAGTTCACCGACGGCGAGGTCGAAAAGCACGAGGACGCTCTGGCCCGCGCGCTGGTACCGCTGCTCGACGCCACTCCGGGTACCTGGTGCCTGACGCCGTGGCGCGGGGACGGCCACCCCGATCACGAAGCCACGGCGCGTGCCTGCCTCACCGCGGCCGCCGTCGCGGGGATACCGGTGGTGGAATATCCGATCTGGATGTGGCACTGGGCAACTCCCGAACACCGGGCGGTGCCGTGGTCACGCAGTCGCCGCATCGACCTGCCCGCGCACGCCGTCGAGGCCAAGCGTGCGTCGATCGAGCGTTTCGAATCTCAGATTCGACCGCTGTCCGATCACCCGGCGGATCGCGCAGTGTTGCCACCGCACATCCTGACGCGGTTCCGACGTCCGTTCGAAGTCGTCTTCGCATGAGTAGGCTGTCCGCATGAGCTTGAGTCCGGAATACTTCCGCGATGTGTATGCCGCGCGCGAGGATCCGTTCATGCTCGACAGCAAGTGGTACGAGCGTCGCAAGTATGCCCTCACCCTGGCATCGCTGCCCAAGCCGCACTATCGACGCGGCCTCGAACCCGGTTGCTCCATCGGTGTGCTCACCGAACAGCTCGCTGCCCGCTGCGAGCATCTGGTGTCGACAGACGTGGTGCAGAGCGCACTGGATACGGCTCGCGCGCGCGTAGGCGAGAGTGCTGCAGTCGATTTCGCACTGTGGTCCCTCTCCGACGACGTATCGGCGTTGCCGAATCCCCACGAGAAGTTCGATCTGATCGTCGTCAGCGAGGTGGGCTATTACCTCGACGACGACGACCTGGCGGCCGCCATGAGCCGCATCGTCGGGCGGCTGGAGGCCGGAGGCACACTGGTGGCCGCGCATTGGCGTCACGACGTGGACGACTATCCCATCTCGGGCGACCGGGTTCACGAGATCATCGCTGCCACAACCGGACTGGCTGCACTGAGCCGCTATCTGGACGAGGACGTGCGGATCGAGGTGTTCATCGCCACCGATGTTCCCGCCGTATCGGTCGCCAGCACCGACGGACTCGACGTGCGATGAGGCCCGAGGCCCCGGTCGCTATTGGGTGGACTTCGCCGCGTCGTCGACCAACTGCACGGCGAGATCGGCCAGCTTGACGTTGGTGTCCTGAGAGAGCTTGGCCAGCAACGCGAATGCCGCCTGCGAATTGAGGTTGTAGCGTTCCATCAGCATGCCCTTGGCCTGCCCGATCAGATCCCGGCTGGTCAGCGCGGCCCTGATCTGCTGTTCTTCCCTGGCGCTGGAGAACGCGATGGCCGCGTGCGCAGCGAACAACGAACCGATGGATTCGGCCTCGGCCGAGAATGCGCCGGTTCGCGTCGAATGCAGGTTGAGTGCGCCGAAGTTGAACCCTTCGACGTAGAGCTGAAAGCAGATCATGCTCTTGACCCCGAGCGCAGACGCTGCATCGGTGAACTGTGGCCAGCGGGTCTCGCTGTCCATGTCGTCGATACGGATGGTCGTCTGTTCGATCGCCGACTCGAGGCAGGGCCCCTCGCCCAGCTGCTCCTGAATCTTGTCGCAGTGCCCGGCAACTTCTCCTGAAAGGGCTGCGCTGTGCACGAACTTGCCCTGCATGACCGTCGTGATGGATGCGTACTCGGCATTGGGGACCTGAGCGACCGCGGCCTCGGTGATCATGGCCAGGACGCGATCGGGATCGGAATGCTGACGCCGCAGCTTCTCGGCCACCTCGGCCAGCCGGCGACTCAGCTGGAAGTCGGTAACCCGCGGGAGGGCACCCGACGCGTTCAGTGTCTGCTCGCTGATGGTGGTCACCTCGTCCTACTGCTGCACTCTGCCCGCGACTGCACTCTGCCCACTAATGCGCAGGGGGCGTACCCGGTATCGGCGGATGCCGACAACATAGGATACGCCCCTGGGCGCTGAGCTCAACGACCGTGAGCGAGGCTCACAGAGCGCTGGGTGCCACCAGAGAGTGCACGAAGCCGATCTTCTTCACGACGGTCGCCGGCAGCACGAACGGGTACAGGTCCTGGTGACCCATCGATCGGTTGATCTGGTTGAGTGCCCACGACAACGGCAGCCACCAGTCGATGATCTGATCGAAGCCGACCTCGCCGGGCAGCGGGCTTTCGAGTGTCGATCCGGCCGGTGCCATCCCGAAGGCCGCGGCCGTGTCGAGGGTGTCGCGGATGTGCAGGTAGTGGGCGAAGGTCTCGGCCCAGTCCTCGGCGGGGTGCATGGTGGCGTAGGACGAGACGTAGGTGTCCTCCCAGCCCTCCGGTGCGCCCTCGCTGTAGTGGCGATCGAGCGCGTCCTGGTAGCTCGAATCCGGATCGCCGAACAGTTCCTCGAACGCCGCGCGGTGTTCACCGTCTCCGACCAGCACCATCTGGTAGTAATGGCCGATCTCGTGACGGAAGTGCCCGACCAGCGTGCGGTAGGGCTCCGACATCTCCACGCGGAGCTGCTCGCGGTGCACGTCGTCGCCCTCGGCGAGGTCGAGGGTGATCAGACCGTTGTTGTGCCCTGTCATCACCTGCTGGTTGGCGCTGGAGAGCAGATCGAACATCAGACCCGTGGACGCGTCCTCGTCCCGGCCGACGATCGGCAGGCCCAGCTCGGTGAGCTCGAGGATGACGCGACGCTTGTTGGTCTCCGCGTCCGCGTAGGCGGCCATCGCGTCCAAGTCGTCGTCGGCCGGGCGAGTCCGCGTCAGCCGGCAGGACAGGCACAGGTCGTCGGAATCGGATGCGTCGACCAGCCAGTTGCAGCGCGCGGTGTTGAGATTGGCACACGTCTTCCAGACGGCACCGTCCACCTCGGCCTCGGAGATGCCGTCTTCCTTGTCCGGGAGCACCAGGAGGGCTCTGCTCGGCAGATGGAAGCCGAGTGCGCTCGAGCAGCTCAGACACAGTGAGTTCTCGAACGACAGCTTCTGTCCGCACTTGCGGCAGATGAAATCACGCATGGATGTTCCTTAGTGGCAGGGGTGAGTCGGGCTCGTATTCCCGATTCTCGGCGGACTAATGCCGTTCGCCGAATATGTCGTGCACATCTCTTCGACAACGCTTCCCGGCAAGAGAACCATCCAGGGTACTGACCTGCGTGGAAGTAAAGCGTCGACCGCCGTGTTGGTACAGACTGCTTCACAACACCTCCGAGGAAGGACCCGGGCTGCAGATGGCAGATCAGATCACGCCGACGGACCGGCCGATGGCACGATTCGTCGAACGGATCTCGCGGGCTCGCGGCGAGAAGAACAGTGAAACCTTGGCCGCGGGCTTCCTGCTGGTGGCCACGTTGATCGCCCTGATCTGGGCGAACTCCCCACTCGGTGACACCTATCAGTCGTTCTGGCACACCGAGCTGTCCATCACCGTGGGTGAACACGGCATCTCCCTCGACCTCGCCCACTGGGTGAACGACGGGCTGATGGCGCTGTTCTTCTTCGTCGTCGGCCTCGAGGTCAAACGCGAGTTCGCGATGGGTGAGCTCACCGACAGATCGCGCGCAGCGATTCCCATCGTGGCTGCAATCGCCGGTCTGGCCGCACCCGCGCTGCTGTTCCTCGCCTTCAACCCCTCCGGCCCGGCCGCCCAGGCCTGGGGCGTGGTCATCTCCACCGACACCGCGTTCCTGCTCGGTGCCCTGGCGGTACTCGGCCCGAAGAAGGCCGCGCGGCTGCGGATCTTCTTGTTGACGCTGGCCGTGGCCGACGACGTGGGCGCGCTGGCGATCATCGCGTTCTTCTACACCGACGATCTCGACGTGGTTCCGTTGGTGTTGGCGTTCATCGGGCTCGGACTGATCTTCCTGTTGCGTCGGCTCGAAGTGTGGCGCGGTGTCGGGTACTTCGTCGTCGCACTGTTCACGTGGGTCGCGATGTACGAGTCGGGAGTTCACCCCACGCTCGCCGGCGTGATGATCGCACTGATTCTTCCGGTGTACCCGCCGCGTCGCTCCGAGGTGGAACGAGCCTCGGACCTCACCCGCGCCTTCCGTCAATCGCCGAATCCCGAATACGCCCGCGCCGCGAGACTCGGCCTGGATCAAGCCGTCTCGGTCAACGAGAGACTGATGCGCCTGTATCAGCCGTACACCGCGTTCATCATCGTGCCGATCTTCGCGCTCGCCAATGCCGGGGTGGTGCTCAGCTCGGACACCCTGAAGGCTGCCTCCACGTCGACGCTCACCTGGGGCATCATCGCCGGCCTGGTGCTCGGCAAGCTCATCGGAATCACCGGGGCCTCGGCCATTTTCGCGAAGTTGCGACCCTCGGCTCTGGCTCCGGGGCTGACCATGTCGCACATCGCGGGCGGTGCGGTGATGTCCGGAATCGGATTCACGATCTCGCTGTTCATCATCGATCTCGCGCTCGACGATCCGCTGCTGGCCGACGAGGCCCGCGTCGGCGTGCTGGCGGCCTCGGTCATCGCTGCCCTGCTCGGCTGGATTCTGTTCCGCATCGACGCGAGGATCCACCCGCCGAAAGCCGAAGCGTCGCTGCGTATTCTGCGTCCGGTCAGCGCCAAGCGCGATCACATCCGCGGGCCCGTCGACGCTCCGCTGACGATCGTCGAATACGCCGATTTCGAATGCCCGTTCTGCAGCAAAGCAACCGGCAGCGTCGCCGAGGTACGCAAGCATTTCGGCGACGACCTCCGGTACGTCTACCGACACCTGCCGCTGGACGACTACCACCCCCATGCCCGCTACGCCGCGTATGCCAGCGAGGCTGCCGCGGCGCAGGGCAAGTTCTGGGAGATGGCCGACGTGTTGTTCCGCAACAGCGACGCCCTCGAACCCGACGACATCGACGGGTACGCACGCGAACTCGGCCTCGACATGGACAGATTCGAGGACGACATCCGCACCGGCGACTACGTGGTGCGCGTCGAGGACGACGAACTCGACGCCACGTCCTCCGATGTGGGCGGCACTCCGACGTTCTACCTGGGTCGCGGCGACAAGAACCTCACCCGCCACGTCGGACCATATGATGCGGCGACGTTGATCCGGGAACTCGAATCCATGTGAGGGTGGGCCGAGCGGATCTAGCTGTCGGTGCGATTTCCTTCCGCATCCCAGTGCTCGGCGACTTTCTTCGACGGCTGCACTCGGGGCGGTTCGCCCGGCATCTTGGGGTAGTCGGGCGGGAAATTCAGCTCACCACCCGGCAGTGTTTCCCACAGGTGCAGAAGCGGTTCCAGCGAATAGGCCTTCGTGTCCATGTCGGCCCACGGGTCGCCGTCCTGCACCAGGTCCGGCACGGTGACGAGGTTGAAGTCACGCGGATCGGTGACGTCTGCCAACTGCGACCACGTCATCGGCGTACTCACCGTCGCTCCGGGCCGGGCTCGCAGACTCCACGCGCTGGCTATGGTGCGGTCACGGTTGTTCTGGTTGTAATCGATGAAGATGCGTTCTCCGCGTTCTTCTTTCCACCAGTTGGTGGTCACCCCGTCGTCGCGACGTTCGAGTTCTCGGCCCAGGCCGATGGCCGCATGGCGCACCTGCTCGAACGTGTACTCGGGCTCGATGCGCACGTAGATGTGAATGCCCCGATTGCCACTGGTCTTCGGATAGCCGCGTAAGCCCAACTCCTCCAGCAACTCTCGCGTCACATCGGCGACGCGAAGGGCGTCCGCGAACGTCGTCCCCGGCTGCGGATCGAGATCGAGCCGCAGCTCGTCGGGATGGTCGACGTCCGGTCGTCGCACCGGCCACGGATGGAAGGTCAGCGTGCCCATCTGGGCTGCCCACACCAGAGACGCAGTTTCGGAGGGACACAGTTCCTCGGCAGTGCGCTTGCTCGGGAACGCGATCTTCACGGTCTCGATCCACTCGGGCGCACCCTTGGGCAACCGCTTCTGATAGAAACCGTCGCCCTCCTTGTCCTGCGGGCCGAGCGCCAATCGCATGCCCTCGCGGTAGCCGTCGGGCCACCGCTCCATCGCGGTCGGGCGGTCGCCGATCGCCCGCATCAGCGGTTCGCCCACCGCGGCGAAGTACTCGCACACCTGGAGTTTGGTGATCTCCGGGGTGCGTTCGGTCGTTTCGTAGATCACGCGGTCGGGACTCGACACTCGCACTTCGCGCTCCCCCGCCTGCACGAACGCCGGTGGTGTTTTCGCGGCCATGTCTATCGCCCTCCAGCAATCACATCGGCGACGTCGTAGCGCACCGGCACTTCGAGCTGGTCGTAGGCGCACGAGCGGGGGTCGCGATCCGGGCGCCAGCGCAGGAACCTGGCCACGTGCCGCAGCCGCGCGCCTTCCATCTGGTCGTAGGCCACTTCGATGACCCGCTCGATGCGCACCGGAATCCAATTGCGATCGTTGGACGAATTCCAACGGGTCGCCTCGCCGTCGTAGGTGACGTCGTCACCGAGCCGGAGCGGTTCGAGTTCTTCGAGCAACTCCAGCCGCCGCTTGTCGGTGAACGCCGACGCTCCGCCGATCATGCGCAGATCCTCGCCGTCGTACAGGCCGAGCAGCAGTGATCCGATGCCGTTGCCGGACTTGTGAATTCGATAGCCGATCAACACGCAGTCGGCGGTACGGGCATGCTTGATCTTGATCATCTCGCGCTTGTTGGGCAGGTACGGCCCGTCGAGCTTCTTCGCTACGACGCCGTCGAGGCCCGCTCCCTCGAACCGCTCGAACCAGTCCTCGGCCACGGCCGCGTCGTCGGTGGCCGAGGTGACGAAGCAACTCGGCCCGCCCGTGCCCACCGCGTCGAGCAATCGCGCCCGCCGCGTCGAGAACGGCTCACCCGTCAGATCCTCGTCGCCGACGGCCAACAGATCGAAGCCGATGAACTGCGCCGGTGTCTTCTCCGCCAGCATCGTCACTCGGCTCGCCGCGGGATGGATGCGCTCGGACAACGACTCCCAGTCCAGGCGCGTGGAACCGTTCTTCTCGCGCGGCACCACGATCTCTCCGTCGATCACGATCTTCTCGGGTAGTTCGGCCTTGACGGCCTCGACGAGCTCGGGAAAGTAGCGAGCGAGGTCCTTGCCGCCGCGCGATCCCAGCACCACCTCGTCGCCGTCGCGAAACACGATGGCGCGAAAACCGTCCCATTTGGGCTCGTACGACCACACCGGCGGCCCGTCCTCGGGCTGAGGAGGCACCACTTTCGCGGCTTTGGCGAGCATCGGCGCAACCGGAACGGCGAGAGGAAGATCCACGCACTTCATCCTGCCTCATGCGGCCGACAACCGAGTCCGATATTTTCTACACACATACGGTCGATGCACCCAGCAGGCTTCTTTCGTCGAGAGCAGGACTCACCATGGCGTCACCCACTCGTTCGGTCCGCGCTTTCGTCGTCGCTCTGTCCGCCTGCGCGGCGGTGCTACTGAGCGGATGCGCCTCGGAGGTATCCGGGACCGCCGTCGCCATCTCCGGTGCCAGCATTCCCACCACCACGACGCCGCCACGCACCACCACCGGTTCCCCGACCCCCGACATCGACGAGGGCGGCAGCGTCGACATCGACGTCGAGATCGGCCAATGCGTCGAACTCGGTGGGACGGTCGAGAACGCCACCGTGGCCAATGCGACCTGCGGATCCCCACAGTCCAACTACGTCGTGTTCGCTAAGACTCCGACCTCGGCCGAATGCCCGCCCGACGCCGATCAGTACTACTACGAGACGTACTTCGACATCGAGCAAGGGGCCCTGTGCCTCGACATCGACTGGATCGTCGGTGGCTGCATGGACCTGGTGGGCGAGTTCGCGCAACGCGTCGACTGCGCCACCCCGGGTGCCGACACCCGCCGGGTCGTGACCATCCTGCAGGGCACCACGTCGGTCGACGACTGCCCCGACCCCGCGTTGTACGGATTCGAGAAGGACTCCCGCAACTTCGTCGTCTGCGTCGAGAAGTTGTGACCGAGCAGCCTGCAGAGCGGCACGATGTAACCATTTCCCTGTCCAGTGCGCGGGGCCGATGGATCGTCGCGGCCACCGTGCTCGGGTCGTCTCTGGCGATGCTCGACGCAACCGTGGTCAACATCGCGCTGCCGGCGATCGGTCGGGATCTGGGATCGGGTGTCACCGGGCTGCAGTGGACGCTCAGCGGTTACACGTTGGCGCTGGCGTCGCTGATCCTGCTCGGCGGCTCGCTCGGTGACCGGCTCGGCCGCAGGCGGGTGTTCGTCTGGGGCACCGTCTGGTTCACGGCGGCCTCGGTTCTGTGCGGTCTTGCCCCCAGCATCGAGGTGTTGATCGCGGCGCGCCTGCTCCAAGGCATCGGCGCGGCATTGCTGACCCCGGGTTCGCTCGCGCTGATCTCGGCGTCCATCAGATCCGACGATCGCGGAGCCGCGATCGGGCTGTGGTCGGGGTTGGGCGGAGTGGCGTCGGCGATCGGTCCACTGCTCGGCGGCTGGCTCGTCGACGCCGTCGGCTGGCGCGCGGTGTTCTTGATCAATGTTCCGCTGGCCGTGGTGGTCGTGTGGGTGGCGATGAAACATGTTCCGGAGAGCCGTGATCCGCACGCTGCCGGTCGCCTCGACGTCCCCGGCGCGGTGACGGTCGCCGCTGCCCTCGGGCTGCTGACGTACGGCCTGATCGAGTCCCACGTTCTTGCGCTCGCGTTGGGGATCGTCGCGGTCGGAATGTTCGTGGTGATCGAGCGCCGCACCCACGATCCGCTGGTACCGCCGTCACTGTTCGCCTCGCGCGTGTTCCTGGCAGCCAATCTCGTGACCTTCGCCGTGTACGCCGCCCTCGGCGGGGTGTTCTTCCTCCTGGTGTTGCAGCTGCAGTTCGCAGTCGGGTTCTCCCCTGTCGCAGCCGGATTGGCCACCATTCCGATCACCGTGCTGATGCTCGTACTGTCGGCCCGCGCGGGCCGGCTCGCGGGGCGCATCGGCCCGCGCATTCCGATGACGGTCGGGCCGCTGCTGTCGGCGGCGGGGCTGCTGCTGATGCTGCGCATCGGGCCCGGATCCACCTATGTCGCCGATGTTCTCCCCGCCGTCGTCGTGTTCGGCCTCGGCCTGTCCGCTCTGGTGGCCCCGTTGACCGGAGCCGTCCTGAGCGCGGCACCGGACGACCGCGCCGGAATCGCATCGGGCGTCAACAATGCTGTCGCCAGAACCAGTCAACTGCTCGCCGTTGCTGCGCTGCCCGCATTGGCAGGCATTGCCGGGTCCGATTACTCTGCGCCACAGGTGTTCTCGGCCGGATTCCACTCGGCGATGCTGATGTGCGCCGGGCTCTTAATACTCGGTGCCGTCATCGCGGCGGCGCTGATCAAGAGCACTGGCGACACCTCCGACTGCCCACCGCACTGCGATCTGGGTGCCCCACCGGTCGACAGACGCAGCGTCGACTGACTGCTCACCGCACGATCAACACCGAGCATTCGGCATGGTGCACGAGGTTCTGACTGACCGACCCCAGGATCGCACCGCGGAGGGCACCTCTACCTCGGCACCCGACCACGAGCATCGATGCCGACGCAGACAGCGCTCGCAAACCTCGTGTCGGGCTCGATTGGGCACTGACGGTCGTGAGCTGCACAGCCGGATACTTCTCGTGCATCTTCTCCACATGCGTTTCCAGCCAACGCTTCTCGTCTTCCTGCACCGCCTGCCAGTCGATGTAGCCGGCACTCATCCCGATGCCGGCCTGAGCCGCGAACCCCCAGTAGTTGACTGCGATCACGGGTGCGCCCAGGTTGTCGGCCATCTCGAGCGCGGCACCCAGCGCTCGATCGGACTGTTCGCTGCCGTCGATCCCGACCACGATCGGGCGGCCCACGTCCGCCTTGTCGTTTTCGTTGCGGAGCAACAACACCGGACACTGCGCGTGCGTCATGACGCGCAGCGTGTTGCTACCGAGGGTCAGGTCGCGGATCGCGCTCGACTTCCTGGATCCCAGCACGACCATGTCTGCTCCCACGTCGGCCACGTACGACGCGATGGTGCCGTCCACACTGACGGTGTCCACGGATACCCCGGGTGCGGCGGCGTGTACCTCGCCCTCTGCTCGGACGAGGTGTTTGCGGCCCATGGCACGAAGATCCCTCTCCAGCGCGCCACCGTCGACGAATGCTGCCGACCCGTACCAATCCCCTACCGGGACTGCATGAACGAGACGTACGGTCGCGTGGACCTTGTCCGCGTAGGTGCCGGCCCATCGGGCTGCAGCCTCGGCCTCGGCCGATCCGTCGATACCCACGATGATGGGAAGTGTGCGGGCGGTGGAATTACTCATGTGATCTTCCTGTCTCGATGTCGACGGCCACGGCACAGTCGCCATGACGTGATGATGTGCAGTGCAGTCGAATTGGCAGTCCGTGTTCGCGTCCGGTCAGCGTCCGAAGAGCGCGGACACCTCGTCGAGATCGATGTCGGTTCGGCAACCGCTCGGCTCCAGTTCGACGTAGAAACTCTCGTAGCCGCGCGGGTCTGCACCTCGCGCACCCGTGATGCGCCGCTTGAACACTCGTGCGTCCGGCCACCGTTCGAGCACAGCTGTTCTGAGGATGTGTCCGTCGGGCGAGACCCCGCTGAGCGGCCCGTACTCGGCGATCACCACCGAATGGACGACACCGTCGATCGATGCAGTGGTCACCGGAAACACCATCGGTACCGATTGCGTCGGAATTTCGACGACTACGGAGTCGGAATCGACCCGCATCGAGCCCGACACCTACGGCCTTTCACTGTCGGTCATCCTCGTCGTTCCTGCTCTCGCGGGCTCACGTCCGCCGGAAGTCGGCGTCACATCGACCCCGCGACAGAATCGGAACCCGAAGGCGCATGCGACCTTTGCGCGGCGTGCTGCCCTGCACGAAGGCTCACTGCGGCCATCACGAACATCGCTGCTGCCGCACCTCCGCAGACCGCAGCCCAGCCGGTCACACCGGACGCGAGCAACGTCAGGAAAAGGCCTACCGCGGCGACGGCACACACCAGTAGCACTTCGGCGAGGACATTTTCGGCCTCGGCCAACACGGCCTGCCCGTCGTGTCCGTCGTGTACTTGCTGCTTCATCTCGAACTCCTCGAAGTCGACGAATCGGTAGAACCGACATTGCCGAATCTTCGATGCCGACGGCAGGGTCGAAAGTCCCGATCCTGCCGCCATGAGGCCCGGCCTTCACCCTCGTGAATTCGTCTCGCCCGCAGTCGGTCCACGCATCAGCTCGACCCCCGACACCGACGTCGGGGTCACTTCGACGAGTCGGTGCATCGGTGGGCCGTCCGAATGCGGCCGGGGCAGTAGCTGTTCGAGGACTTCGAGTCGAGCATCCACGACCGCACGGGCGATTCCGTGAATCACGACAGTCGATACGGTCAGGTGAGCGTCGTCCTCGGCGTCCACTTCCAGGACGACCGAGGAATCCAGCGCGCTCCACCCCAACCGCGACCGCCCCTCGGCGTAGAAATACACCCGACTACCGCTCCACACGATGGAGACCGGGTCGATGGTGGGCCCGAAGTGGTCGTGGCCGATCAGCCGTGCGACGGTCGCCCGTCGCGCAAGCCGATGAGCGTTGTTGGAGTCCAGAACTCGTCGTCGATCATCACTCCCGCGCACACGATTCGGTACGGTGCGGTTGGTCATCGGTCTCTGCAGATCATCACCGGGCAGTGGGCGTGGCGGGTGAGGTTGCTACTGGTCGATCCGAACAGTGCTCGGGCAACCACTCCTCGCCCGTGACTGCCGACCACCACGAGGCCGGCTCGCTTGGACAGATCGACAAGGAGATGCGCCGGGTTACCCTGTCGCACCACATGTTCGACACTGACATCCGGATATTTCTCGGCCCACCCGGCCAGACATTCGGAGAGCAGCATCTGCTGCTCACGCTCGATCTCGATGCTGTCATGCGGCCCCGTCGGGGAGAGTGCCGCGCCGTGAGACCACGAGTTCCAGGCGAGCGCGGCGATCATCGGTACACCGAACAACGAGGCCAGATCGAAGGCCTGCGCGACGGCCGCCTCACTCGTTGCACTGCCGTCGATACCGACGAGGACCGGCGCGTCGAAGCCGGCGTCGCCCTCCCGCCACACGATCACCGGGCACAGGGCCGCATTCGAGGTCTCCTGCGCCGTACTGCCGAACAATGCGGACACGATCGGACCGGAACCCGAATTGCCGACGACGAGCATCCGCGCGGTGGAGGAGAGTTCGACCATCATCGTGCACGCCGTCGCCTCCTCCACCGAGATGGAGACGGCAAGGTCGGGATGACGGGCCAGCACTGCGGCAGCGACGTCGGTCACCATGTGTTCGGAAGCTCGGCGCTGCTCGTCCCACACTTCCCTCGGCACAACATATGCGGGCTCGCCCATGTAGATCACAGGCTGCTGTACTGCAGCGGCGATGAGCAGGGGAGAGTCCACCCTTTCTGCCAGAGCCGCCGCCCAGAGCGCAGCGCCGATACTGCCGGCCGAACCATCCACCCCCACCACGATTTTCTGATGTGCTGCGAGAATCACGATCGTCTCCTGTTCGTTGCGCGTGCGGGAGCAGACAGCACCGAGGCCACCGCATGTCGTGGCGTTCGAGGCGCCGGGGCGCCGACCATCGGTGTACCGACTCGAATCAGCACCTGTGCCATGCCGATGTGCGGTGCCAACGACTGGACGAGTCGCCTGCTGCCGGCCTGTTCCGTCATATGAGTCAACGGGCACGTCGCCAAGCCGTCCGCGGTCGCTGCCAGCAGAAACGTCGACATGGCACGGCCACAGTTCAGCCAATCCAGTCGCTCGTCCGACGGTGTGCCGAGCAGCACCACCGTGGACTCGTCTTCGACCGGCTCGCGCGGAACCACCGTGCCGACGCGGTGCGGTTCGGGGAATGCTCGTCCCACCTGGACCCTCGACGCATCCGCGCGGTTCGTCAGCGCCTCGGGCGGAATACCGCCGGAACGAAACGAGTGCCCGGCCCACCATCTGATCTCGGCCTGGTACGTCGCGTCGAACTTCCGGATGCCCGCGCTCAGCGTCGAGGCCCTCGCCAACGTCTGTTTCGACTCTGCCGACAAGACGGTCATCTCGGTGCCGTAGTGCTGACGACCGAGATACCGCGTCAGAACACGATCGGTCGGCACCGGGCCGAACGCTCGCCGATCCGAGTGCCGACGATTGATCGCACTCAACATGTCGAACTCACGCGACCGAGGATGCGCGTCGTGCACGAGGCGGATACGCGCAAGATGATCCGGCGTGCCCGGGGTGGGCAACAGGTCGATCTCGGTCTTCCACCGAAACGCCGCGGCAGCCTTCTCGAGATGGTCCAACGCAGCCCCGCAGCTCATCACCATCTGCCGTTCGGTCGGGTCGATCACCCCCAGCACGCGGGAGGTGTCGGTGTACAGATCGAGTCCGTGTTCGGAGTAGGTCCACCTCCACGGCTGGCTGTTGTGCACCGACGGCGCGCGGCACGCGAGCTCCACCAGCATTTCCACCACGGCCGTATCCGGCTGATCGTTCATCGTCTCTCCTCGACATCCCACCGCGATGCGGTGGATCCGTCCCCACTGTCGCCCCGAGGTCGCGCTGCTCGACAGGGCCGTTCGTCACTCGATGGAGGGCATTCCGGTGCATGCCGAAAGAGCGCAGCGCCACAGGTTTAGTGTTGACGGTGAATGCGACTCGGGGCGGAACCTGAGGACGCGACCGAGGAGCCACCATCGCCGACCGTTCAGGAGTGTCATGACGACCCCGCACAATCCACCCGAAGTCGACGTCAAGCCACGTAGCCGGGACGTCACCGACGGGCTGGAGAAGACTGCCGCCCGCGGCATGCTCCGCGCCGTCGGGATGGGCGACGACGACTGGGTCAAGTCCCAGATCGGCGTCGCGTCGTCGTGGAACGAGATCACTCCCTGCAACCTCTCGCTCGAACGACTGGCGAAGGAAGTCAAGAAGGGCGTCCACGCGGCCGGCGGGTATCCGTTGGAATTCGGCACCATCTCGGTGTCCGACGGCATCTCGATGGGCCACGAGGGCATGCACTTCTCGTTGGTCTCGCGTGAGGTCATCGCCGACAGCGTCGAAACCGTCATCAGCGCCGAACGTCTCGACGGCTCCGTGCTGCTCGCCGGCTGCGACAAGTCGCTGCCCGGAATGTTGATGGCTGCCGCGCGTCTCGACCTCGCCAGCGTCTTCCTCTACGCCGGATCCACGCTGCCCGGATTCGCCACCCTGTCCGACGGCAGCGAGCACCAGGTGACGATCATCGACGCCTTCGAGGCCGTCGGTGCCTGCTCCCGTGGACTGATGTCGCGCGCCGACGTCGACACCATCGAACGCGCCATCTGCCCCGGCGAAGGTGCCTGCGGCGGCATGTACACCGCGAACACCATGGCCAGCGCCGCCGAGGCCATGGGAATGTCGTTGCCCGGCAGCGCTTCTCCGCCGGCACCGGACCGTCGCCGGGACGGCTTCGCACACGCCAGCGGCGAGGCCGTCGTCGAATTGCTGCGACGCGGCATCCGCACCAGCGACATCCTCACCAAGGAAGCCTTCGAGAACGCGATCGCCGTCGTCATGGCTTTCGGTGGATCCACCAACGCCGTGCTGCACCTGCTGGCCATCGCGCACGAAGCCCAGGTCGAACTGACCCTCGCCGACTTCACCCGCGTCGGAGCGAAAGTTCCACACCTCGCCGACGTCAAGCCCTTCGGCAAGCACGTCATGACCGACGTCGACGCCATCGGCGGTGTCCCCGTGGTCATGAAGGCTCTGCTCGACGCCGGCCTCATGCACGGCGACTGCATGACCGTCACCGGAAAGACCGTGGCGGAGAACCTCGCACACATCGCTCCCCCGGACCCCGACGGCAAAGTGCTGCGCGCACTGGACAAGCCGATCCACCCGACCGGCGGCATCACCATTCTCGAAGGATCACTTGCCCCGGGCGGAGCCGTCGTCAAGTCCGCCGGTTTCGATTCCGACGTATTCGTCGGTACCGCACGAGTTTTCGAGCGTGAACGCGCGGCCATGGATGCTCTCGAAGACGGCACCATCGCGGCAGGCGACGTCGTCGTCATCCGCTACGAGGGACCCAAGGGCGGACCCGGAATGCGCGAAATGCTCGCGATCACCGGAGCCATCAAGGGCGCGGGCCTGGGCAAGGACGTCCTGCTGCTCACCGACGGCCGATTCTCCGGCGGAACCACCGGCCTCTGCGTCGGACACGTGGCACCCGAGGCAGTCGACGGCGGACCCATCGCCTTCGTCCGCGACGGCGACCAGATCCGACTCGACGTCGGCAAGGGCACCCTCGACGTTCTCGTCGACGCAGCCGAAATGCAAGCACGCCAGGAGGGTTGGGCACCGCTTCCTCCGCGCTACACCCGCGGAGTGCTGGCCAAATACTCGAAGCTGGTCGGTTCGGCATCGAACGGTGCGGTGCTGATCTAGCCGCCCGCCCGCCCGACGCCGACCTAGCCCTAGCCCCCCCGGTTGGGATCAATGTGGGTTTCAGTCAGTTGGACTGCAACAAAGGCGCATTGATCCCAACCCGGCGGCAGTGCAGTGGTCCATTCACGCGCTGGGGAGGTCTACAGCGGCATGGCCCAGATAGGGCTCGAGCGTTCTGTCATCTCGGTGCACGTCGCGTGTTGTCGGCTGGCTCGTTGGTAGAACGTCTGCAACGGTTCGGCCGGCTCCACGTCCGGCGGTGTGGGTACGACGGGCAGTTCGCCGAGTTCGAGCGCCAATTGATAGATGCTGGGGCGTTCGAGTTCGGCGTCGACCAGTGCCGGCGCGGCAGCGTTGTGCGGCTTCGCTGTTCGCGGTACACGCGGCGTACTCGGTTCGGGCTTGGCTGCCGACGGCCGTTCGAGTAGCTGCTCGAGCTCGGCGACCTCACGGACGGCCGCTGCGCGAGTGGCCGGCGGCGCAACGAAGGGCACGATCGGCTCGAACGCGATCATGTCCGATGACGACGCGAGCGCCTTGTTCTTGGCCGGGATGAGGAACGCCACGATCACGGTTCCGGTTCCGAACACCACGGCCGCAACGACACTGGTGTGCACGACGGCGCTGCCGAAGGCAGAGATGGCATTCGCTTCGAGATTGTCTGCGAAGCCGCTCAGAAATGCATTCTGCTCGCGAATGATGTCCGAGACGATTACCGCACCGGCCAGCGAATCCTGCGATGCCGCAAGCCCTTCTGCGGCCTGACCGGTGTACTGGCCGTTGGGTTGCTTACCGGGGAAGGTCTGCAGAAACCCCTCGATTCCCTGTCGATACGACGCCGCCAGAACCGAACCCAATACAGCGATGCCGAGAGACCCGCCCAGTTCGAGTGCAGTGTCGTTCAGTCCGCCGCCGACACCGAGCT
The DNA here is from genome assembly GCF_002258575.1 of Rhodococcus sp. 05-2254-5. Lineage (NCBI taxonomy): Bacteria > Bacillati > Actinomycetota > Actinomycetes > Mycobacteriales > Nocardiaceae > Rhodococcus > Rhodococcus sp. 05-2254-5. The sequence continues at coordinate 17,800 of NZ_NOZG01000010.1, read as the reverse complement.
TGTCGTCCGGGAACTCACCCATGATGGCGTCGGTACAGGGCGAGACGGACAGTCCGATGGCGAGTCCGAGCAGTGTCAGTACGGGCAGGAAATCGACATACGTTGCCGTCGAATCGATTCCGACGAGGGAGACGACCGACAGCGTGCCCACGATCATGCCCGCGGTGACGGTGACACGCGGCCCCATCTTGGGGGTCAGCCACATCGTGATTCCCGAGCCGACGAACACTGCACCGGCCAGCGGCAGCAGATGCACGCCGGTGGACACCGGGCCGTATCCCAGAGCGAACTGCAGGTACTGCGCCACGAGGTAGATCGCCCCGAACGTCACCAGGAAGAACACCAGTACCGCAAGGGTGGCACCCCCGAGGACACGCGAGGAGAACATCCGCACGTCCAGCAATGGATTGGGGTGTCGTAGTTCCCAGCCCACGAAACCCAGCACCGACAGCAGTCCGACGAGGCCGAAGTACAGCGGCCCGACGGTCCAGCCGAAGTGCATGCCCTCGATGATGGAGTAGACGATGGTCGAGACGGCCAGAACCGACAGCAACCCGCCGATCCAATCGATCGCACCGGCATCGACGGCTCGCGACGGCGGGACGAGTACGACGGCTCCGGCTATGGCGGCCAGCGCAATCGGGACGTTGATCAGAAATGTGGAACTCCACGTGAAGCTCTCGAGAAGCCACCCGGCCAGCAACGGCCCGGCGGCGATGGCGAGGCCGGACGTGGCCGCCCACACGGTGACGGCTGTGGCCCGCTCACGCTTGGGGAACGTGGCCACCAGCAGAGACAACGTCGCTGGCATGACGATCGCAGCCGCGACACCCATGACGATTCGAGCCAGGATCACGCCGAGCGTGGCATCGGTCAGCGCCCCCGCCACCGACCCCGCCACGAAGATGATCAGTCCGATGATCAGCGCGCCGCGTCGGCTGTACCGGTCGCCGATCACTCCGCACAACAGCATCAACGACGCGTACGGGACGGTGTATCCGTCGATCACCCATTGAAGATCACTGCTGGTCAAGCCCAGATCCATCGTCATCGACGGCGCTGCGACGAGCAGGGACGTGTTCGCCATGACCACGATCAGCAGGCTCAGGCACAACACCACCAAGGCCGACCATCGTCGGGCATAGGGTTTGTGCATTTCTTGGACAGGTGTCATCGCAAGCAGTGTCATGTGTTCCCCCCGTTGGCAAAGTGCGACACACCTTGCACAGTGCTGTGCAGCTTAAGAAATTCGCGCTAGGATCGGCAATCTTTTGTGGCGGCAACCACACTGCGTCGGCGCGATCGTGCTAGAAGTGGACGTGTGCCGAAGACGACGGAGTCGAGACCGAGCGCACGGACAGACCGATCGCCCGTGCAGCGAAGTGACGCCCGCTCGAACAGAGCGCGAATTCTCGATGTCGCGCAGGGGGTACTGGCGAACAATCCGGACGCGACCATCAACGACGTCGCGTCCGCGGCCGGGGTGGTCCGACGAACGGTGTACTCGCACTTCGCCTCTCGCGAAGCCCTGATCGACGGCATCGCACTCGAAGCCGCAGAACGCATCGCGGCCGCGCTCGAACGTGATCCGGCCGTCGACGAATCCGCCGTCACCGTGTTCGTGCGACAGACGCTGGCACTGGCACGCGTCGGAGATCAGTACCGGCTCCTACTTGCGGTTGCGCGTACCGACCTGGGACACAACGGTCTTCACGACCTACTGGGACCGATGCGGGAGTCGGCTGCGGCTGTCATACGACGTGGACAGCGCGAGGGTGTGTTCTCCACCTATCTGCCGGCCGAGGTGCTGATCCTCAACATCGAAGCCATCGCGCTGTCGATCCTCGAGGCCACCAATGCCGGGCTGCTCACCGACCCCACAGGTGCGGCCACCACGTCGAGTCTGGTCCTGCTCGGAATCGCACCGGACGAAGCCGAACGCATCGTGAGCGGTGTCCGTGCCGCGGACGCGCCAGCCGAAGCCCACCCCTGAAACGACGAATGCCCCGCCTGCGCAATGTGATTGCGCCGACGGGACATCGGTCTACGAGTGCGGGTCAGGGAGCGGGGACGAATCCTGCGCCGAGTCCGTTGCCCTGATCGACGTTGCGAAGGATCGCGTCGAAGTTGGTGCCGACCTCGGGGCCGAAGCACGCGACGCCCAGGTAGGCGTTGACCATGCCGACGAGGGTGTTGCCGACGACGACCGGGCTACCCGAGTCACCCTCGACGACGCACAGCTGCGCCCAGGTCTCCTGCGACTGCAGAACGTCTCCGTACGCGAGGCCGCAGGTGTTGCCGGTCGTGCGGCCTTCCTTGCACACAATGTTCGGGAACGCCGTCGGCGGGCCGACCTGAGAGATGGTCACGTTGCCCACGCGGCTGATCGGGGCAACCTTGTCACGCTGAAATTCGATGAGGGCGTAGTCGTACTCCGGGTTGGAGAATGCGATGCGGCCCACCTCACCGAGGGAGGTGTCGTACTCCGGGACGATGGAGGCACCCGCTTGGCCACAGTGACCGGCGGTGAAGCCCACGAGATTTCCGTTGCGGTCGTTGCCGATCGTCGTCAGCGTGCACTCCGCCTGGCCTCCGACGATGATTCCGGACCCACCGCCGAGAGCTGCAGGAGCGGCCGCGGATGCGGTCCCCACGCCGACGCTGGCTACGATTGCAGCCGCCCCCACGACGACGAGCATGAATTTCTTGAACATGTACTCCCTCTCAGCGGTGTCGGCAGAACCCTAGCAACAGAACGTGTCGTAACACGAGCTAGTCGCTCATACGTCCTGCTCGAGGGCCGCAAGAGTCGTCCGAGCTTCGTCGAGTTGACGACTCAGTTCGGCCACGCGGCGTGCCGCCTCTTCACGTGCATGGGAGATGACAGCCTCGACGGCATCGCGTGCAGTGACATCGCCCAGTTCACGAACGGCCCGACCGACCGCTTCCGGACTCACCGGCTGCGCCTTGGTCGGCCTCTTCGCGCCCTGCGTGACGGTGACCGACCAATCGTTGTCGGCACCGGCATGAATGGTCACGCTCACTCCGCCCGGCGCCTTCTTCGGACGACGTGGGGCCGAGCCGGTCGACGCAGACCCCGCACCGGCGGGCTTGGCGGCCACGTCGGTCGCCGGTACCGACTTCGGAGCAGCGCTCGATGTCGACGCCGTGGTCGGTGCAGAAGCCGTGGTCGGTGTAGAAGAAGGGCTCGATTTCGGGGCAGCGGCCGGCTTCGATAGCGGCGCGGCCGATACCGTCTTCTTTGCGGGGATGCGCTTGGCAGGCGCGGGTGGGCTCGCCGGGTTGCGGGTGATGCGCAGCTCCTCGGCCTCGTAGGGCAGTTCGTCGTTGACGCCCTTCGGGCTGATGGTGACGGTGTTGCCGTCGATGGACACCACCTTGGCCGACGTGCCGTCGGGCAGGCCGAGGCTCGGATTCGGCTCGCGGAGATACACGGTGGCGCGACGCCCCTCGGCGAGCGCTGCTGCCAGCGTCGTCAGGTTCTCGGGAGTCAGCGAATCGTTCACGGCGCGCCCACGGGGTGGCATCGACTACCGGCCTTTCTCGAAAGTGTTTGCGAATACTGTCGCACAGATTCACGTGCGCAGGCAGCACAGCATCGAGTATCGGTCGTGAGGATGACGTCGATCCCAAGTATGTGTAACCCAGAGTAACTGTAACCAGAAGTAACAGTTACTCTGATTAGCGCTCGAGAGGCTTGGCCAGAGAAGGCCGATGACACGACTCTAACCGACAGGCCGTTCGAGCGCCCGTCGAGTGCCGTCGACCACCTCGCCGAACCGCCCTCGCGCCGGGATTCTCCCGCGTAGCCTGACGGCGTACCTTCTTGCGCAGGTACAGAACAGGAGCTTCGATGTACCACCTCGACGCGGACCAGCAATCGCTCAGCGACGGTCCGCACGTGTACTTGCTCGATGCCAGAAGCACTCTCGAGGTTCAGGCCCTGAATCAGTGGATCGACGCCACCACCCCGGACGGAGAACGTCGGCCCCCATCGGTCGTTCTGTCCGGTGAGGCCAGGACATCACTGTCGGACACCGTCCGCGGGTACGCCGACGATCCGCTGCTCATTCCGCTGCGGGTCACGTTGACCGATCGAAGCACCGGCATTCTGCACCGCATCTTCGCCCCGAGAGGCCGCTCGAAGCCGACACGGGTGTGGCAGCGGTGGGTGGCCAACGACGATCCCGATCACTCCGCAGTGCTGGTCGGTGAACCCGCAACCCTGAGCGATCTGCAGGATCGGTTCGAGCGCGGCGGCGGCACGTCGTTGTCGTCGTTCATCCTGCGGCAGGCGAGTCTCGCACTGGACAAGGCCGAACGCGGAGTCATCGGCTCGGAGTACAAGATTCCGCGCTTCGTCGTCGAGGACATGACGGAGCAGAAGAAGTTCAGGGACGGCATCACCGAGCTCGCAGACCACGTCGGCCAGGATCGCGACACCGTCGACAAGAGGGTTCAGGACATCCTCGGCGAGATGGTGGCGACCGAAACCAGGCGCGCCGTCGAGATGTGGGGCACCCTCGGCGCGTACTTCTCGCGGGCGTACAAGGTCGACGTCGATCGCGATCAGCTGCAGAAGGTTCGCGAACTCAACAAGAACTATCCGTTGGTGTTCCTGCCCAATCACCGTTCCTACCTCGACCCACTCGTGCTGCGTCCCGCGCTTCTCGCCGAGGGACTGCCGCTCAATCACGTCATGGGCGGCATCAATGTCGGCTTCTGGCCGTTGGGCCCGATAGCCAAACGCAGTGGCGTGGTGCTCATTCAGCGCAAATTCTCGGACGCGATCTACAAATGGACGCTGCGTCAGTACATGAGTTTTCTGCTCAGCAAGCGGTTCAACCTCGAGTGGTACATCGAGGGCGGACGCAGCCGCACCGGAAAGCTCCGACCGCCGCGGTTCGGTCTGCTGACCTACCTCGTCGACGCCCTCGAGTCGAGCGACGCGGAGGACGTCTATTTGATCCCGACGTCCATCACCTACGACCGACTGCACGAGGTCGGCGCGATGGCCGAAGAATCGCACGGGGCGAAGAAGCAAGCCGAGGGCATTCGCATGGCCATCGGGTACATCCGCGCTCAGGGCACGTTGCGCGGCAACGTCTATCTGAACTTCGGAGAGCCGATGTCGGTGGCGGCGATCGTCGCCGAGAACACCGACAAGCGCGTCGCGGTGCAGAAGATCGCGCTCGGTGTCTCCCATGCGATCAACGATGCGACGCCGGTGACCCCGGCAGCACTGGTCACGATGGCGCTGTTGGGTATCGAGGATCGCGCACTCAACGTCAACGAAATGTGGGCCATCATCTCGCCGTTGGCCGGCTACATCAAACGCAGAAACCTACCCACTGCGGGCGGGGTGGACATCGCCGACGTCGACGTCGTCCGCTCGGCCGTCATCGCACAGGTCAACGCCAACGTCGTCAAGCGTTTCGACGACGGCCCCGAACCGCTGTTCTACCTGGCGCAGGACAAGCATCTGGTGGCAGCGTTCTTCCGCAACAACGCCATTCACTTCTTCGTGATGCGCGCCATCGGCGAACTGGTGGTGCTACCGACCGAGGGTGACTCGACGCCGCTGACTCAGGAATCGTTGTGGACGTCGGCCCTGCAATTGCGAGATCTACTCAAGTTCGAGTTCTTCTTCGGCGACAAGAAGGACTTCGGGGAGCGTCTCGAATCCGAGGTCGATCTCATCGACCCGGACTGGCGCACCAGCATCAGCGACCCCGATTATGCTGCGCGACAGCTTGAATCGCAGGATCTGCACCTGGCGCACCGCGTACTGCAGCCGATCTTCGAGGCCTACCAGGTAGTGGCCGACCAGCTGATGCTGCTGCCGCAGAGCGGAGAATTCGACAAACCGAAGTTCATCTCGGAATGCCTCGGCGCTGCCCAGGCCAGGCGGCTCCGCCAGCAGCTCGATCACAGTGAGTCCATCTCGGGCGAACTGTTCGACACTGCACTGCAACTGGCCGAAAACCGCGACCTGATCGATTCCAGCTCGGACGGCATCGCCCGCCGCCGCAGGGACTTCGCTCTGGAGATCGACGAATGGGCCCGCAAGGTACGTACCATCCGGGATATGGCGCACCGAATGCTCCGTGAGGTGGAACCGATCTCTGCCCCCGAGGAGAACAATCCATGACCGAGTTCGACGATCGACTGATAGCGATCGCCGCCGCCCCACCCGGCCGAGACACCATCGCCTTCTTCGATCTCGACGGCACCCTCATCAACGGATTCTCTGCTCGCGCAGTGTTTCTCGAACGCCTCAAGACCCTCGACGTCACGGTCAAGGAACTATGGGAGATCTCCAGTGCCGTCGTCGAGATGCGGATGCGCAACTCCCCCGTCGACAATCTGATGGGCAAGGCCGTCCGCGGCCTCGAAGGCCGTCGCGAAGAGGACCTGATGGAACAGGCATACACCCTGTTCCGCAACGAGATCGCGCCGATGATCTACCCGCAGGCCCGGGCCCTCGTCGAGGCTCACCGGCACGCCGGGCATCGCCTCGTGATGGCTACCTCGGCCACGCCGTACCAGGCACTGCCGGTGCAACAGGACATGATGTTCGAGGAGTTGCTGTGCACGACTCCGGTGGTCACCGACGGAATTCTCACCGGCGAGCTCGTCGGCGATTCGCTCTGGGGACCCCGCAAAGCACAGGCGGCGATCGACTACGCCGAACGTGAAGGCATCGCTCTGGCAGGCTGTTTCGCATACTCGAACGGCGGTGAGGACGTGCCACTGCTCGAAGCCGTGGGCCGTCCCATCGCCCTCAACCCCGATCCTGATCTCGCGCGCTATGCCGCCAAGAAGAACTGGCCGGCTCTGACGCTGGACAGCCCGAAGCGTGGCACGGACATCACGTCGGCCGTACGCAGCACGGCGGCGCTCGGATCGGTGCTCGCGAGTGCGTCGATCGGGCTCGGCCTGGGATTGCTCACCCGCAGTCGCCGCACCGGTGCCAATATCACCAGCACCATCGCCCCGGACATCGCGCTGACCCTCGCCGGAGTCAAGCTCGACGTCACCGGAACCGAAAATGCCTGGTCGGCCCGGCCCGCCGTCTTCATGTTCAACCATCAGAGCACCGCCGACTCGATCATCGTCACTTCCATCCTGCGACGCGACATCACCGCCGTCGCGAAGCGGGAACTCGAACGCGATCCGCGCTTCGCATTGCTGGGCAGAATTTTCGACGTCGCCTATGTCGATCGCGGAGATCCTGCGCAAGCGCGAGAGGCCATGCGGCCCGCGATCGAGAAGCTGCACAGTGGCATCTCCGTCGCCATCGCCCCCGAGGGCACTCGCATGCCGACGTCCCGTCTCGGCCGATTCAAGAAAGGCGGGTTTCACCTGGCGATGCAGGCCGGCGTGCCGATCGTTCCGATCGTCATTCACAACGCCGGTGACGTGATGTGGAAGAAGGACTTCACCGTTCACTCCGGTACGGTCAAGGTCACCGTCGGCGAGCCCATACCCACCACGGATTGGGATCCCGACAAGATCGACGAGTACGTGGACGCCGTCCGTTCCTATTTCGACAGAACGTTGGGATATGCCTGAGAATCAGATCAACTCGGTAGTACAGACGGAGATCGAGCGGAATCTGTTGGGCGGCGAGCCCAAGTACAACCGCGCCGACATCGTCGAGAAGTCCGGGATTCCGCTCGAGCGGGTCATCGCCCTGTGGATCGGCATGGGCTTCCCCGTCCACACCGATACCGACGCACTCGTCTACACCGACGCCGATCTCGAAGCTCTGAAGCTGATCACCGCACTGACCGCGCAGAAGGTGATCAAGCCCGAGATGGAGGTTGCGATAGCCCGCACCCTCGGGCAGTCGATGTCCCGGCTCGCGGAATGGCAAGTGGGCGTTGTGAACTCTCACATACTCGAACGCATCATCGACAGCCAAGAAGACACGAACGACATCGACGCGATTCGCCGGAACGCCCGTGCCATCGCCGCAGAAACCGTCCCCACCCTCGAAGCGCTCCAGGGATACACCTGGCGACGCCACCTGGCAGCAGCGGCCGGTCGATCCATCGCCGCTCCCGACGACGCCGCCGACAGTCCCACGATGGCCGTCGGGTTCGCCGACATGGTCGGCTACACGAGCCTGACGCGTCGACTCGACATCGGCGAGTTGACGACGCTACTCGAGGAGTTCGAGTCATTGGCCACCAATATCATTGCGCGAGGGCGCGGTTCGGTGATCAAGAACGTCGGCGACGAGGTGATGTTCAGCGCGCAGACCCCCGAGGATGCCGCCCACATCGCCCTCGACCTCCAGGACGCCTTCGACGAGCAGGAGGACATGCCGGACCTGCGGGTCGGGCTGGCGTGGGGCCCGGTACTGGCCCGGTACGGCGACCTGTACGGGTCGGTGGTCAATATCGCTGCGCGCCTGACCAGTTCGGCCAATCCCGGAACGATCCTGGTCGATACCGTCATGACGGATGAACTGCGCCACGACTCCGAGTTCTACCTCAAATCGGTTCGCTCACTACGGGTCAAAGGGTTCCACAAGCTCAAGCCTCACCGGCTCAAGCGCAACAAGCGAACCGGTCAGCGTAGCGAGGAGTAGAACTCCAGGTGTCGACGCGCAGCCTCGTCCCAGGTGAGGCTGTGCGCCAGCGTCAGCCCCGGTGACGGATCCTGCGGCTCGTGCAACGCACGGTCCAATTCGCTGGTCATGGCCTCCACCGACGATGCGTAGGTGACGCTGTCTCCGAACACCTCTCGCAGTACCGGCAGATCACGCGCCACCACCGGAGTCGATGCGGCGAGCGCCTCCATCGCGGCCAGGCCGAAGCCTTCCTTGGTGGAGAAGAACGGCAGCACCGCAGCCTGCGCCACGAGATGCGGCAGCTCGTCGTCGTCGACGGTTCCGAGTATCACCGGCTCGATGCCCAGTTCTACTGCTCGACGGTCGAATTCGGACCGATAGTCACGGTAGTCGAACAGGGTCTCGCCGCCGGCGAACACCAGTTGCACGTGGCGATCGGACAGCCCGGCGAAGGCGTCGAGTAGATCGAGACTGCCCTTGCGTGGCTCGATGCCGCCGACGGCGAGCACGTACCTGCCGAACTTCCCGCTCCAGTGCGATCGGCCCGATTCGGCTGCTGCCGAGAACCTTCCGGCATCGACTCCATTGGGAATGACGACCGGATCGAACCCCCAGCCGCGTCGGACGTCGTCGGCCACCGCACTGGACACACAGATTCGCGCGTACGGCGCGGTGATCGCTCGTTCGTGACATGCCGCGAGCTCGGGAGTGGTGAACTCGTCGAGATGGTGGATGGTCCTGATGCACCGGCCGACGGCGTTGGCCGAGATGCAGTCCTGAGCATGGACGATGTCGTACTCGTCGGGCGTGAAGGCCTGCCGCAGAACGCCTATCGATCGCAGAATCCGCTCGCCGACGCTCTCGTTCTCGCGGTGGGAAAACGGGACCATCCGCACGGTGACAGCCGGGTCGACCTTGCGGAAGAACTCACTGTCGCCCCCGCGGCCCAGCGACCACACCGACACATCCTGGCCGGCGCGTGCCAGCGCTTCGGCCAGAGCCAACGTATGCACCACGCCTCCGCGCGGTTTGGACGAATAGGTCAACAGCGCGATCTTCATCGATCCGGTTTCTCCCGCAACAAGTTCGGATAGGCATCGACGCGTCGCTCGGCCAGGTGATGCAGACCTCTCCGGGCCCGATCCACCTCGGCATCGACGTCGATCTCGTGCACGGCCAAACCGCCTTTGGACCACGTCTTGGCCAACACGTCTCCGCCGGGCCCGACAATTTTTGCCTGGCCGAGGAACCGCAGGGATCCCATCACCCCGGTCTGGTTGGACGAGACGAGCACCACCTGGTTCTCGGCGGCGCGTGCAGCGTCGTACAGATCGAACAGTCGGGACTGTCGATCGTTGGGTAGCGACGACGCTCGATCGGTGACGCTGGCCGGCCACGCGGACAGCGCCGCAATGATTCTCGCGCCGTCCAATGCAAGCGTCCGGGCCGACTCCGGGAACGTCTTGTCGTAGTCGATCAGCATGCCCATCCGTCCGACCGGAGTATCGAAGGCCTCGAACCGATCTCCGGCGGCGTACGCCAAGGATTCCCCGAGCGGCTGATGCACCTTACGGTGACTGCCGAGGATCCCGTCGCCCGTCAGGCACGCAGCCGCGTTGTACCGCAGCCCCTTCGACAACTCGGTGTACCCGATACACACCGTCATCGCACCCGCCGCCGCGATGATGGCGGCCAACTCCGGACCGTCCGGATCGAGAGTGGGCGGCAACTCGGACGGATCCGGATTGCTCAGGCTGTTGATGTAACCCCCGAGGGATGCGTCGGGCAGCACCAAGAGATCGATGCCCTCGCGGGCCGCACTGGAGATGATCGTCGTGATCTTCAGTACGGCCCGATCGACATCTCTACCGAAATGTGCTGCCAATGCACCGATCTTGATGGGAGCCACGTCGAGATCAGACCATCTGGCTCTGCGGTTGCGCTGGGTTTCGGGACTGCGTCGAGTTTCGGGACTGCGCAGCACTGATTTCGAGGCCGATTTGATCGGCCAGGAATGCGGCGTCGCGGGCCACCGAGGCAAAGCGTCCGGAACCCCAGGTGTGCTGCCAGGGCAGGCCCAGGAAGTACAGGCCAGAAACCGATGTGACGCCGCGGTTGTGCGTCGGGTGGCCCTCGCCGTCGAACGCCCCGACCTTCAGCCAGCGGTAGTCGGTACGGAAGCCGACCGACCAGACGACCGCGGTGATGTCGGTGGTGGCGAGATCGAGTTCGGTCGTCTCGAATTCCGGACGCCACACCGGCACGTAGCGGTCCTCCGTGGGGGCAGTGATGCCCTCGCGCTCGATGTACGCGTCGATGTTGTCCTTGATGCTCTCGGCCACCCGATCCGCAGCGTCGAGGGACGCTTCGAGGGTCGGAGCGAACTGCAGGACGCCGTCCTCCACGCCCACCAGACGGCCGTACAGCTGCATGCCCTCGGTGGCGAACGCGCGCAGGTCGATGTCTCGACCACCGTCACGGCCGGTGACGTAGTGGTTCGTGTTCTCGCGTTTGCCGACGCCACCGGGTTGATCTTCGATGGAGACATCGTAGACGCCCATGTCGTGCAGCCAGGCGACACAGTCACGCCCCCGATAGAAGCGTGCGACGCGAGGTGCGGTGCCGGCGACGAGATGAACCCGGCGGCCGTCGAGATGTAGATCCTCGGCGATCTGCGCTCCGGACTGGCCGGTGCCGACGACCAGTACCTCGCCGTTCGGGAACTGGTGCGAGCCGCGGTATTCGGACGAGTGAATCTGGACGATGTCGCGGGGCAGCTTCTCGGCGAATCGCGGAATGGTCGGGATGTGGTAGCCGCCGACGGCAACGACGATCTGATCGGCGTGCATGGGGCCGGCGGAGGTCTGTAGATCGAAGCCGCCTGCCGCAGATTGCAAGGCCTGATTCACCGAAACATACTCTCGGACCGGTGCATCGAAGCTCTCGGCGTAGCGTCGGACGAAGGCGTAGACCTCGTCGCGCTGCATGAACCCGTCGGGATCGTCACCGTCGTAGGAGTATCCGGGGAGCGCGCACTGCCAGTTGGGGGTGACGAGGGTGAAGTTGTCCCAGCGCGAGTCCTTCCATTCGTGCGCGATGGTGTCGCGTTCGAGGACGACGTGGTCGATGCCTCGCTGCGTCAGATGCCAGCTGATGGACAGTCCGGCCTGCCCGCCGCCGATGACGATCACCGAGTAGTTTTCTGTTGCACTGTGGCTCTCTGTCATAGCAATTCAGCTCCCGACATACTCAGTACGCGAACGGCACCGGCCTGATACGACGCGCTGACACCGTGAATCTCTTCCATCTGCTGCGCGGCCGACGTGCACCGCATCCCGAATTTGGCGAGAACTCGATCGCTCGCCACGGTCAATGCCTCGGACGTTCGCTGAACGAACTCGGCCACCGGGTATTCCTGCCCGGGGCTCAGATAGTCGTGCATCACCAAAGAGGGCGAGTAGCAGGACTGTTCGCGTCCGTCGGGCCACCGCACCACGAACGACATCTCAGGCATGAACGGTCTCCTTGGTGATGGTGCGATAGACCGAGGGCCGTCGGTCGCGCAGGTTGTACATGCCACCGCCACGTGCCGCGCCGATGAGCGCCTCGACATCGACGGTGGCTGTGGCCAAACCCGGCTCGACGCCTGTGCCCGCGAGGATCTCACCGCCGGGCCCGACGATCTTGGCGCTGCAGACGAACCTCAGAGACCCGAACGTGCCGGCCTGATTCGCTGCGACCCAGATGATCTGATTCTCCAGTGCACGAGCGCGGTCATAGATGTCGAAGCGTTGCTTCCACCGATCTTCTTCCATGTTCGGGGTCGTCGCGGTACGTGCCGTCGGCCACGCGGAGATGGACGCGACGATCTCGGCTCCGTCGAGCGCGAGTTCGCGAGCCGCCTCGGGGAATCCCTTGTCGTAGCAGATCTGCATGCCCATCCGGCCGACCGGAGTGTCGAAGGCGGAGTAGCTCTCTCCCGCTGCGTAGCAGAGGTTTTCGCCGAGTGGCTGGTGCACCTTGCGATACGAACCGAGGATGCCGCTGCCGTCGACCGTCACCGCGGCGTTGTAGCGGGTATCGCCGTCCTTCTCACAGAATCCGAACGTGACGACAGTATCGCCCGCCATGTCGATGACCCGCCTGATCTCGGGGCCTTCGAGTTCCAGAGCCGGCGGTAGTGCCTTCAGTCGACGCTGTCTCGATTCTTCGGTCTCGTCGCCGCCACCGAGGCTGGGCAGGTACCCACCCAGGCACGCTTCCGGTAGCACCAGCAGTTGGCTACCGCGATTACGCGATTCCTCGAGCAGGGCGGCGATGGTGGCGTAACCCTGTTCCATGTCGCGGCCGAACTCGGCTGCGGCCACGGAGATCGTGATGTCGTTCATGCTTCTCCCAATCCGGTCACCGTCGAAGTGACCGCGCGCGTGGTGATTCCGTCGGGCCATCGCAAGGCGACGCCCGGAATGTCGGTGAGCTCTCCGCATTCTGCGGACAGTGCAGGTCCGGACGGTGCAGTCGGTGCACCGGGACGGTCCGCGGTGATCATCGCGAACCCGGGAAAACACGTGATCCATTCGCCCATCGACGCCGAGTCGGGCTTCGGAATCGAGGAGATGTCCAATACGGCACCGGTTCCGCTTGCCTCGGCCAGCATCCCGGTAGTGCCCGCCAGGCCGGCCATCGAGACGTCCTTGGCGGCCTTGGGCGCGGTACGGGCGACGAACGATGCCATGGTCGTCAGTTCGGCGGAGTTGCGCCGTGACGTCGAATCCCATTGCTGGCCCTGATACCCACGACGCCAGCCACCCTCGACGTCCGCCGTCAGCGTCAATCGATCGCCGACGCTTCCCCCGCCGGCCCGTACCGGGTTCGCTGTGCGCCCCAGAGCGGTGACCGACAGCGACGACGGCACCCCGGCCTGGGTGTGGCCACCGAGTACCGGAACCTGCCAGGCCGCAGACGCATTGGCGAGGCCGCGGATGATGCGGGTCAATCGAGATTGCGTGGGTGCTCCGACGGAGTCGAGCATGCCGACTGCATAGGCACCCATCGCCGAAAGGTCGTTGAGGTTGACCAGGGCCGCGCACCAGCCGGCCCACTCCGGGTCGCGGTCGACCATCGAGGGGATGATCGCATCGCAGGCGGCGATCATGTCGCTCCCGGGAACCGGGACACCGTCGTCACCTCGAAATCCTTTGGCACCGAGCCCGAGTGGCTGCGCCTTCAGCGGCGCGAGGACGCCGGCGAGCATCGCCTTGGTAGACGACACCAGCCGTTCGATCCTGTCGATCGGCCAATACATCGCCACGTGTGGAGTATTCGCCACCTCGACGTCGCCACGCCTGATCCAGCCGAGACGGGTGAACAGTGTCTCGTTGCGCTTCTGCACCGTCGCGTCGAAGCGCAGCACGCCGCGACTTTCGGCATGAGCACAGGCCGCACGAACCAGCGCCGGGCCCACACCGGAAGTGCGCGCAGAGGTGGTGACCACCAGGCGACTGCCAGCCCACCACCCCAGATCCGTTGCCGTGCAGGGCGCCAGGCGCACCCCACCGAGCACGGTGCCGTCTCGATCGGTGGCCACGAGAATGACGCAGCGAGGATCGTCGTCGACGTCGTCGTGATCGGTGCCGGCGAACAAGCCCTGTTCGGCGACGAACGTCTCTCTGCGCAGCGCCCGGTACGCATTCAATTCTGCTGTACCGGTGCACGGCTGAACGATGAACTCCGGTTGCACGACAGTGATTGCAGCGCCGGACAATCCGGCGAGATCGTTACCCTCCACGACGCCGTACATGTCACCCTCCCGCGTTCTGCAGAACGCTGCACGCACCGCAGGCCGCGCAGCCTGCTTTCTGATCGGACCCGAGCATCGCCGCTGCCTGAAGTTCCTTGGCGACGCGTCGGGTGACGCTTTCGAGGACGTCGGCAGCGGGAGCCGTCGCCCGGTCGACATCCACCGCCAACGTGCCTGCGAGCGGCCGGAACGGAACGACGAAGGGATACACACCCATCTCGATCAGTTCCGCTGCACCCGAGACCAATTCGTCGGGATCCTCGCCGAGACCGACCAGTATGTACGTCGAAACCTGGTTACGCCCGAAAACCCGGACCGCTTCTTTCCATGCCGCGCGGTACTCGTCCATCGAGACCGATGCCTTGCCCGGCATCCATCTGCGGCGCACGTCGTCGTCGAGCGATTCGACGTGGATACCGATGGACTCGGCTCCGGCGTCGTACAGATCCTGGATGGTCTGCAGGTCACCCGGAGGTTCGCACTGCACCTGGATCGGTAGTTCCGGGACCACGGCCTTGATGGCACGTACGCACCGAGCCAGATGACGGGCACCGCGATCCTTCGCGGCCGAAGTGCCCGTCGTCATGACCATCTGCGTCACCCCGTCCAGTCGGACAGCGGCCTCCGCCACCTCCGCAAGTTGCGCGGGCGTCTTGACGGCGATGGTGTCGCCCGCGTCCAGAGACGCTTCGATGGAACAGAAGCGGCACCGTTGATCGGCGTCGTAGCGAATGCACGTCTGGACCACGGTCGTGGCCAGAACACTGGTGCCGTGCAGCTTGGCGATCTTCTCGTAGGCGACGCCGTCGGCGGTGGAGAGGTCGTAGAACTTCGGGCGATCGACGGCCTGAACATCGAGTCCGATGTCGTTGCCGTCGAACAGAACTCGCCCTTCTTCGAGTACGTACGGACTGAGCGGGTTGCGCGGGATTGCTGCGCCGAGACCATCGATGCGGACATGTCCATCGTCACTCGGGCCGGCACCGGCAGTTCTGGACACCGGCGTTGCTCCTCGAATCCCGAGCAACGCCAGATCCACACGTGTAGAGATGGACATAACCGTCCCCTAGACCATGTAGGTCGAATTGATGATGGCACCCTTGCGCGCGTAATGGATCAATGCGTCCTGCACGTCCAGGGGGTGAGCCGGGATGACGCCCTCGATGAGGTCTTCTTCACGACCCCCGTGCAGGGCCAGTCCGAAGCGGCAGCAGAACACGGTGCCGCCCTCGGCGATGAACGTCGCGAGGGAGTCGTTGATGTTCTGTTCACCCGGGAAGCCCGAGTCTCCGGTGGTCGGGAAACCGCGTGTGGCAAGGCAATTGATAGCACCGGGTCCGTAGAAGTACATCGCCGACTCGAAACCCTTGCGCAGAGCGCGGGTGGCCTGCAGCACCGCGACGAACGATACCGACGACTCGTGGGCGATGCCGTGCACCAGCGTGAAGTAGCTTTCGCCGTTCTCCGCCTTGTAGTCGGGGAAGATCTTGGTGGAGCCGTAGATGTTGCTGCCCTTGGGAAGTGAGGGATGCGGAATCTCCTCGAGGGACTTCTTGATGTTCTCGGCGATGGACTGGTCGAGATCTGACACGTGCGTCTCCTGAGGTTCGCAGAGCGGGCTGGATGCGGTGGACACCGATGTCCACCCGAGAAAACCGTCATGTCCGACGAGAGGGCAGATCCTCTGCGGCCATGGAACAAGTACAGGCCTCGTCGATTTCCGATTGGTCACGCTCGGAACAACGTCGTGTTTCAAGGGCCTCACAGTGTTGACGTGGTGTTACGCGGTTACTGTGAAGGGAAGTCCATCCACCCACCGCAGCATGACGAGGAACTCGATGATCGGCGCCGTCACCGGCTTGTTGTACGTGTTGTCCCTGGTAGTGGGGATCTGGGTGCTCGTGAAGCTCGCCACGAACAGGCCCGTTCTTCTGAAGAACAAGGCCGACCGCGCGCTGTTCTGGACGATCGCGGCTACCGAAGGCGTCGTTGCACTGCAGGCCGTGATCGGGTTCGTGATGATGTTCGCCTCCGATCGCGACATTCACCGGCTCACGTTCGGGTCGTACCTCGTAGGACTGCTGTTCCTGCTCCCACTCGGAACGTGGTGGTCTCTGGGCGACCGTTCCCGCGGCGGTACCGCGGTGCTCCTTGTAGCCGTCCTCACCCTCGCAGCCATGGTGTTGCGACTGAGCCAGATTTGGGCCGGATATGCCTGACAAACTTCAGCAAGCCACGCGCACCGGATTCGGACGCTTCCTCATCGCCGTCTACGCCGTGTTCGCCGTTGCCGCGACATCGCGATCGATCGTGCAACTCACCACCCGATTCGACAACGCCCCAGTCGCGTACCTGCTGTCGGCATTCGCAGCCGTGGTCTACATCATCGCGACGGTCGGCCTGGCACGAGCAACCGAGGCATCACGACGAGTGGTGACGGTCTCCTGCATCATCGAACTCGTCGGAGTCCTCGGCATCGGCACCCTCAGCTACATCCAGCCACAGGACTTCCCGGAGCCGACGGTGTGGTCGCACTTCGGATCCGGTTACGTCTTCATCCCGGTCGTGCTGCCCATCGCAGGACTGTGGTGGTTGCGAAAGACACGCCAGCAGTAGAGGTCTGCTCTACATCTCGCGCAACTGTGTCAGGTGTCGACGCACCTCTGTGGCGGCGACGCAGCATCTGCTTAATCGATGTTCACCTGCACTGCCGGCCGGCCCCTACATCGAGGCCACTGCGCGCCGCCCCGTTCGAGTTCAGCGGTCCCGGGCGATCCTCACTCGACTGACGTTGCGGCCATATCACGGGCCACCGACAGGTTCCGCATCCCGAATCCTTGTGCACAGCAATAGTTTTCGATTGCACCATCATTGCGCATCGAACACCCGTTCGATACACTTGGTCCATGACCACGGAGATCTGGCAACTGAGCGAAAGCGAACTCCTCGCCGACGCTGCTGATGTCTCCCACCGAATCCAACTGCTCGAAGCCCGGCGGATCGCCCTCGTCGCCGACATCGACACCCGCGTGAGCCGAGAGAAGCTCGGCTTCCCCGGACCCGCAGGCTGGCTGACCTCCACCACCCTCCTCACCCCGAGCAAAGCGAACAAGATCGTGGCCCTCGCTCGCGGGCTGAAGAACTTCCCCGACATCGCCGACGCCGTCAACACCGGCGTCATGTCCGTCGACCACGCCGCCCTGATCCTCACCTTCGCCGAAACACCCCCGAAGAACCTCCCCCAAGAGGGTCGCGATATCGCCCGCACCGCGATGATCACCGCCGCCACCGGACCCGGCGCACGCACCGACAAGATCCGTGAAGCGATCACCAAACTCGAAGACACCTACGGCAGCGACAAGCCGCCCCCTGAGGACACCGACCGCAACGAACTGTTC
>NZ_NOZG01000004.1:0-58315 GCF_002258575.1 Rhodococcus sp. 05-2254-5 | reverse complement strand
CAACCGCCCCAGAAAAACCCTGGGATGGGATACTCCACTCGAGGAGTACAACAAACGACTGCTCGTTGCGACGACCACGTGAACCCGTCACGAAGTTCCGCGCACGTGGTGCTAGCGCTTGCCCTTGAACTTTCCGCCGCCGCGCGGACCGCCACTACGTCCGGGAGGACCGGAGTCGGGCTGCAGCTGAATCAACACACCGCTGATGCGGGTGCGGCGTAGCGCCTCGACCGTCTCGTCAGCAAGGTCGGCAGGCAACTCGACCAGCGAATGGTCGGGACGAATGCTGATGTGCCCGAAGTCGCTTCGACGCAGACCGCCCTCGTTGGCGATGGCACCGACGATGGCACCGGGAGCGACGTGATGACGCTTACCGACGCTGATCCGGTACGTCGCCATTTCCTGGCCCGTCTTGCGGTGATGCGAGCTGGCCGCATCCTCGTCGAACGTGCGCGGCGGACGCGGCTCACGAGGCTCGCGGGGTGCCCGCGGCGGGGCAGGCGGCTCGGGCTTGAGCAGGAAGGCTTCGCCGTCGCGCGACTGGATGGCCAGAGCTGCTGCGATGTCGACCAAGGGCACGTCGTGCTCGCGCTCGTAGTCCTCGATGAGACGGCGGAACAGCGCCAGATTCTCGTTGCCGAGGCTCTCGGTGATGGAGTCCTTGAACTTCGTGACGCGTTGCGCATTGACGTCGTCGACGCTGGGGAGCTGCATCTCGGTGATGGGCTGACGCGTCGCGCGCTCGATGGCCTTGAGCAGGTGACGCTCCCGGGGCGCGACGAACAGCAGAGCCTGACCGGCGCGACCCGCGCGGCCGGTACGGCCGATGCGGTGTACGTAGGACTCGGTGTCGTGCGGGATGTCGTAGTTGATGACGTGCGAGATGCGGTCGACGTCGAGACCACGAGCCGCAACGTCGGTGGCCACCAGAATGTCGATCTGGCCATTTTTGAGCTGGCCGATGGTGCGTTCGCGCTGTGCCTGCACGATGTCGCCGTTGATCGCGGCGGCGGAGAATCCCCGTGCGCGCAACTTCTCGGCGAGCTCTTCGGTGGCCTGCTTGGTGCGCACGAACATGATCATGGCCTCGAACTCTTCGACCTCGAAGATTCGAGTGAGCGCCTCGAGCTTGCGCTGATGGGCCACCTGGACGTAGCGCTGCGTGATGTTCGGTGCCGTCGACGTCTTGGTCTTGACGGTGATCTCCACCGGGTCGTGCAGGTACTGCTTGGAGATCTTGCGAATCGCGGCCGGCATCGTGGCCGAGAACAACGCGACCTGCTTGTATTCGGGAGTGTCGGAGAGGATGCGCTCGACGTCCTCCTGGAACCCCATCTTGAGCATCTCGTCGGCCTCGTCGAGCACGAGGTATTCGAGCCCGGAGAGGTCGAGTGTGCCCTTCTCGAGGTGGTCGATCACACGGCCCGGGGTTCCGACGATGATCTGGGCACCCTTGCGCAGGCCGGACAACTGGATCCCGTACGCCTGACCGCCGTAGATGGGCAGAATGTGCAGACCCGGAATGTGGGTGGCGTACTTCCCGAACGCCTCGGCCACCTGCAACGCGAGCTCGCGGGTCGGTGCCAGCACCAAGGCCTGCGGCGTCCGACGCGAGACATCGAGACGAGACAGGATCGGCACCGCGAACGCGGCGGTCTTACCCGTTCCGGTCTGCGCGAGGCCGACGACGTCGTTCCCCGCCATCAACGGCGGGATGGTGGCCGCCTGGATGGGCGACGGGCTCTCGTATCCGACGTCGCGCAGGGCCTTCAGGACCCGCTCGTCTATTCCGAGATCGGCAAAAGTGATGTCGTCATCCGCTGTCGAAGAAGACTCACCTGCGTGGACGGGAGGGGACGAACTCGTCTCGTCAGACGTCACGGCGGCATCCTGATCAGATTCTGAAGTGCTCATATACACCCGAGTTTAGTACCTGCCCGGCCCCCGCGACTCCTTCTGCGCTGATCAGGTGACGAAAACAGCGGTGATGGGGGCACGCACACGCGGCCCTGCGAGGGCGACCCGACGGAGACACACGACCGGACACCGTTATGTTGTACCCCGAGTCACACTCACCTCCCCCGAAAAGCGACCGAAAATTCACAAACCGGACAACCTCGGTGGTGCGTTACGGACTCGGGTGTGATGAAATGCACAACTACCACGCTATTTATCCGTAAGGGGTCCAGCAGTGCGCGAATATTCTGTGCCGGCGTCATTCACCATTCCCGACGACGCATCCATGGCCGACACCGTCTTCCGGTACCAGAAGGAATCACCGAACTTCGTCCCGTTCCAGCGCCTGGTGAACGGCACCTGGACCGACGTCACCGCGGGTCAGTTCGCCAAAGAGGTCACCGCCGTGGCCAAGGGCCTGATCGCGTCGGGCGTCGAACTCGGCGACCGCGTCGCGATCCTCAGCGCGACCCGCTACGAATGGGTCGTTCTCGACTACGCCATCTGGACCGCCGGCGGGTGCACCGTCGCGATCTACGAGACCTCGTCGCCCGATCAGGCCCAGTGGATACTCGAGGACTCCGCTACCAAGCTGCTCGTAGTCGAGACCGCAGCGCACGTCTCGAATCTGAAGGACGTCACCGAGGGTGCCGCCGAACTGCGCGAGGTACTCCAGATCGACGGCGGAGCCATCGACGAACTGACCACCCGAGGCGCGGGAATCAGCGACGAGGACGTGCACACCCGTCGACACCAGGTCACTGCCGCCTCCCCCGCGACACTGATCTACACCTCTGGCACCACCGGCCGCCCCAAGGGTGTCCAGCTGACACACGCGAACTTCTACGCCGAGGTCCAGGCCACCCAGATCGCGCTGCACGACTCCATGCGCGAGGGCAACCGCACCTTGATGTTCCTACCGATGGCGCACGTGTTCGCCCGCGCGGTGTCGTTCGGCTCGTTCGAGTCGAAGGTGACCGTGGGCCACACCTCGGACGTGTCGACCCTGGTGGATCAGTTCGCCGTCTTCAAGCCGAACTTCATCCTGTCGGTGCCGCGCGTGTTCGAGAAGGTCTACAACTCGGCCAAGCAGAAGGCACACGACGGCGGCAAGGGCAGCATCTTCGACAAGGCCGCCGCGACGGCCATCGAGTGGAGCGAGGCCCAGGAGAAGGGCGGCGCAGGCCTGGTCCTCAATCTCAAGCACACCGTCTTCGACAAGCTCGTCTACTCCAAGTTGCGAGCTGCTCTCGGCGGTAACTGCGATCGTGCGGTCTCGGGCGGTGGCCCCCTCGGCGCTCGCCTGGGCCACTTCTTCCGCGGCGCGGGCGTCCCGGTCTACGAGGGCTACGGACTGACCGAGACCAGCGCGGCCGTCACCGTCAACACCACCAAGGAACAGCGCGTCGGCACCGTCGGCAAGCCCATCGACGGTCACGCGGTCAAGGTCGCCGAGGACGGCGAACTGCTGCTCAAGGGCCCGGTGGTGTTCAGCGGCTACTGGCACAACGAGAAGGCCACCGCCGAAGCGATCGTCGACGGCTGGTTCCACACCGGCGATCTGGGGTCGATCGATCAGGAAGGCTTCGTCTCGATCACCGGCCGCAAGAAGGAAATCATCGTCACCGCCGGTGGCAAGAACGTCGCCCCCGCGGTGCTCGAGGACGCGCTGCGCGCCAACGCGATCATCAGCCAGTGCCTCGTCGTCGGTGATGCAAAGCCGTTCATCGGTGCGCTCATCACCCTCGACCCCGAAGCGATGCCGGGCTGGCTCGAACGCCACAACCTCGCTGCCGACATCCCGTTCTCGGAGCTGTCGAAGAACGCCGACCTCGTCGCCGAGATCGACAAGGCCGTGGCCGAGGCCAACAAGAAGGTCTCCAACCCCGAGCAGATCAAGAAGTACACGATCCTCGAGAACGACTTCACCGTCGAGACCGGTGAGCTGACCCCGACGATGAAGCTCAAGCGCAACATCATCCACACCGAACGTGGCAGCGACATCGAGGCCATCTACTCGTAGATCGCCCAGCACGAGTGCCGAAGGGCCCGACGCGAGCAATCGCGTCGGGCCCTTCGGCGTACAGCATGTGATCGTCAGTGCATGTGATCGTCAGTGCATGTGATCGTCGAGGAATTCGGCGACCACCGTGGTCACGGCCTGGTGGATCTTCTCGTGCAGCAGATCGTGGCCGCCGTCCTCGAACTCGCGCAAGCTCGCGTGCGGAACGCTCCCGATCCACTCGCGGACGGCATCGACCGGTGCCAGACGATCGTCGACGCCGTGCACGGCCAGCAACGGAATGACGTTGTCGGACAGGTCGTCGGCGGACCCGGTCACGGACTTGGGTGTGCCGCACAGAATCGCGCAGCGGACCGCCTCGGGATGCGCGCCCAGCGCTGCGATGGCCGTCGCAGCTCCGAGCGAATGGCCCATCAGAGCGAACGACAACTCGGGGTGCTCGGCCTCGGCGATGTCGATCAACTGCAGCGCGTTCTGGGCGAGACCGGGGATCTGTGCTGCGTCGGTCAGTTCGCCCTCGGTCAGGCCGTGCCCTACGTGATCGACCGCCCACACGTCCACCCCACGCTCGTTCAGTAGCCGAGCGAAGCGGTGGTAGTGGGCGCTGTTCTGGCCGAGACCGTGCAGGAAAACGAGACCGAATCGAGCGTCGGCGACGGTCCAGGTTCGATAGTGGACAGCACCGGTGGCTCCGTCGAAAAAAGGCATTGAATCATTTTGCCTGTTCCCGCCGGCTTCCGCGCGCAACGTGACCGGTGCCGCTGTCGCGGGTCGCTAGGGTGGACGCTTGTGTTCCTCCTCGGCGATCAGGTCGTCTACAGCGCCAGCGACCTCGCCGCGGCCGCATCCTGCGAATTCGGACTGCTCCGAAGACTGGACGCTGTCACCGGCCTGATCCCCCGGCAGAGCGTCGCAGCCGACCCGATGCTGGACCGCACGTCCACACTCGGATTCGAGCACGAACGACGCCAACTCGAGGCGTTCGAGCAGCGTTTTCCCGATGGCGTCCTGACCATGGACCGACCGGGCCGCACCGCACAGGAACTGGCGGACGCGGCGTGGGCGACCTTCACCGCCCTGACCTCACGCACGCCGGTGCTCTATCAGGCCACCTTCTTCGACGGACGATTTCTCGGTTTCTGCGACTTCTTGGTTGCCGACGGTTCTCGTTACACCGTCTACGACACGAAACTGTCGAGACACGCGAAGGTTCCGGCGCTGCTGCAATTGGCCGCGTACGCCGACGCCCTGCAGGCCGGGGGTATCACTCCGAGCGAGCAGGTCCATCTGATGCTCGGCGACGGCAGCGACTCCGCGCACGCGCTGGCCGACATTCTTCCGGTCTACCGGCAGTCGCGAGCACACCTGCAGCACATTCTCGACGAGCACCACGCCGAGGGCACCGTCGTCGAGTGGTTCGATCCGCGATATTCGGGGTGCGGGCAGTGCGATGCCTGCACCGCCGAGGTGGAGCAGCATCGCGATCTGGTGCTCGTCGCCGGCATGCGCGGCAGCACCAGGGACCGGCTACTGGACGCAGGGATCTCGTCGATCGACGAGCTCGCCGAGTCGAGTACCCCGGTGGACGGCATGTCCTCCCGGACACTGGAGAACCTGCGGGCACAGGCAGCCTTGCAGGTACGCCAAGAGCGCAGCGGGGCAGCCGAATTCGAGATCTTCGACGCCGAGGCACTGGGGGTGATTCCCGAGCCCGACGACGGCGACATCTTCTTCGACTTCGAGGGAGATCCGCTGTACGCGGAGTCCGGTTCGTCCGACTGGGGTCTCGAGTACCTGTTCGGCGTCTACACCGCGGACGGCGACTTCCTGCCGTTCTGGGCGCACGACCGTGCGCAGGAACGTCGTGCGCTCATCGACTTCCTCGACTATGTCGCCGCCCGCCGAGCCCAGTATCCGAAGATGCACGTGTATCACTATGCGCCGTACGAGAAGACGGCTCTGCTGCGGCTGGCCGGCCGGTACGGAGTGGGCGAGGACGCCGTCGACGATCTGCTGCGGGAGAACGTTCTGGTGGATCTCTACCCCGTCGTGCGGTCGGCTGTTCGGATCGGTGCCCGCTCGTACAGCATCAAGAAACTCGAACCGCTGTACATGCCCGCGGCCCGTGACGGAGACGTCACCGACGCGGCGGCGTCGATCGTCGAATACGCGCACTGGTGCGAACTGCGCGATCGAGGCAAGGACGCCGAGGCGGCAGCTCTGCTCGCCGACATTGCCGAGTACAACCGCACCGACTGCGAATCGACACTGCGACTGCGTGATTGGTTGCTCGATCGGGCATCGGACGCTGGGGTAGCACCGCGGTCCCCGCAGCAGCTGGACCTCGAGGACGTCGTCGACCGCACCGCGACCCCACTCGAACTCGAACTGGCCGAGCACGCCGGACTGCCGTGGGATCGCACGCCGACGCAGCACGCGCTCGGATTGTTCGCCGGTGCCATCGGATATCACCGACGAGAGAACAAGCCGTTCTGGTGGGGCCACTACGACCGCCTGACCCATCCGCTCGACGAATGGGCCGACGCCGCGGACGTATTGAAGGTCGAGCGCGCCGAGCTGGTACACGACTGGATGAAAACTGCACCCGGACAACGGGTGCTGCGTCGTCAGGTCAGACTGGTCGGGCACCTGAGCAACGGCGTGCTGTCCGGCTCGAAGGTGAAGCTGCTGTACGAGAACCCGGCCCCGGAGGGTTTGACGAAGCAGCAACCGACGCATCGGGCCACCACATCGGTCGAGATTGTGCAGACCGGGTACGAGGGAACCCTGGATGTGGTTGTCGTACAAGAGAATCTACGCAAGGGCGTGGAGGAGTACACCGATTTCCCGGTTGCCACCGCGCCCGAGCCGCCGCCGAACACCAAGCATCTCGAGCAGGCGATCGTCTCCGTCGCGACCGAGGTTCTCGGCGGGTTGCCGGAACTACCACGTACGGCTGTCGCCGATCTGCTGACGCGCTCGACGCCCCGAACTCGTTCCGGTGCCGGCCTTCCCGTGGTCCACGACAACGACTACGCACATGCGATCACGGCCGCGCTGCTCGATCTCGACAATTCGTACGTCGCGGTGCAGGGCCCGCCCGGCACCGGGAAGACCTACACGGCGGCGCGCGTCATCGAACACCTGGTGAACACCCATCACTGGCGGATCGGGGTGGTCGGCCAGTCGCATCACGTGGTGAACAACCTGCTCGACACCATCGTCGGTGCCGGGGTCGACGCCTCGAAGGTGGGCAAGAAGGCCCCGACCGCGCACACCGTCGTGGACATCGCCGGATACTCGCACTTCGTCACCGAGGCCGACGAGGGCTGCGTCATCGGCGGCACCGCTTGGGATTTCTCCAACCCCGGCCGAATTCCACCCGGCTCCCTCGATCTACTCGTCGTCGACGAGGCCGGTCAGTTCTCCCTCGCCAACACCATCGCGGTCTCGGTATCGGCGCGCAATCTGCTGCTTCTCGGCGACCCGGCGCAGCTCCCCCAGGTCAGTCAGGGCACCCACCCCGAGCCCGTCGACGAATCGGCCCTCGGATGGCTGACGACCGGGCACGCTACCCTGCCCGCCGACCGCGGCTACTTCCTGGCGACGACGTGGCGGATGCATCCGGATCTGTGCGCGCCGGTGTCGACGCTGTCCTACGAGGGCAAGCTCGAATCGAACAAGGATGTGACACAGTCACGTTCGCTGTCGGGTCTGGAACCGGGCCTGCACGTCGTCCTTCTGGACCACCACGGCAATTCCACCGACTCGATCGAGGAAGCCGACGAGATCGTCACGCAGGTCCGGTCGTTGCTGGGTCGGCCGTGGGTGGACCCCGCACACTGCAGCGACCCGCGCCCGATGCAGCAGTCCGACTTTCTGGTGGTCGCGGCCTACAACGCGCAGGTCGCCGTCATCGTCGAGCAACTCGCAGCCGCCGGACTCGACGAGGTGTCGGTGGGGACCGTCGACAAATTCCAGGGCCGTCAGGCACCGGTGGTCCTCATTTCCATGGCAGCGTCGGCCATCGAGGACGTGCCCCGCGGAATGGGATTCCTGTTGTCGCGCAACAGACTCAACGTCGCCATCTCCCGCGGTCAGTGGGCCGCGATCCTGGTGCGCTCGCGCGCGCTGACCCACTATCTGCCGTCGACCCCGGACGGACTCGTCACGCTCGGCACGTTCATGCGGCTGTGCGAGAACGCACGTCAGCCGAACGCCATACCCTCGCCGCGGTAGGTGGGAACGGCGTCGACCGATCCGTCGGAATGCACCAGAGACAGGGTGTCGAACCGCTCGCACAACTCCCCGGCCTTGGCGTGGCGGAACCAGATTCGATCGCCGATGCGCACCTCCTCGGCCCCGCTCACCGGGGTCTGCGCCTCTCCCGCGCCCTCGTTGCGCAGCAGTTTCAGGCCCGACGTGACAACGCCCGCTGCCCTCCTGGACCAGCCGACAGGTCGGGGTGATCGCGACCAGGATGCCGGGCCCGACGCGATGTAGCCGCCGCCGAACGCGGTGGCGATCCGCGGAGTCGGCTTGCGCACCACCGGCAGTGCGAAGAACAGCGAGGGTTCGGCCGAGAACGCGCGATACCGATCGAACAGGGTCGGCGCGAACAGACCCGAGCCCGCGGTGACCTCGGTGACGGCCGGATCCGCAGCGGAGAAATCGATCGACCCGGTACCACCGCTGTTGACGATCTCGAGCGGCCCGATCGCCGCGGTGACGGCGTTCACCACTGCTGGTCTCCGCGCACCGATCTCACGAGACGACAGCGACTTCATCAGCTCGACAGCGACGTTGGCGTCGGGAACACCGGCAATCTGCGCCTCGTAGAACATCAACCCCACCACCCGGAACCCCCGCGAGCGAGCCTGACGGGCGAACTGCGCCACCTGCTCCGGATCTCGAAGCGGAGAGCGCCTGACCCCGATGTGCAGCGGCCCCACCCGCAACGATGCGTCCACGTCGATACAGACGCGGGGCTTGAGTAGGTCGCTCCGCGCGGCGTCTCGGACGAGGTCCAGTTGCGCGACGTCGTCGACCATCAACGTGATGCGTCCCGACAGCACGCGGTCGTTGACCACCTCGGCGAGCGCTGTTCGATCGACCGTCGGATACCCCATCAGAATGTCGTCGACGCCGGACTGCGCCAACCAGATCGCTTCGCGCAGCGAATAGGCCATCACTCCGGATACACCCTGCGCCGCGAGGACCCGATTCAACACGGCTCGGCACCGCACCGACTTGCTGGCGATCCTGATCGGTACACCGTTCGCGCGTGCGCGCAGTGCTGCAGCATTGGCATCGAGAGCTGTCAGATCGACTGCTGCCGAAGGAGATTCGAGACCCTCGGTGGCTGCGACAATGCGGGACAGCGGGGTCGTAGCGGTGGTGGTGTCACCGGCGATCGAACTCATTCGGCACATTCCTTCGTCGTCGTTGCCGGGCCGACACAGTCAAACACTCCGCAGCCGAGAAGTCCCGTCGAGCGGTTTTCTACTCAGCGATCTTCTGCCTTCGCGGCGATCAGCCCGGACAGGTCGTCGATCTGGGCCAACACTTCGAGATCGTCGCCGTCGACCAACCACCGCAGCACCAAACCGTCGAGAGTCGCCATCCCGAAGCGGGCGATCGACTCCACTGGTTCGAGCCACCGCGTGCCGGTGTGGTCGGAACAATTCTCGAAGAACAGCTGCGCCTCGGAATCCCGGATTCGATACTGCCCGCTGGCGATCTCGGCGGCCGTGGCCGAACCCAGTGCGCGATGCCGCAACAGATACGTCTTGATCTCGTACGCCAACAGCTGCCGACCATGCGATTTCTCGATCAGCAGCCACACCGCGCTCAGCCCGCTGTGCACCAGCTCGCGCAGCCCCCGAACACCGGGTAGTTCGTGTGTTCCGACCGCGCTGTCCAACGCGGCGTGCAGTATCTCGGTGACGTCGACGATGAGGTGCTCGCCCATCGCGATCACCAGATCCTGCTTGGTCTCGAAGTGGTATTGCACGATGCCTTTGGTGACGTCGGCATATTCCGACAGCGCCCGAACGGTGAGCGACTCGATACCGACCCGCTCGGCGACGTCGATTGCCGACTGCACCAGTTGTGCGCGGCGCACGTCGGCGGGCAGCCTCGATTGCATGACCCGATACTAGGTCGCGGTCGACATCTGTGCCTTGGATTGCCCCAGGGGAGCGCGCTGCGAGATAGTGATTCGATGATCGAGCGGTCGTGGCAGAACTGGGCGGGCAATCAACATGCATTCCCGGCGCGTCGAGCCGAGCCCTCGTCGGTCGAGGAGATGCGTGCGATTCTGCGCGATGCCGCCGAACGCTCTCTGCCGGTGCGCTGCGTCGGGTCAGGGCATTCCTTCACTCCCATTGCCGTCACCGACGGTATCCAGATCGCCTTGGATGCGCTGAGCGGTATCGAATACGTCGAACGCGCCGACGACGGATCTGCCCAGGTGACGGTACTGGCCGGCATCCGACTCCGAGAGTTGTCGGCGCGGTTGTGGGAGCTCGGTCTGGCGATGACCAATCTGGGCGACATCGACGAGCAGTCCGTCGCCGGGGCCATCTCGACGGGCACTCACGGAACCGGTGCCCGGTTCGGCGGCATCGCCACCCAGGTGCACGCGCTGGAGCTGATGACCGCGGACGGACAGTCGGTGCAGTGCTCCCGAGACGAGAACACCGAACTGTTCGACGCGGCCCGCATCGGTCTCGGCGCTCTCGGCGTCATCACGCGTGTGACGTTGAACTGCGTCGCGGCGTTCGCGCTGCAGGCCGTCGAGACGCCGTCGACGCTGACGGCGACGCTGCGTGATCTCGATGCCACCGTCGCCGGCGTCGACCATTTCGAGTTCTATTGGTTTCCGCACACCGATCGTGTGCTCACCAAACGCAACACCCGCCTGCCCGGTGACACCGATCTGCGTCCGCTGGGCAAGGTGCGCTCGTATCTCGACGACGAACTGCTGTCCAACACGGTCTTCGAGGGCCTCAACCGAGTGGTGACGCGAGTGCCTGCGTTGATTCCCAGGGTGAACGCGGTCTCGGCCCGAGCACTGTCGGCTCGCGAGTACACCGACCGCTCGTACCGGGTGTTCGCGTCGTCGCGGACGGTCAAGTTCGTCGAGATGGAATACGCCGTGCCCGTCTCCGAGATCGCCTGGGTGCTGCGCGAGGTGGATCGCTGGCTCGAGCGTTCGGCGATCTCCATCGCGTTCCCCGTCGAGGTGCGGTTCGCGGCCGCCGACGACATCTGGCTGTCCACGGCATCCGGGCGTCCGACGGCGTACATCGCCGTGCACCAGTACCACCGGCGTGATCACCGCGAGTACTTCGACGCTGTCGAAGCCATCTGCCGCAGCGTCGGGGGTCGGCCGCACTGGGGCAAACTGCACTCTCTCGGCAGCGCCGAGCTGCGTGATTCCTACGAGCACTTCGACGATTTCCTGCGCATCCGCGATTCCCTCGACCCGACGCAGCTGTTCCGCAACGACTACTTGGCGCACCTGCTGTCGTGAGCGGTATCTCGTACCCTGCTACGAAATACCGCGCACGACGAGTTCGCTTACATTGGACTCGGTGAGCACAGGAAAACGCGCGCTGTCCGGCATCATCGCCGCCGGAGTCGTCCTCGGCGTCGGCGAATTGATCGCCGTCCCCATCGGACCGAACTCGTCACCACTGACCGCCGTCGGATCCTCGGCGGTCGACAACAGTCCGGCACCGGTCCGTGAATGGGCCATCGACACGTTCGGCACCTCCGACAAGCTCGCCCTGTTCCTCGGTATGGCCGTGGTCATCGGTGCTATCGCCGCCGCGGCAGGAATCGCTCGCAAACCGATCGGGGCCGCGGTGTTCGCCGCCTTGGGCGTAATCGGCGTCCTCGCCGCGGTGACCCGACCCGACGCGACGGTGTTCTACGCAGTCCCGACCATCGGCGGCGTCATCGTCGGCATCGTCGTGCTGCACGCCCTCATCGGATCCGCCACCCCGGCGACCGACGGAATGAACCGACGCAGTTTTCTGACCCTCGCCGCCGGTGCCGCAGTACTCGGAGTCGTCGCAGGGACCGCCGGACGAATGCTCACCTCGGCGCGAGCGGTCACCGCCGATCGACTCGGCTTCATGCTCCCGACCCCGACGCCACAAACGCCGATACCGGCGGGGGCGGACCTGAAGATCGACGGCCTCGCGTCGTACATCACCCCGAACGAGGACTTCTACCGCATCGACACCGCGTTGGTCGTGCCACGCGTGGCGTCGGATACGTGGTCGCTGCGGATCCACGGCATGGTGGACCGCGAGATCGAGTTGACGTTCGCCGATCTGGCGCAGCGTCAGGCGGTGGAGAAGACAGTCACGTTGACGTGCGTGTCCAACATCGTCGGCGGCGACCTCGTCGGCAACGCGACGTGGATCGGCTACCCGCTGAAGGACATCCTCGAAGAAGCGGGCATCTCCCCCGACGCCGACATGGCGCTGTCGTCCAGCAGCGACGCCTTCACCGCGGGCACTCCCCTGGAGGTGCTGCTCGACGGCCGCGACGCACTGTTGGCCGTCGGGATGAACGGCGCCCCGCTACCCGTGGAGCACGGTTACCCGGCCCGACTGGTCGTGCCCGGACTGTACGGATACGTCTCGGCCACCAAGTGGGTCACCGACATCGAAATCACCCGATTCGACAAGGTGACGGCGTACTGGACCGACCGCGGCTGGGGCGCACTCGGTCCGATCAAGACCGCTGCCCGCATCGACACTCCGCGGTCGGGCAGCTCCGTATCCGCGGGTAAGACCGTGTTCGCGGGTGTCGCCTGGGATCAGCACACCGGCATCGAGGCCGTCGAAGTACAAGTGGACGAGGGCAATTGGATGCCGGCAACCCTGTCGGAGGAGTACTCTAAGGACACGTGGAGGCAGTGGATGATCGAGCTCGACCTGCCGGCGGGCCAGCACGCGATCCGCGCCCGGGCCACCAACTCCGCCGGGGAGCTGCAGACCAACAAGACTGCAGACACCGTCCCCGACGGAGCAACCGGCTACCCGAAAATCTCGGTGACGGCGAACTGATTCAGGTTGTCGCGAAGCTGGCGCGAACCGAGTTCTCTGCCAACTGCTTCCGCTCGTCCGCGGTCAGACCCATGTCCTCTTCCAGCGCGACGAAGTTGTCGTCGACGTACCCGCCGAAATAAGCGGGGTCGTCGGAATTGATCGACACCGACAACCCACGTTCGAGCATCTGCCGTAGCGGCAACTGCGCGACGTCGTCGATCACCTTGAGCCGAACGTTGGACAACGGGCAGACGGTGAGCGGAATCTGTTCCTCGACAAGTCGATTCACCAGCGCCTCGTCTTCCAGGCACCGGACGCCGTGATCGATGCGCTCCACCTTCAGCAGATCCAGTGCCTGCCAGATGTAGTCGGGCGGGCCTTCCTCACCGGCGTGGGCGACCACGTGCAGGCCCTCGGCGCGTGCCTTGGCGAACACGTCGACGAACAGCGACGGCGGGTAGCCGACCTCGGCGGAGTCGAGACCGAGGCCGATGATCGGTGCCTTCATCGCCAACAGGTCGTCGAGCAATTGGTTGGCGTGCAGCACCGGCTTGTCTCGCAGGATCGACGCGATCAACCCGCTGGTGACGCCGAATTCGCGCTCACTGGTCGCGCAGGCGTCGGCCAATCCCTCGACGACGGCCTGGAGCGGTACACCGCGCTCGGTGTGCGCCTGCGGATCGAAGAAGATCTCCGCATGCGTCACCCCGGCCTGCGCGGTGCGGCGGAAGTACGCGCGCGCCAGATCGGCGAAGTCCTCGGCCGTGCGCAACACGGACATGTTCGCGTAGTACAGATCGAGGAAGGACTGCAGGTCGGTGAACTCGTACTTCGCCTGCAGTTCGTCGATATCGTTGTACGGCAGCGTGATTGCGTTGCGCTCGGCGAGATCGAAGATCAGCGGCGGTTCGAGCGACCCTTCGATGTGCAGGTGCAGTTCGGCCAGTTGATCGTTACTCACTCATACGATTCTACTTGCCGGTGTAGGTCGCCTTACCCGGGCCGACCTCGAGGAAGCTCGTCACCGCACCGCGCAGATCCTCGGTCTCGAACAATGCGCCCGACACCTCCGACGTGATCTCGTCCGCATGCGCCACCCCGCCCGAACGCCACGCCGCCACAATCTGTTTCGTCGCCGCATGGGCGATGGTAGGGCCGTCGGCCAGTCGGTGAGTCAACGCGAGCGCCGCGGCATCGACGTCGTCGTGAATTTGATTGACCACGCCCCACTCTTTCAACGTCTGGGCGTCGTACAGATCACCGGTCATGACGAATTCACGTGCCCGACCCGACCCTGCCCGCTCGGCCAAACGCTGCGGTCCACCCATCGACGGCGTCAACCCGACGACGGTCTCGACCAGACCGAACTTCGCCCTGGGTCCGGCCAGGATGATGTCGCACGCCAGCGAGATCTCGAACGCCGCGGTCAGCGTCAACCCGTGCGCGGCGTAGATCACCGGACACGGCAACGCCTCGAGCGGGTGAATGATGCCGGCGAACAACCCACGCCACAGATCGGCACCCTCGGCCGCGGACAATCCCTCGAACACGTGCACGTCGACGCCCGCCGAGTTGACCTTGCCCTCGGCACGCAGCAGAACCGCACGCGGCGGGTTCGCGGCCAGATCGGCAACGTTCGCGGCCACCGCGTCGAACATTGCCTGATCGAACAGATTGAGGGGGCCGTGATCGAACGTCAGGACAGCGACCTCGGCGCCGGCCGCAGTGGTCGATCGGACGAGCGAGGTAGGTGCGTCAGCCATGCCTCGCATAGTGCCATACGCGTTCCGGGGCGTAGTTACCGACGAGTATTGTGCGCGTATCAGCCGTTACCGAGAGGAACAAGTAAGTGAAGCGCAGCCTGTTCGAGTCCGACCACGACGACTTCCGCGCATCGGTACGCGAGTTCGTCACCAGGACGATCACACCGGTCGAGGAAAAGCTGATCGAACAGCGATACATCGACCGCGAGATCTGGCTCGAAGCAGGACGCAACGGTTTCCTCGGCCTCGAGGTGCCCGAAGAATACGGCGGCAGCGGAGCCGAGGACTACCGATTCAACGCCGTCCTCGGTGAGGAACTCGCCCGCTCGAGTGCCGCGGTGGCGTCGTGCTTCGGTATCCACGTCGACATCGTCGCGCCCTACCTCGTCAAGCTCACCACCGAGGAGCAGAAGAAGCGCTGGCTGCCCGGGTTCTGCAGCGGCGAGATCCTCACCGCCATCGCCATGACGGAACCCTCCGGCGGCTCGGACCTGGCCGCGCTGAAGACCACCGCCGTCAAGGACGGCGACGACTTCATCATCAACGGCTCGAAGACGTTCATCACCAACGGCAATTCCGCCGACCTCGTCATCGTCGCCACGCGCACGACGCCCGAGAAGAAGGCGAAGGGCATCACGCTGTTCGCTGTCGAGAACGGAACCGAAGGATTCACCCGCGGCCGCAAACTCGACAAGGTCGGCCAGCCCGAATCCGACACCGCGGAACTGTTCTTCGAGAACGTGCGAGTACCCAGCGCCAACATGATCGGCGAATTCGACGGCGGCTTCATCCACATGATGCAGCTGCTCCCCCAGGAACGCATCAGCTGCTCGGTGGCCAACCTCGGACACGTACGGCCCATTCTCGAAGAGACGCTGCAGTACGCCAAGGACCGCAAGGCATTCGGTCAGCAGATCGGCTCGCTGCAGTGGAACAAGTTTCTGCTCGCCGAGCTCGTCACCAAACTCGATGTGGCACAGGCATACATCGACAACTGCATCGTCGCCCACGGCCAGGGCGAGCTGACGGCCATCGATGCAGCCAAGGCCAAGTGGTGGAGCTCGCAGGTGCAGAACGAAATCCTCGACCACTGCGTCCAGCTGCACGGCGGCTACGGCTTCATGAACGAATACCGCGCCGCGCGCGCGTGGAAAGACGCTCGCGTGACCAAGATCTGGGCCGGATCGAACGAAATCATGAAGGAACTGATCGGCCGGGATCTGGGGCTGTAGAGCGGCTTCGCCGCATGTGAGTGGAACTTCGTAGCAGGGGTCGAGGTTCCACTCACATGGGTTTCTCGAACGCGGGCCGGGCGTAGAAGCAGACGGCGACCATGCCGACCAGGAGCACGACGGCGGGCAGAATCAGCGACTGCGCCATGGCGGTGGTGAAGCCGTCACGCAGCATCTCGGGCACTCGGCCGGCGAATTCGTTTGCCCCCGAAGCCGATCCACCGGTAGGTAGTTCGGCGGCCAAGCGCGATTGGATGAGCGCGCCGATGCCCGCGCTGCCGAGCACGGACCCGATCATGCGGGTGGTGTTGTAAATTCCCGAACCGGCACCCGCCTGGCTCATCGGCAGATTACGAGTGGCCGTCGCTGCCAACGGAGACCAGATCAACGCATTCGCCACACCCATTGCAGCGACGGGGAGCAGCAACTTCCAGATGGCCGTCGTGGGCGTCATCTCGTAGGCGAACCACAGCAGCGACGCGGCGAGGATGAACAGTCCCGATCCGGCGATGTACCGCGGATGCGTCTTGTCGACGAGCTTGCCGATATTGGGTGCGAGCAGTCCGGTCAGCAGCGCCATCGGAACGAACAGCAGTGCCGACCGGGTGGGCGTCAGACCGGTGACGCTCTGCGCGTAGAACATGATCGGCAGCATCATGCCGGACATCGCGAAACCCATTGCGGCGATACCGATATTGGACAGCGAGAAGTTGCGGTCGCGGAACAGGGCCAAGGGCACCAGCGGCTCGCTGGTATTCACGGACTGCCAGTAGACGAACCCCGCGAAGACGAGCAGACCGACACCGATGAGGATCCACACGCCGGTACCCCAGTCGTACTTCTGACCTTCCTGGATACCGAAGACGATGCAGAAGAGTCCGACAGCGCTGAGCGCAACGCCCAGCAGATCGAACTTGTGATCGTGGGTCGGCAGCACCGGAACGAACTTCAGCGCCAACGCGATTGCGAGAATGCCCACCGGCACGTTGATGAAGAAGATCCATTCCCAGCCGAGCGAGTCGACCAGCACACCGCCGAGAATCGGCCCGACGAGCGTAGCGACGCCTGCGACGGCGCCCCATGCCCCCATCGCCGTTCCGCGCTTCTCCGCCGGGAACACGCGAGTAATCACCGCCATCGTCTGTGGGGTGATCATCGCCGCGCCGAGACCTTGAACCGCGCGCGCCGCGATGAGCATGTCGATCGATCCCGACAGCCCACACCACACGGACGCGAGAGTGAACAGCACCAGGCCGGCGATGTACAGATTCCGCGGACCGAACTTGTCACCCAATCGGCCCGTGACCAGCAGCGGAACGGCGTAGGCGAGGAGATACGCGCTGGTGACCCAGATGACGTTGTTGATGTCGGTGTTCAGCCCGGTGAGGATCGCAGGTTGCGCGACCGCGACGATCGTCGTGTCCACCAGGATCATGAAGAAGCCCAAGCACAGTGCCCACAGCGCCGGCCACGGTCTGATCTCGTGCTGCGACGGGGCAGTCTCGACGGAATTCATGTAGCGCTCCCTATCCCCGAAGTCGGGTTCGTGTGATGTGCGGAGATGTGATGCGGCCAGTCGAGCTCGCCGCTGTCGATCCGATCGAGGTAGCGCGTCAGCCACTGCACTTCTGCGCGCAGCATGTGGTGAATGTAATCGATTCCAGCCCAATAGATTTCGGATATCTGGCGATCTGCTGCGAGCTGTTGATAGCCCGACAGTTCGTCGATGTCCGCGGTCAGGTCCACGATTCGCTCCCGCAACAGGGCGGTCGCGTCGGATGCGGGTAGGTTGTGCATTTCGGACAGGCCGAGGACGAACTGCGGGTATTCACGCACCGGGGTTCTCAGAATTTCGGTCAGCCGATCGGTCAGCACTTGCCGTCCGGCCGAGGTGATCCGATAGGTGGTGCGCTCCGGACGGTTGCCACCCCGGTCGGTTCCGACCTCGTCGACCAGTTCCTGCTCGTGCAGACGTGCGACCGCGTGATAGAGCGAACCCGGGCGAATCTTGACGATTCGATCTTCCTTGCGGGAGAGCAGCAATTGATACATCTCGTAGGGATGCATCGGGCCCTCCGAGAGCAGAGCCAGAATCGAGACGCCCAGCGGATTGACGGTTCCAGCTCGCATCGATCCCCCTGTCACCTATCCCGCACGAATTATTCCAACTGGAATATAGGGCCGGCGGTAGCCTCGGAGCAACCCGGACAATGCGCCCACCAGGGGACAAAGGCGTCTTTCGACGCAGAATGGGCACCGACCACGGTCGATGCCCTCACCGAACAGACGAAGGCCGGATACTCGGAAATTACTTCCGTGTATCCGGCCTTGTCACCGAGTTTCTGGTGCTGAAAAAGTCTAGAGTTTCAGTCCACCAGGAGAAATCGGGTTACGAAGCTTGAATCAGATGGCGCGGACGCCGGTAGCCTGGGGGCCCTTCTGACCCTGGCCCACCTCGAACTCCACGCGCTGGCCCTCGTCGAGCGACTTGAAGCCGCTACCCTGAATCTCCGAGTAATGAACGAAAACGTCCGGTCCGCCACCATCCTGCTCGATGAAGCCGAAGCCCTTTTCGCCGTTGAACCACTTCACACTGCCCTGCGTCATTCTGTAAACCTTCTGTAAGCGAGCTAGATCTTCACGTCGAAGCTCTAATCTCAAAACCGAGTCTGCCATCTATTGGCGCTGAGCGAAACACCGGGGGCGAAAAAGTTCGAAAGATTGCTTTGGGACGGTGAAACAGAAATGCCGCCACAGCTGCCGCAGCCCGTCGGTTCAAGTGCCGTCGCTACTGTCGAACCGTGGAATTGCCTGCCTACGAAGCCGACCGATTCGATCCCCACCGACTCGACATCGTCCGACTCGCCTGGTGCCGACGGCTGTCGTTGGACGACCGTGCCCTCGATACCACCGCGGACCGCGTCGAACATCGGACCGACACCGAGAACATCGTCGTACTCCGACTGGCGCAGACCACTCTGATCGTCGGGCCGTCCTGGGCCGTGGACGCCGCACGCGGCATCGAGGGCCAGGCAGACACCGGTCGGACGTGGTTGTCGACGCTGCTGGGCGATCGCGTCGAGCAGTACGAGATCGACTCCCACACGCTGGCCTACGGATCCGAGATCGGCCACACCATCGACGTCCACGATCCGCTGATCTCCCACGACGCAGAGCACGCCCGCGCTCTGGCGGAGCACTGCAGCGAGGCCGACGTGACGGAGGCATTCGGCGAGCCGGTGTCGCGGCACTGGTTCACTTTGCTCGGAGACGACCGACCCGCGGATTCGGCGCGATCCCTGGCCTCGGCCGGGTACTCGGAAGAAAATATGATCCTGGCCGACATGCGCGTTCTCACCGACCCGGACCACCGACGACACGGACACGCCGCGGTCGTCGGGCGGCTCGCGACCAACGATGCCATCGACGACGGCCTGATACCGCAGTGGCGAGCGCGACCGGAGAACACGACCGCTCGACGCCTTGCCGCCCGGCTCGACTACGTGGAGATCGGCGCCTGCCACACCGCCGTGCGTCGAACCTAGGCGCTTGAATCCGGTCCGGACTGGGTAGCGTTCGTGAAACCGACCGATGTGAGGAGTTCGATCATGGCCGAGGACGCCACCTACGTGAAGCCGGGCGAGGAATTCAAGCGCGATACCAACTACATCCCGACGCGCATCACCGCCGACGGCCGGGACGGGTATCCGGTGGAGCCCGCGCGTTACCGGTTGATCGCGGCGCGGGCCTGCCCGTGGGCCCATCGATCCATCATCGTGCGTCGGCTCCTCGGACTCGAAGATGTTCTGTCCCTTGGCATTCCGGGCCCGACCCACGACCCGCGCAGCTGGAACTTCCAGGAGGAGCCGGGCGGCGTCGACTCGGTTCTACAGATCCCTCGGCTGCAGGACGCCTACTTCGCACGGTTCCCGGACTACGAACGAGGCATCACCGTGCCGGCGATCGTCGACGTTCCCACCGGCCAGGTCGTCACCAACGACTACCCACAGATCACTCTCGACCTCAGCACCGAGTGGACGCAGTACCACCGCGAGGGCGCGCCCGATCTGTACCCGGAGGCGCTCCGCGGCGAGATCGACGAGGTGGCCGATCTGGTGTTCAAGGATGTGAACAACGGCGTCTACCGCTGCGGATTCGCCGGCTCGCAAGAGGCATACGAGAAGGCGTACGACCGCCTGTTCGCTCGCCTCGACTGGCTCGTCGAACGGCTGTCCACCCGGCGGTATCTCGTCGGCGAGCACATCACCGAGGCCGACGTGCGACTGTTCACCACCCTCGTCCGTTTCGATCCCGTCTACCACGGCCACTTCAAGTGCAACCGCAGCA
Organism: Rhodococcus sp. 05-2254-5; assembly: GCF_002258575.1. NCBI lineage: Bacteria > Bacillati > Actinomycetota > Actinomycetes > Mycobacteriales > Nocardiaceae > Rhodococcus > Rhodococcus sp. 05-2254-5. The sequence continues at coordinate 37,926 of NZ_NOZG01000004.1, read as the reverse complement.
AGCTCACCGAGATACCGGTGCTGTGGAACTACGCACGCGACCTGTTCCAGACTCCCGGATTCGGTGACACCGTCGACTTCGATCACATCAAGCGGCACTACTACGAGGTGCACACCGACATCAATCCGTCGGGCATCGTGCCGAAGGGGCCCGATCTGGCCGGCTGGCTCGAACCGCACGGACGTGAATCACTCGGCGGATCGCCCTTCGGCGACGGCACCGCGCCGCAGCCGCCGAAGCCGGACGAACTGGTCCCGCCCGAGCACTGGGTGTAACAGTGACGGCTAGGCCCCGGCGTAGGTACCGAAGCTCCAGTAGACCCCCTCGGCGTCGCGGCAGGTGAAGCCGCGGCTGCCGTAGTCCTCCTCGCGCAGGCCTTGCGTGACGGTGCCGCCCGCCGCGACGACGCGATCGTGGATGCCGTCGGGGTCGTCGGTGACGATGTAGATCGACCCGACACCCGGCGGCAGTTCGCCGATGGCACTCCCGTCGCGAACACTGCCCAGCATCACCCCGCCGCCGTCGGGCCAGCGCAGTTCCGCATGATCGACGCGGTCGCCTTCGCCGTGAATCGCGCACTCCTCGAATCCCAACACGTCGACGATGAACCGAATTGCGTCGCGTGCGTTCTCGTACTTCAGAGTGGGCCAAACGTGTGTCGTCATGACGTCATACCTTCCTCGTCGGCCGCGCGGACCGTCACCGGCAACGCCGCTCGACAGAGTCTCGAACATGCCCGCACCCCGACGCGGCGCGCGCCACCGGACACCACCTCGCTCGGAGGAATCTGCACGCCACCAGTCTAAATTGCCCCGAACGTGTGCAACGAAGAATTCGCGGGTAACTCCCCCGACCAGCGTCACCGACGCTCGCAACCGAAAGAGGTATCGATGGCAGGCAAGAAGGACGACGCTCAGGTCGAGATCTCGAGCGGAGGCAAGCTCGAACGGGCCCTGGTCAACATCCTGGACAACGCCAGCCGCCTACAGGGACCCGCCGTCGACAAATACGTCGCGCACGTGCGTCGAGCACACCCGTACGACACCCCGGCCCAGATCATCGAACGGCTCGAGAAGCGATTTTTGCTGGCGGTCACCGGCAGCGGATCGGCAGTGGGAGGCGCAGCGGCGGTCCCCGGAATCGGTACGGTCGCATCGCTCGCCGCCGTCGGTGCCGAGACCGCGTTCTTCATCGAGTCGTCGGCTCTGCTGACGCTGTCGGTCGCGTCCGTGCACGGCATTCCCGTCGAGAATCACCAGCAGCGACGCGCGCTGGTGCTCTCGGTGGCACTGGGCGAATCAGGCATGCAGATCGTTCAACGAACAGTGGGCAAGACAGCCAAGAACTGGGGCCCACTCATCACCTCGCGCATCCCGGGCGGCTCGATGGCCAGCATGAACAAATCGCTGGTGAAGAAGTTCGTCACCAAATACCTGGCCAAGCGCAGCGCACTGCTGGTCGGCAAGATGCTTCCCGCCGGAATCGGCGCGGCGATCGGCGGCGCGGGCAACCGAGTGGTCGGCAAAGGGGTCGTCAAGAACGCCCGTGACGCCTTCGGCCCGCCGCCCGCACGGTTCCTGGAAAATCGCATCATCGAACCGGACGAATGAGAATGCCCGGAATCTTCGAGAGGCTGCTGCGTTGACTTCGAACATGACTTCCACACCTGAACTCGGCAAGTACGGCGTCTGGCGACTGCACTCGGCGTTCACGCCGGAGTTGTCCCGCGCCATCGAGTCCTTCGGCTACGGGACCATCTGGCTCGGCGGATCCCCGCCCGCGGACCTGACGACCACCGAGGAGATCCTCGACGCCACGGACACCATCGTCGTCGCCACCGGCATCGTCAACATCTGGTCCGATGCAGCCGCCGATGTCGCCGCGTCGTATCACCGCATCGAGAGCAAGCACCCCGGACGGTTCGTCCTGGGCATCGGTGCCGGTCACCCCGAGGCCACCCAGGAATACCGGAAGCCGTACGACGCGTTGGTGAGCTACCTCGACGACCTCGACGAGGCCGGAGTCCCGATGGAGCGTCGGGTCCTCGCCGCGCTCGGCCCCAAGGTGCTCGCGCTGGCCGCGAGCCGTACCGCAGGCGCGCACCCCTATCTGACCACTCCCGAACACACCCGTGAAGCCCGAGAAGCAGTGGGGCCGAACAAGATTCTCGCTCCCGAGCACAAGGTGGTGCTCGAGACCGATCCGGAGAAGGCACGCGCGATCGGTCGGCCACCGGTGAACAACCCCTACCTGCATCTGCGCAACTACACCAACAATCTGAACCGGCTCGGCTACTCGGACGAGGAAATCGGCGACGGCGGCAGTGACCGACTGATCGATGCCCTCGTCGCACACGGCGATGCCGACGCCATCGCTGCTCGACTCGACGAACACCTCACCGTCGGCGCGTCGCACGTGACGCTGCACGCGCTGCCCGACGACGCCGACCCGCTCGAGACGTACCGGGAGATCGCTGCGGCGTTGCATCGCTGAAACCGGGGTCATCCCGCCCGTCGGTCCCACCCCGTAACCTCGTGTACCGGTTGCCGCCAAGCAACCGGCACACGAGGTGCACCGACGGCCAGGGGGACACCGCACAGATGACCAGCTACTCGGCTCCGGCGCTGGAAGCGCAGGCTCTGACGAAACAATTCGGTACCGTTCGCGCGGTCTCGGACCTGAGCTTCGTCGTTCCACGCGGAACCGTCACCGGCTTTCTCGGGCCGAACGGCTCCGGCAAGTCCACGACACTGCGGATGCTGCTCGGCCTCGTCGCCCCGACTTCGGGCGTCGGCCTCGTCAACGGCGTTCCGTTTCGTACGGCGACCCACCCGGCCCGTACCGTCGGGGCCGTTCTCGACTCGCTGAGTTTGCACCCCAAACGCAGCGCCGAGCACCACCTGAAGATCTACACCGCGGCGATCGGGGTACCCGACAGCCGCGCCCTCGACGTCCTGAACCTCGTAGGTCTGGGCGACGCCGCGCACCGCGCAGCAGGCGGGTTCTCTCTCGGCATGCGTCAGCGACTGACGTTGGCAACAGCTCTACTCGGCGATCCCGAGATCCTCGTACTCGACGAACCCGCGAACGGCCTCGATCCCGAGGGAATTGCGTGGCTCCGGGACTTTCTGAAGGCGTTCGCGGCATCGGGGAGAACCGTCCTGGTATCGAGCCACATCCTGCGCGAGATCGAGCAGACCGTCGACACTCTCGTCATCGTCAGCGCCGGCACCCTGGTGTACCAGGGATCCATCGCTCAGCTGCGATCCACCCGCCCGAGCCGCGTGCTCGTCGCCGCGTCCGACCCGGCGAAACTGGCTTTGGCATTGGCGTCCACCGGACTCACCGACACCCAACTGCTACCCGACGGCCGCATCGGCGTCGCGGGTGCCGACGCTGCCACTGTCACGCGCATCGCGGCCGACGCTGGGGTCACGGTCTTCGGCACCACCAGCGAACACGTCGACCTCGAGCAGGTGTTCCTGTCGATCACCGCCGGTCAGTACACCGCAGCACCCGTCCAACCCACTGCGTACGGACCGCCTCCGGGATACGGACCGCCGCCGGGATACGGGCCACCGCCTGGTTACAACCAGGGGTACTCACCGCCGCCACAGAACTACGGACCACCGCAGAACTGGAACGGGGGTTCGCGATGAACGCGCTGTTGACATCAGAGATCCGCAAGGTCACCACACTGAAGTTCTGGTGGGCGCTGGCGATCGCACCGACCGTTGTCGGCGTGTTCGCGTCCGTCATCACCTCGGTGATCGCGAACCAGCTGGGCGAGTTCGAGGAAGATCTTCAGATCGCCGGCGGTGTCGCCTCCATCGGCCTGTACGTCGCCGCGGGTGCCGCCATCCTGTTCGCCGGCATCTTCGGCGCGGTCAACGCCGGAACCGAGTTTCGACACAAGACCATCACCACCAGCTTCCTGACGGCCCGCGGCAGGGACGGCGTCGTTGCCGCCAAGCTCATCGTCACCGCCCTATTCGGCCTGGGGTACGGCCTCGTCGTGCTCCTGGCGAGCCTGGTGTGTCTGCTGATCTTCAGCCAACGAACAATCGTCCTCGACGGCGCTTTCATCGGCGTCGTCGCGTCGTGCTTGCTCGCCGTGGTGCTGTGGTCGCTCATCGGAGCCGGGCTGGGGTTGCTGCTCAAATCCCCGACCTGGGCCGCCATCGTGCTCGTCGCCTGGCTGCCGTTCGGTGAAGGACTGCTGTCCCTGATTCTGTTCGGAGTCGGTTTCGGACCGGTGGCAACCGCGCTGCCGTCGAACCTGACATTGCCGACGATGGCAGCGACACAATTGGACGATGCGGGCGACCTCGCGTCGTGGCCGTGGGCTCCGCTCGGACTTGCCCTGTGGGCCGTGATCCTCACCGGTGGCGGTTGGTTCCTCGCCCGTACCCGGGACATCGACTGACCAACGCATCGGTGGGGATGTTCGCCCGATCCTGCTGTCGGTAGCCGGGTCTACCGTGTGAATCGATGGCACACAGCGAATACGTGAAGGATCGAGCAGGGTCGGGCAGCAATACGGGCAGTACCCGTCTGCTGGAAACCGACCCCGGCTCGTCCGGCGTACCCACCGACTCCCGGCCGACCACCGCGTCGTCGATCACCGCGTCGTCGATCACACGGCGTGGCTGGATCAGACGTCTGCTCGCGCAGTGCATGTTGCACCGGCGGACGGCACTCGGCGCACTGGGCGTGACGATGATCGCCGCCCTCATCGACATCTCGTTTCCGCTGCTGACGCGCCTCGCGATCGACGACGCCAGCGCAGGCAAGAACGACGTGATCGCCGGAGTCGCGATAGCCATCGCACTGCTGGGTGCTCTGCGATTCGCCTGCCAGTTCGGTCGGCGCATGCTCGCCGGTCGCCTGTCGATCGATGTTCAACACGACCTGCGGATGGACCTGCTGGCGTCGCTGCAGCGGCTCGACGGTCGTAAGCAGGACGAAATCCGAACCGGCCAGGTCGTGTCGAGATCGATCACCGACCTGCAGTTGGTGCAGGGTCTGCTCGCCATGGTGCCGCTGTCGGCCGGGGCAATTCTGCAGTTCGTCCTGGCCCTGGTCGTGATGGCCTACCTCTCACCGCTGCTCACCCTTGTCGCGGTCGTCATCGTTCCCGCGGTCAGCGTCGTCGTCTACCGAATGCGACCCACCCTCTTCGCTGCCACCTGGTCCGCACAACAGCGCGCCGCCGATCTGGCCCAGCACGTGGAGGAGACCGTCACCGGAGTCCGGGTGGTCAAGGGCTTCGGGCAGGAAGCGCGTGCGGTGGATCGCATCGAAGCTCTCGGGCGCAGGCTGTTCGCCGAACGCATGCGCTCGGCCCGCATCAATTCACGGTTCGCACCGACCATGTCAACCATTCCTCAGCTCGGACTGGTCGGCGTCATCGCTCTCGGCGGCTGGTTGGCACTGCACGGCCACATCACCATCGGCACCTTTCTCGCCTTCGCCACCTACGTGGCCACGCTGTCCGCCGTCACCCGAACCGTGTCGTCGGTGGTGATCATGGCGCAGCTCTCCCGCGCGGCCGTCGAGCGCGTCTACGAAGTGGTCGACACCGAGCCGACCGCACCGGAACCGGCGCACCCCATCGCACTGCCCGACGGCCCCCTCGGCGTCCACCTCACCGGCGTCACGTTCGGATTCGAGGCAGAGCGCAACGTTCTCAGCGACCTCGACCTGAGCATCGCCCCCGGGGAGACGGTGGCCGTCGTGGGACACGCGGGCTCGGGAAAGACCGCGCTCTCCCTGCTGCTCCCCCGCTTCTATCGCCCTACTCGCGGCCGGATCGCGGTGACCTCCGGGGACACGTCCATCGACATCGACGACCTGGATTCCGCGTCACTGCGCGAAGCGGTGTCGTTGGTCTTCGACGAGCCGTTTCTGTTCTCCGACACCATCGCCGCCAACATCGCGCTCGGCAGGCCCGAGGCAAGCGCGGAGGAGATCGAACACGCGGCTCGGCTGGCTCAGGCCTCGACCTTCATCGACGCTCTGCCCGAGGGCTACGACAGTCTCGTCGGCGAACGCGGCCTCACCCTTTCGGGCGGGCAACGCCAACGCATCGCCCTGGCTCGCGCCCTGTTGGTCGAGCCGCGGATTCTCGTCCTCGACGACGCCACCTCCGCCGTCGACGCCGAGACCGAGGCCGCCATCTTCGACGCACTGCGCGGCGTGCGTACCCGGGCGACCCTCGTCCTCGCACACCGCCGATCGACGCTGACGTTGGCCGACCGAGTAGCTGTCCTCGACGGTGGACACATCATCGACACCGGCACAGTCGACGAACTCGACGAGCGCTGCCCACTGTTCCGCGCTCTCCTCGCGGGCGGAGACGAGAACGAACACAGCGACGCCGCACCGGAACCGCGCACGGAACCGTCGGCGGCGATGCTCTGGCCGGACGATGCTCTGGAAGCCGCATCGAACCCCGGTGGCGCGATGCCGCCCGCAGGTGCCGGAGGCGGAGGCACCCACGGCGCAGCGATGGCCGGCGCATTCGGCTCGTTGGCACCGACGCAGGCCATCTCCGACGCGGTGGCAGCCCTGCCACCGGCAACGGAGGAACCAGGCGGACCGGGACAACAGTTGCGTCGACCCGACCCGGAATTCCGGCTCTCACGACTGCTGAGTCCTGTCCGGCTGCTGCTGGCAGGTGTCGTGGTGCTGCTGGCGCTGGACTCGATCGCCTCGATCGCCTTTCCCTCACTCGTCCGGTACGCGGTGGACAGCGGCGTGGCCCGCGGGGACTCCGACACCCTGTGGATCGCAACATCGATAGGCGTCGCCCTGGCTGCTGCCAGCTGGTTCGTGGTCTGCGCGACGACCGTGCTCACCGCACGAGCCGGCGAGCGGGTGCTGTTCGGATTGCGAGTACGCAGCTACGCGCACATTCAGAGACTCGGGCTGGACTACTACGAGCGCGAGCTGTCCGGGCGCATCATGACGCGAATGACCACCGACGTCGATGCGCTGTCGTCGTTCATCCAGACCGGCGCGTCCACGGCCGTGGTCAGCGTGCTGACCGTCGTCGGCATCGCGATCGCACTGCTCGTCACGGATACGACGCTCGGGCTGGTCGCCCTGGCTGTCGTGCCGCCGCTCGCCGTCGCAACCGTCGTCTTCAGACGCATCTCCTCGGCTGCGTACTCGACCTCGCGCGAACGCATCTCCATCGTCAACGCCGATTTCCAGGAGAACGTCACCGGACTGCGCGCAGCGCAGGCATACCGACGTGAGGAGTACGCAGCCTCTCGCTTCGCCGAACGCAGCAACCGCTACCGAGCGAGCCGGATGCGATCGCAGACCGCGATCTCGGTGTTCTTCCCGTTCATCACGCTGCTCTCGGATGTCGCGCTGGCCGTCGTCGTCTTCGTCGGTGCGCATCAGATCGCCACGGGCACCGCCACCGCGGGCACCCTGGTGGCGTTCGTGTTGTACCTCGGACTCCTCTTCGGCCCGATCCAGCAACTCTCGCAAGTATTCGACGGCTACCAGCAGGCCCGCGTCGGCGTCGGGCGAATCGGAGACCTCCTACGCACGACGAGTTCGATCGAAACAGCGACAGCGACCGGGTCCGGTGCAGTCGTCGGCGATCGCCTGAACGCCGACATCGACCTCGTCGACGTGAGCTTTCGGTATGCCGGAGCTCACTCCGACGCACTCAGTGAGGTATCTCTCAGCATCCCGGCAGGCACCACCGTCGCATTGGTCGGTCGCACCGGAGCAGGCAAATCCACCGTCGTGAAGCTGCTCGCTCGGTTCTACGACCCGACCTCGGGATCGGTACGCGTGGGTGGCCACGACCTCCGCGACTACCGGTTGTCCGACTACCGCCACCGGCTGGGCGTCGTACCGCAGGAAGCCCACCTGTTCACCGGAACCATCGCGTCGAACATCGCGTACGGCAGGCCCGACGCCAGCAGGGCCGACATCGAGAACGCGGCACGCTCGGTCGGGGCCCTCGACACCATCGCTGCACTTCGCGGCGGTATGCAGCAACCTGTCGGCGAACGCGGCCAAGGGTTGTCGGCCGGCCAACGACAGCTCATTGCGCTGGCCCGCGCCGAACTGGTGGATCCCGATCTACTCCTGCTCGACGAAGCGACCGCGACCCTCGATCCGGCCACCGAACGCAAGGTCCTCGAAGCCAGCAACGCCGTTGCGCGGACCCGCACCGCTGTGGTCGTCGCGCACCGATTGGCCACCGCCGCACGAGCGGATTTGATCGTGGTCGTCGACGGTGGTCGTATCGTGGAAGTCGGACGACATTCCGAACTTCGCAAACGGGACGGCTTCTACGCCACATTGTGGGCTGCAGCCGAAACGAACCGGGGGAATAATTCGATAGTCAACGGGGTCATCGACAACGAGGCCGATGGTTACCGGTGAGTACATATCACAGCTACGTCCCGGACGCACGCGATCTCGACCGGAGGTCTAGCCTGGAGTCGTACGCGCGCTGATCGGGAACGAAGACAGAAACGAGGCGAACTACTGCCGTGAGCAGCAGCTCTACTACCCAATTCGGACAAAATCAATGGCTGGTCGACGAGATGTACCAGCGGTTCAAGCAGGACCCGTCCTCCGTCGACGCGAGCTGGCACGAGTTCCTCACCGATTACGACCCCGAAGCCGTGATCGACGAGAACCCCATCTCCAACGGTAAGTCCGGTTCCAACGGCTCGGCCTCGAACGGCAGCTCGGCCAAGTCCGCTCCTCCCGCAGCACCCGCGCCTCCTGCGAAGCCCGCCGCCTCGGCCGCGAAGACCGAAGCCCCGAAGACCGAAGCTCCCAAGAAGACCGAAGCCCCCGCGAAGGCCGCAGCTCCCAAGGCTGCTGAATCCAAGCCTGCTCCGGCGAAGTCGGCCCCGGCCAAGCCGGCCGAGAAGAAGGCAGCCCCGGCCAAGCCCGCCGCTGCCGAATTCGGTGAAGAGTCGAGCAAGATTCTGCGCGGCGCAGCTGCAGCGGTTGCCAAGAACATGTCCGCTTCGCTGCAGATTCCGACAGCTACCAGCGTGCGAGCCATCCCGGCCAAGCTCATGGTCGACAATCGCCTCGTCATCAACAACCACCTCGCGCGTACCCGCGGCGGCAAGATCTCGTTCACGCACCTGCTCGGCTACGCCATCGTGCAGGCCGTCAAGGCGTTCCCGAACATGAACCGCCACTTCGCCGAGGTCGACGGCAAGCCCAATGCCGTCACTCCGGCGTCGATCAACCTCGGTCTGGCGATCGACCTTCCCGGCAAGGACGGCAACCGTTCCCTCGTCGTCGCGGCCATCAAGAACACGCAGGACTTCACGTTCACGCAGTTCTACAACGCGTACGAGGACATCGTCCGGCGTGCCCGCGACGGCAAGCTCACCGGCGAGGACTTCCAGGGCGTCACGATCTCGCTGACCAACCCCGGCGGAATCGGCACCGTCCACTCCGTCCCGCGCCTGATGAACGGCCAGGGTGCCATCATCGGTGCCGGTGCCATGGAGTACCCGGCGGAATTCCAGGGTGCCAGCGACGAACGTCTCGCCGAGTTCGGCGTCGGCAAGCTCATGACGCTGACCTCGACGTACGACCACCGCATCATTCAGGGTGCGGAGTCGGGCGACTTCCTCAAGACGATCCACAATCTGCTGATCAGCGACGAGTTCTACGACGAGCTGTTCCATTCGCTCAAGATCCCGTACGAGCCGATCCGCTGGCGCAAGGATCTGCCCGAAGGCACCGTCGACAAGAACACCCGCGTGCTCGAGCTCATCGCGGCGTACCGCAACCGCGGTCACCTGATGGCCGACACCGACCCGTTGCAGTTCACCAAGGACAAGTTCCGGATGCATCCGGACCTCGACGTGATCAGCCACGACCTGACGCTGTGGGATCTCGACCGCGAGTTCAAGGTAGGCGGATTCCACGGCAAGGACAAGATGAAGCTGCGCGACGTGCTCAGCGTCCTGCGCGACTCGTACTGCCGCCACGTCGGCGTCGAGTACACCCACATCCTCGAGACCGAGCAGGTCTCGTGGCTGCAGGAACGCGTCGAAGCCAAGCACGTCAAACCGACTGTGGCGCAACAGAAGTACATCCTCAGCAAGCTCAACGCAGCCGAGGCCTTCGAGACGTTCCTGCAGACCAAGTACGTCGGACAGAAGCGCTTCTCGCTCGAAGGTGCCGAGTCGGTCATCCCGATGATGGACTCCGTCATCGACCAGAGCGCCGAGTACGCCCTCGACGAGGTCGTCATCGGCATGCCGCACCGCGGTCGCCTGAACGTGCTGGCCAACATCGTCGGCAAGCCGTACTCGAAGATCTTCACCGAGTTCGAGGGCAACATGAACCCGGCTGCCGCACACGGCTCCGGTGACGTGAAGTACCACCTCGGTGCCGAGGGCACGTACATCCAGATGTTCGGCGACAACGACATCAAGGTCTCGCTCACGGCGAACCCGTCGCACCTCGAAGCCGTCGACCCCGTTCTCGAAGGCCTCGTCCGGGCCAAGCAGGACCTCCTGGACAAGGGCACCGGCCAGGGCGGTTACTCCGTGCTGCCGCTGATGCTGCACGGCGACGCGGCCTTCGCAGGCCAGGGCGTCGTCGCGGAAACGCTGAACCTGTCCGATCTGCGTGGCTACCGCACCGGCGGAACCGTGCACATCGTCGTCAACAACCAGGTCGGCTTCACCACCTCGCCGGAGTTCTCGCGCTCGTCCGAGTACTGCACCGACGTGGCCAAGATGATCGCCGCGCCGATCTTCCATGTCAACGGCGACGACCCCGAGGCATGTGCCTGGGTGGCTCAGCTGGCAGTGGACTTCCGTCAGAAGTTCCACAAGGACGTCGTCATCGACATGATCTGCTACCGCCGTCGCGGACACAACGAGGGCGACGACCCCTCGATGACCCAGCCGGCGATGTACGACGTGATCGACACCAAGCGCAGCGTCCGCAAGAGCTACACCGAATCGCTCATCGGCCGTGGCGACATCTCGCTCAAGGAAGCCGAGGACGCGCTCCGCGACTACCAGGGTCAGCTCGAACGCGTCTTCAACGAGGTACGCGAACTCGAGAAGTACACCCCGGAGCCCAGCGAATCGGTCGAACTCGACCAGCAGTTGCCGACCAAGCTCACCACCGCCGTCGACAAGGCCGTCCTGCACCGCATCGGTGATGCGCACCTCGACATTCCCGAGGGATTCAACGTGCACCCCCGCGTCAAGCCGGTGCTCGAGAAGCGTCGGGAGATGGCGTACGAGGGCAAGGTCGACTGGGCCTTCGGCGAACTGCTCGCACTCGGCTCGCTCGTGGACGAGGGACGTAACATTCGTTTCTCGGGCCAGGACACCCGCCGCGGCACGTTCACGCAGCGGCACTCGGTGATCATCGACCGCAAGACCGGTTCCGAGTACACGCCGCTGCAGAACATCGGCAGCGACAATCCCGGCAAGTTCATGGTCTACGACTCCGCACTGAGCGAGTTCGCGGCCGTCGGCTTCGAGTACGGCTACTCCGTGGGCAACCCGGACGCACTGGTGATGTGGGAAGCGCAGTTCGGCGACTTCGTCAACGGTGCCCAGTCCATCATCGACGAGTTCATCTCGTCCGGTGAAGCCAAGTGGGGACAGCTCTCCGACGTCGTGCTGCTGCTCCCGCACGGCCACGAGGGTCAGGGCCCGGACCACACGTCCGGACGCATCGAACGCTTCCTGACGCTGTGCGCGGAAGGATCGATGACCGTCGCACTCCCCTCTACCCCCGCGAACTACTTCCACCTGCTGCGCAGGCACGCGCGTGACGGAATCCGTCGCCCGCTGATCGTCTTCACCCCGAAGTCGATGCTGCGCAACAAGGCAGCAGTGAGCAACATCGAGGACTTCACCGACGGCAAGTTCCACTCGGTGTTCGACGAGCCCACCTACGACAACGGCACCGGTGACCGCAGCAAGGTCAAGCGCGTGCTGATGGTCAGCGGCAAGCTCTACTACGAGCTCCTCGCTCGCAAGCAGAAGGACAACCGCGACGACGTCGCCATCGTCCGAATCGAGCAGCTCTACCCCGTGCCGACGCGTCGAATCCGGGAAGCACTCGAGAGCTACCCGAACGCAACGGAATTCCGCTGGGTTCAGGAAGAGCCTGCGAACCAGGGTGCCTGGCCGTTCTTCGGTCTCGCACTGCCCGAACTCATGCCCGAAAAGCTGGTCGGCATCAAGCGCATCTCCCGTCGCGCCATGTCCGCACCGTCTTCGGGATCGAGCAAGGTGCACGCCGTCGAGCAACTCGAAATCATCGACGAGGCCTTCAACAAGGTCGGCGAAGACTAGAATCTCCGACAGCGACAAGCGGCCCACTCCTTCGGGAGTGGGCCGCTTTCGTCGTTTCTGTGCGCACCCGGGTTGGGATCAATGTGGGATTCAGTCGGTCAGACTGCAACAGAGCCGCATTCATTCGGCTGTGGCCTCGGCCGCACTTCGGATGAATGCGGGATTCAGTCGGTCAGACTGCAACAAAGGGACATTGATCCCAACTGGGGAGGACTCCCAACTGGGGAGGACCTGCAACCGGGGAGGACGTCGAACCGGGGGGACGCACACTGGGGCGGGGCTCAGGCGTCGGCGTCGGCTCCCAGCAGCGCGGAGATCATTCCCGGTGCCAGGGCGACGGCAGGTAGGGCGTTGACGTTCAGGTCGATCAACTCGTCGCGGGTGATCTGTGGATTTCTGAGCCAGGTGATGGTGGCTTCTTCGACGAAGGCGATCCACCCGCGGACGGCGAGGTCGATGGTGGGGGTGACATCGACGTCGAGTTGAGCGAGTTGGACGAGAGTGCGATCGGCCATGGTGGTGCGGGTCTGCTCGAACACCTCGCGCATCTGGGGGTCTCCGCTTGCCGTGCCGCGGAGCAGGGAGATGAAGGTGTCGCGTTTCTCGCTGACGTAGTCGACGTAGTTGGCGATGGAGTCGCGCAGAATCTCGAAGGGTTCGAGGTCGGGGTCGGGTGCGGTCCGTTCGATCATCGACCGCGACGCCTCGCGGACTATTTCGAGGTGAAAGTCCTGCTTGGACGCGAAGTAGTGGAACAGTAGACCTCGGGAGACTCCGGCCTGATCGGCGATGTCCTCGACGGAGATCTGTTCGAGTGGCCGATCGGCGAGCATCTCGGTGCCGAGCTCGATCAGCTGCGCTCGTCGTTGCTGCGGACTGAGTCTGGTCCTTTTCGTCGTCGATACTCCAGCGCGGTTCACATCCGCCATGCAATCATCCTATTGAATAGTAGTCAATAACTATTGACTCACACTCAGTAAGCTTCTAGTCTGCTCTACATGAGTCTTCCCGTAACAGATACTTCGGACCGCGCAACGTCGCCGCGTCACGTCGATACGCTGATCATCGGCAGTGGTTTCGCCGGGCTCGGAGCGGCGATCAAGCTGACCAAGGCAGGCAAGAAGAACTTCGTCGTCGTCGAACGCGGCCACGATGTGGGCGGTACCTGGCGCGACAACACCTACCCCGGTGCAGCCTGCGACGTGCCCTCGCATCTGTACTCGTACTCGTTCGCGCTGAACCCGGAGTGGACCCGTTCGTTCTCCACCCAGCCCGAGATCCAGAAGTACATCGCCGGAGTTGCGCGCAAGTACGGCGTCATGGACAAGCACGTCTTCGGCACGGACGTGACGTCGGCGCGATGGAACGCCTCCACCAGCCGCTGGGACGTCGAGACGACCACCGGCAACTACACCGCCAAGATCGTCGTCTCGGCCGTCGGCGCACTGTGTGAGCCGAACCTGCCCGATATCAAGGGAATTCACGATTTCGAGGGCGACGTCTTCCACTCCGCTCAGTGGAACCACGACGTCTCGCTCGCCGGTAAGCGCGTCGCCGTCATCGGGACCGGCGCGTCGGCGATCCAGATCGTTCCCGCCATCGCAGGCCAGGTCGAGCACCTCGACGTCTACCAGCGCACCGCCCCGTGGATCCTCCCTCGCGCCGATCGCCCGTACACCAAGCTCGAGCGCTTCGCCTTCAAGCATGTGCCCGGCTTCCAGCGCCTCGCCCGCGCCGGCATCTACGCGATGCGTGAGACCCAGGTCGTCGGACTGGCGAAGAACCCCGCGTTCATGAAGCCGCTGCAGTGGGCGTCGGAGAATCATCTGCGCACGCAGATCAAGGACAAGGCGCTGCGCGCGAAGGTGACCCCGAACTTCCGCATCGGCTGCAAGCGCATGTTGATCTCCAACGCGTATTACCCCGCTCTCGCGCAGAGCAACGTCGACCTCGTGACCGACGGCATCGCCGAGATCCGCACGGGATCGATCGTCACCAAGGACGGCACCGAGCGCCCGATCGACGCACTCGTCGTCGCCACCGGCTTCCACGTCACCGATTCACCTGCATACCAAGCCATCGTCGGCAAGGACGGCCGGACGCTGGCGCAGACGTTCGACGACGGCGGACAGCAGGGCTACAAGGGCGCCGCGGTGGCGAACTTCCCGAACATGTTCTTCCTCGTCGGCCCCAACACCGGCCTCGGGCACACCTCGATGGTCTTCATGATCGAGTCGCAGATCAACTACCTGGTCGACGCCTTGAACACCATCGACAAGCACGACATCGGGACCATCGAAGTGCGCAAGGACGTGCAGGACGAATACAACGTGACTCTGCAGGACCAGCTCGCCAAGAGCGTCTGGATGAACGGCGGCTGCGCCAGCTGGTATCTGGACAAGCACGGAAACAACACCACCCTGTGGCCCGGGTTCACGTTCGAGTTCCGTCGTCAGACCAAGCATTTCGATCTCGATGCGTACCGTAGCGTCGCAACCGCAGATCTGACCTCCGCGTCGGCAAGCACGGCCGCCGGCAACAACACAGACAAGGTGTCCGCACGATGAGCACATTCACAGGCAAGGTGGCCGTCGTCACCGGCGCGGGTTCGGGAATCGGCCGGGCCTTGGCCCTCGAGCTGGCCGGACACGGAGCCAAGCTCGCACTGTCCGACGTCGACACCGCCGGACTCGACGAGACGGTGCGCCGCGTCGAAGCACTCGGAGCCGAGGTGAAGTCCGATTTCCTCGACGTCTCGCAGCGCGAGACCGTGCTGGACTACGCCGAGGCCGTCGTCGCGCATTTCGGCAAGGTCAACCAGATCTACAACAACGCGGGCATCGCCTACCACGGTGACGTGGAGAAGTCCTCGTTCAAGGACATCGAGCGCATCGTCGACGTCGATTTCTGGGGCGTCGTCAACGGCACCAAGGCATTTCTGCCGCACATCAAGGCCTCCGGCGACGGCCACATCGTCAACATCTCCAGCCTGTTCGGCCTGTTGGCGATGCCGTCCCAGTCCGCGTACAACGCTGCGAAGTTCGCCGTCCGCGGATTCAGCGAGTCGCTGCGCATGGAGATGTTGATCGCAAAGGCTCCGGTGAAGGTGACCGTGGTGCACCCCGGCGGCATCAAGACTGCCATCGCCCGCAACGCCACCGTTGCCGAGAATTTCGACCAGGCCGACGTGGCGAAGTTCTTCGACAGCAAGTTGGCGAAGACCACCCCGATCGACGCGGCCAAGACCATTCTCAAGGGCGTCGAGAAGGGCAGGGGTCGCGTGCTCATCGGTTCCGACGCCATCGCGCTCGATCTGCTGCAACGCATCACCGGCTCGCGGTACCAGGGTCTGATCGCTGCGGTGTCCAAGCGTGCCATGCCACGGTCGAAGAAGTAGGCGGGTCGCGTCGTGAAAGCCTTCTACGTTCCTCTGCCGATCGTTGCGGCGGCGCTCAAGCCCTTCTACCGCCTCGCGCTGAATCCGCGTCTGTCCTTCCGGGCGCAGCGGGCGGTCCTCGAGGCCGCGGCTCCCGTGCAGACGCTCCCGCACGGGACCGTCGCGCAGAAACTGACGCTTGCGGGCAGGCGGGCCGAGCGCATCACCGTCGGAGCCACCGAACGCGACACCGCGATCCTGTACCTCCACGGGGGCGCGTTCACGATCGGTTCGATCAACACCCACCGATCGCTCGCCGCCCATCTGGCCCGAGAGTCGGCCAGCGCCGTGTACGTGCTCGATTACCGCCTGGCCCCGGAGAACCCGTACCCGGCCGCGCTCGACGACGCCGTGGCGGCGTTCCGTGAACTGGTGCGTTCGCACGGCTTCACCCCGGATCGCATCGCCATCGCCGGTGATTCGGCCGGCGGTGGTCTGACCGTCGCGACGGCGAGGCGGCTGGTGGACGACGGCGCGAGGCCGGCAGCACTCGGATTGATCTCACCGTGGGTCGATCCGGGCGCACGCGACGCGGTCAAGCCGCGCGACCTGGTGGTCAACACCGGGTGGTCGAACTCCTCGGCCGACGCGTATCTCGGGGCGGGCGACCCACTGGATCAAGGCTTCGCGCCACTCCAGGGCAACCTCGACGAGCTGCCTCCGGTCGTCATGCACGTCGGGACGGACGAGGTGCTCTATCCGCAGATCACCGCGTTCGCGGACAAGCTGCGCCTGTCCGGCGTCGAACTCGAGTACATCGAGTACAAAAAGCTCTGGCACGTGGCGCATCTGCAGGCGTCGATCCTGCGGGAAGCAGCCGAAGCCGTCCAGCACATGGGTTCCTATCTGGGCCGCAAGCTCAGAGCAAAGCAGAAGTCCGACGTGTCAGAGGCTGTGCTCGCCGAGCCAGCGGCCGGCGACATCGCCTGACGCAGCACCCCCGCGGACCTCGCCGATCATGTCGGCGAGGTCCGCTGTCGTCAGCTCCCCCGCCACCACCGAGAACGACTTCACCGCACTCTCGTCCAGCACACCGGTGCGGTACAGCGGAACGACGTTCTGCGCCGGATACACGTGATCGTCGTCGGGCAGAGTCGTCAGATCCTTGGCCAGCGGACCGAACGACGCAGTCCGAATCGCGAGAGCATCCACCGCACCGGAATTCAGGTCGTCGACGGCGAACTGCGCATCCGGGTAGACCATGAACTCGGAGAAACGGGCCCCGGTGAAGCTGGGACTGCCCACACCCTCCATCCTCACGTCCATCGGATCGACCTCCCCCTCGACCGTCCCGACTGTCACGTCGTCCCGACGAAGAAATTCTGTGACTGTCGTGCCCTCGTCCGAGGTCGCGTCTGGAGCGAGAGCAAGGGCCAATCGATCCTCGGCGGTTGCGTAGTCTCCCACCGACAGTCCGGCGGGCAGCGATCGGTTCAGTTCGGTGAACACGTCCTCTGCTTCGGTTGCCCCGGCCAGGGTGTCGAAGGTTCGCAACAGGTCCCCGGTCAGGTCGGGGATCATCGATACCTCGCCGCGGTCCAGCGCCGCGAGGTACGCCGTCCGATCCCCCAGGTTCTCGGCGACGGAGACCTCGGCTCCCGTCGACCGGAGTCCTCCTGCGTAGATCTGTGCGAGCAACCGGGAGAGGTCGGAATTCCCGGCTCCGACGACGACGGGCACGTGCCCGGGTTCGGCCCGGTCGGCCGCACTGCACCCACCGACGGAACCTGCAATAGTGACCGCGAGGGCCGCTGCCAGAATCGACGAACGCACTCTCATTTTCTCCTGTTCACTGCCCGTGGGGTTTACCGATCCCGACCGCGGGGCACAGATGCGAACGAGAGGGTAGTCGAACCAACCTTATGGGCACGGCGACGTCGACTACCATCCCGAGCAGCCCGAGTCCTGGTTCGGCGGTGTCCCCGGTGATCGGGCGGCACCCGTCGGAGTTGGGGCTTCGTCTGTGCCCGAACCGATGGAAGGACACCATGACCACCTCCCGAATCACGCGCGCGTTCTCCGCCCCGAAGGCAGTGGCGGCAGTTGCCGCGCTCGCCCTGTCGGTCACCGCACTGACCGCCTGCGGCGGAAATTCGGATCCGCTCTCGAGCGGAGGCGGCGAGAGCAACGACGACACGAACTCGATCATCGTCGGCTCGGCCAACTTCCCGGAGTCCGAGACCGTCGCGAACATCTACGCAGAAGCATTGCGCGCCAACGGTTTCGAGGTGAGCACCAAGCTCAACATCGGTAGCCGCGAGGCGTACATTCCCGCCGTCCGCGACGGCTCGATCGACCTGATTCCCGACTACACGGGCAACCTGCTCCAGTACTTGGACGAATCTGCCACGGCCACCTCGTCCGAGGACGTGCTGGCGGCACTGCCCGCCGCACTCGGCGACGACCTCTCGGTGACGGCCCAGGCACCCGGCGAGGACAAGGATGCCGTCGTCGTCACCCGCGCGACCGCAACCGAGCGCAATCTCAAGACCGTCGGCGATCTCGCACCGTTCTCTTCGGAGGTGACGTTCGCGGGCACGCCGGAATTCCAGGAGCGCGTCGGCGGACTGCCGGGCCTGAAAGCGAAGTACGGCCTGGACATCTCCCCCGGTAACTACGTGCCCATCTCCGACGGCGGCGGACCGGCCACGGTCGAGGCACTCGTGTCGGGCCAGGTCGTCGCGGCGGACATCTTCACCACCTCGCCTGCCATCGCGCAGAACGATCTCGTGGTTCTCGAAGACCCGGAGAACAATTTCGCCGCTCAGAACGTCATCCCGGTGCTGCGGACGTCCAAGCAGTCCGACAAGCTCACTCAGGTTCTCGACGCCGTCTCGGCGCAGATCACCACCGAAGAGCTCATCGCACTGAACACGTCGGTGTCCGGCGACCAGAAGGTCGAACCGGCTGCGGCGGCAACGGCGTGGGTCAAGGACAAGGGTCTGGACCAGCCGGTCAGCTGATGATCACCTTCGAGAACATCACCAAGACGTACCCGGACGGCACCACGGCAGTCGACTCGTTGGACCTGGTGATCCAGCCACACTCGTTCACCGTGTTCGTGGGGCCGTCCGGCTGCGGCAAGACGACGTCGATGCGCATGATCAACCGGATGATCGCGCCCACCTCGGGTGTCATCACGGTCGACGGCCGCAACATCGCCGACACCGACGCGGTGAAGCTGCGCCGGGGAATCGGTTACGTCATCCAGAGTGCCGGGCTGCTGCCCCACCGTTCCGTCGTCGACAATGTCGCGACGGTTCCGGTCCTCAACGGTCAGTCCCGGCGCGCTGCCCGCAAGGCGGCGCTCGAGGTACTGGAACGAGTGGGCCTGGATCCGGCTCTCGCGTCCCGCTACCCGGCACAGCTGTCCGGCGGGCAGCAACAGCGCGTCGGGGTTGCCCGTGCGCTCGCCGCGGACCCACCGATTCTGTTGATGGACGAACCCTTCAGCGCCGTCGATCCGGTGGTGCGTGAGGATCTGCAGACCGAGATGCTCAGGCTGCAGGCCGATCTGAAGAAGACGATCGTGTTCGTCACGCACGACATCGACGAGGCCGTGCGGCTGGGCGACCACATCGCAGTCTTCGGACCGCAGGGTCGTCTGCAGCAATACGACAAGCCCGAGACCGTGCTCGCGGCACCGGCGACGTCGTTCGTGGCGTCGTTCGTCGGCCGCGACCGCGGCTACCGAGGCCTGTCTTTCCGCTCCGCGCAGTCGGTGACGATGCATCCGATCCATACCGCGACCGAGGACGAAATGAGCACCCTGCGACTCGACCAGGGGCAGTGGGTTCTGGTCGTGGACTCCCAGCGTCGTCCCCTCGGCTGGATCGACGCCACCGGCGTCGAGAAGGTACGCGGCGGCGGCAGCCTGGACGAGAGCACCGCGGCCGGTGGGTCGCTGTTCCTCGAGGGCGGCGATCTACGGCAGGCGCTCGACTCGGCGATCTCGTCTCCGTCGGGAATCGGCGTCGCCGTCGATTCGACCGGTGCCGCCGTGGGTAGCGTCGACGGTGCGGAGATTCTCGAAAACCTGGCCGTGCAGCGCAAGTCGGAGGACGAGGAGCGCAATCGCCACCACTTCGGCGCGGCCGGGAACGACGCACAGTGACCTGGCTGTTCGACAACTTCGGCGTCGTACTGGGGTACACGAAGACACATCTGTATCTTTCGCTCGTGCCTCTACTCATCGGCCTGCTCATCGCCGTTCCGGTCGGCACTCTGATTCGCAACACGCGGTGGGTCCGCCGAATCACGTTGACGGTGGCCAGCATTGCGTTCACGTTGCCGTCCCTGGCACTGTTCGTCACCATTCCTGCGGTCGTGGGACTGCCTGTGCTCGATCCGCTGAACGTGGTGATCGCACTGACGGTGTACTCCACGGCCCTGCTCGTTCGCGCGGTTCCGGAGGCACTCGATTCGGTTCCGTTCGCCGTCGTCGATTCGGCTCAGGCCATGGGCTTTTCGTCGTTACGCCGGGCGGTGACCGTCGAGCTACCCCTGTCCTTGCCGGTGCTCATCGCCAATATTCGAGTTGTCACGGTCACCAACATCTCGTTGGTCTCGGTGGGTTCGGTGATCGGTATCGGTGGTCTCGGCCAGCTGTTCACCCAGGGCTACCAACGTGACTATCCCGATCAGATCTTCGCCGGCATCATCTCGATCGTGTTCTTGGCGTTGATCTTCGACGCCGCCCTGTACCTGGTGGGCCGTCGACTCACGCCCTGGACCCGGCAGGGCAGCTCGTCGACGAGGAAGGCGCGCGCATGAATCTGTTCTCCGAAGCGTTCTCGTACATCCTCGACGGTGCCAACTGGGCCGGGCCGACGGGAATCGGTGCTCGACTGCTCGAGCACATGTGGTATTCGCTGTTGGCCGTTGTGCTTTCGGCCGCTGTCGCGATTCCCATCGGACTGATCATCGGTCACCTGCGCCGCGGCGAAGCGGTGGTCGTCGGACTGGTCAACGCTCTGCGCTCACTGCCGACTCTGGGTGTGTTGGTGTTCCTGGTCCTGGTGATCGGGTTGGGTCTGATCCCGCCGATCATCGCGCTGGTCCTGCTCGGGATACCACCGCTGCTGGCGGGCACCTACTCGGGAATAGCCAACGTCGATGCTCACGTGGTCGACGCCGCCCGGGCAATGGGAATGACCGAATCACAAGTGCTGCTGCGGGTAGAGATCCCCAATGCACTGCCACTGATCCTCGGCGGACTACGGAACACCACCCTGCAGATCATCGCGACCGCGACCGTTGCGGCGTACGTCAACCTGGGCGGGCTGGGTCGCTACATCTTCGACGGTCTCGCGCTCTACGACTACGGCCGGGTTCTGGTGGGGGCGATCCTCGTCGCGCTGCTCACACTCGTCGTCGACGGCCTTCTCGCCCTAGCGGTGTGGACGTCGGTGCCGGGAACCGGTCGCCTCCGGCGCATGCCGACCGGACTGGCAAAAGTCTGACGACGACTCACGCAAACTAAAAGCACCCCGACCCACCGGCCCGGATAGGGCGGGGTTCGGGGTGCTTTTTCTGTTTTCCTACGCGACGCCCTCGGCTCGCGCTGCTGCCGCAACTGCGTCCGCAACGGCCGGGGCGACGCGAGGATCGAGCGGGCTCGGGACGATTCTGTCCGCGGCCAACTCGTCGCCGAGAACCGAGAGGATTGCCTCGGCAGCGGCGAGCTTCATGCCTTCGGTGATGCGGCGTGCGCCGGCGTCGAGCGCGCCCTTGAACACACCGGGGAAGGCCAGAACGTTGTTGATCTGATTGGGGAAATCGCTGCGTCCGGTCGCGACGATGGCCGCGTACTTCCTGGCCACCTCGGGGTGGATCTCCGGATCCGGGTTCGAGAGCGCGAACACGATGGACTCGGGGGCCATCGAGGCGATGACGTTCTCGTCCACCTTGCCTGCGGACAGTCCGAGGAACACGTCGGCTCCGGCCAGCGCATCGCCCGGTCCCCCGCTCAGTCCACGAGGGTTGGTTCGCGCAGCGAGGTCGACCTTGACGCCGGTGAGGTCACCGCGATCGGCCGAGACGACGCCCTTGGAGTCGAGGACCACGACGTCGGAGATGCCGGCGGCGAGCAGCATGTTCGCGCACGCAACGCCTGCAGCGCCTGCGCCCGAGACGACCACTCGGAGCCCGGCCAGGTCCCGGCCCTGTACCCGTGCAGCACCCGTCAGCGCCGCAAGGACGACGATGGCCGTGCCGTGTTGGTCGTCGTGCATCACGGGGCAGTCCAGTGCCTCGACGACGCGTCGTTCCACCTCGAAACACCGCGGGGCGGAGATGTCTTCGAGGTTGACGGCTCCGAAACTGTGTCGCATCCGCACGATCGTCTCGACGATCTCGTCGACATCGTGGGTATCGAGCACGATCGGGATGGAATCGAGGCCGGCGAACTTCTTGAACAGCGCCGCCTTGCCCTCCATCACCGGCAACGACGCGCGCGGACCGATATCGCCCAGGCCGAGCACCGCGGAACCGTCGGAGATGACGGCGACCAGCCGGTCGGTCCAGGTGTAGCGCTTGGCCAGTGCCGGGTCGGCGGCGATGGCACGGCTGACCTGGGCCACTCCCGGGGTGTAGGCGATCGAGAGATCGCGCTGGGTCTCGAGCGGCGCGGCCAACTGGACCGAAAGCTTGCCGCCGAGATGCCCGGCGAAGATCTCGTCGTCGGTGATCGCGGCCGCAACTGCCGATGGTGTTCCTGTGGTGTCTTCGACTGCCGTCACGGTGAAAGCTCCTCGCACTGTCGGCCTCGACGAGGCAACACGTGTCTACGAAGTGATTGATGCTCGAAAGGGTCGCGGACTACCGGAGGGCGCCAGTACTGGCTGCCGACTGCCGAAAAGCGCGTCTCGCACGTGCGGCGGGTGTGCCTGCACAGTCAACGATGGGCTGTAGCCGCATCGCTGTAACGGCCCAAGTGTGCCATACCGCCCACCGACCTGACCACAGAGTCAGAAACCAGCGTGAACTACTGCCACCATTGGGTCCACAGGACGAGACCGGTGACCACGAAGACCACGATCGCTCCGAGGAATGCGGTGAATCCGCGTCGGTGATCGGCGATCCGCTGCGCTGCGATGGCGACGACAGCGGCAACGATGTGCACGGTGACCGACAGCGCGCCCGGTCCCGGGTAGCCGCGGGACTGACCGAGATATTGGGTGACGCCGACGCCGATCGCCAGCACCACCAGTCCGGCGGTGACGATGCCGCTGAGCCCGCGTAGGAAGCGCAGCCCGGCACCCGCTCCGGCCCCGCTCATGCTCCGGCCACGAATCCGCGGACGGAGTCCGCGATCAACTGCACCGCGATGGCGGCAAGCAACAGGCCTGCGATGCGTGCCAGCAGCGAGATGCCGCCCTCGCCGAGCAGCCGGATGAGGACGGTGGAGAAGCGCAGAATCACGAAGAACAGGACGTGAATCGTGATGATGCCCAAGGCAATTGCGAGCAACGAGCTCGCGTTGCCGTCGGCCTGACTGACGTAGACGATCACCGCGGCGATGGCTCCGGGGCCCGCCATCAACGGCGTTCCCAGCGGCACGAGTGCGACGTTGACGTCCTCGGCCGCCGCGTCGCCGCCCGCGCCCTTACCGGTGAGCAACGACAGCGCGATGAGCAGGAGCAGAAGTCCACCCGCGCCCTGCAGTGCCGGAATGCCGATGTGCAGGTAGCTCAGAATGGCCTGGCCGCCGATCGCGAAAACCGAGATGACGGTGAGCGAGACCGCCGGTGCCTGCCATGCGGCCTTGTTGCGCACTTCCTTGCTCTTGCGTCCCACCAGGGACAGGAACACCGGAATCGCGCCCGGTGGATCCATGATCACGAACAGCGTGATCAGAACCGTCAGGTACAGCGTCACGTCGAAGTTCATGACCGGGCCGCCGCGATCAGTCGGTCGTACTGCTCCGGGGCGGTGGTGTACTCGCCCAGCTTCACGGTCTTGTTGGTGCCGTGATAATCCGAGGACCCGGTGACGATGAGGTCCAGCTCCGCAGCCAACTCGGCCATCACCACGGTGTCCTCCGGCGAGTGGTCCATGTGGTGGACTTCCACACCGCCGAGCCCGAGCGGGGTGAGTTCTCGGATGTGGTCCAGATCCAGGATGCGTCCGCGCTTGCGGGCCCGGGCATGCGCGAGCACGCTGACGCCGCCTGCGGCGGCGATCATCTCGACGGCGACGTCGAGTGGAGTGTCGACCTTGCCCACGTAATACTTGCCACCCGTTGCCAGCGGACCGGCGAACGCCGCGTCCATGTCCGAGACGTAGCCGGCCTCGATCAGAGCCTGGCCCAGATGGGGACGACCGGCGGCCTCCCCGGCTGAGGCGAGAACCGCGTCGGGATCGATGGGTAGGCCGTCCGCGGCCATGTTCTCGGCGATGGCCCGCAGCCGGGTCACCCGCTCACCGCGCAGTCGTGCACGCTCGGCGGCGAATGCCTCGTTCTCGGGGTCGAACAGGTACGCCAGCAGGTGCACCGGGACGGGCGTGCCGTCCTCCCCACGACCGGTGCACGACAGTTCCATGCCGCGCACGAGCGTCAGGCCGGCGGGCGATGCGGCAGCGGCCTCGTCCCATCCCGCCGTGGTGTCGTGATCGGTGAGCGCCACCACCGACAGGCCCGCTGCCGACGCAGCGCGAACCAGCTCGGCCGGGCTGTCGGTACCGTCGGACGCTGTCGAGTGGGTGTGGAGATCGATGAGCACCAGAACAGTGTCCCAGGCGTACCGCCGTGATGTTCCGGGCCCACTGTTCTGTCGTTTTCCTGGCGTACGATTGCCCGCCATGCCGTCCCTTCGACCGCGTCCCTCACTGCCCTCGCTGCACCGACGAGGAAACAAGGCCGTTCCCGATTCGAGTCCACGAATACCGGTGCCGACGGCGCGCGCCATCGTCGACTGCGCTGTCTACGTCGACGGCTCCCGGCTACCCGGCCGGTTCACTCACACTTCCGCGATCGCCGAAGTACGAGCCCGCGGCGAGGGGTTCGTCTGGGTGGGCCTGCATGCGCCGGACGACCGTCAGATGAACGCGATCGCTCAGTGTTACGACCTGCACGAGTTGATGGTCGAGGACACCGTGCACGCGCATCAGCGGCCCAAGCTGGAGCGATACGACGACGTCGCATTCCTCGTCCTGCGCACAGTCAAGTACGTCGAACACGAGTCGGTGACGACGGCGAACGAGATCGTCGAGAGCGGCGAGATCATGGTGATGGTCGGTCGAGATTTCGTCATCACCGTCCGACACGGCGAACACTCCGGATTGGCCGGCGTGCGCCAGCGCCTCGAGGACAATCCGGAGCAGCTCGCACTCGGCCCGTCGGCGGTGCTGCACGCGGTTGCCGACCACGTCGTCGACGAGTACCTGGCCGTCACCGACTCGATCGAGAGGGACGTCGACGGCATGGAGGAGGAGGTGTTCTCTCCGCATCATCACGTGCCGATCGAGAACATCTATCTGCTCAAGCGGGAGGTCGTGGAACTGCGCCGGTCGGTGACCCCACTGTCGACGCCTCTCGCACGGCTGGTCCAGGAGCCCAGTGTTCCGAAATCCGTCCGGCGGTACCTGCGCGACGTGCAGGACCATCACACCACCGTCGCCGAACGTATCTCCGAATACGACGAGGTACTCAGCTCGCTCGTCGACGCCGCCCTGGCTCGGGTGACGATGCAGCAGAACCTCGACATGCGCAAGATCTCGTCCTGGGTGGCGATCGCGGCGGTGCCGACAATGGTGGCCGGCATCTACGGCATGAACTTCGACAACATGCCCGAGCTGCACTGGACCTACGGGTACCACACGATCGTCGCGATCGTCGCCTGCGTGTGCGTCGGTCTGTGGCGCACGTTCCACAAGAACAACTGGCTGTAGATCCTGCGCCGGAGATCTACAGCCAGGGACGAACTCCGACAGAAGCGGGTAGCCACCGGAAGTCGACACCCTGTGCGCAGGAGCCCGATCAGAGTCTGGCTGCGGACCGGTTGGGGTCTCGAACGTCGATCCCCGCTTCCTTCCAGGCCTCGCGCAGCGCATCCGCCCCGCGCAACCGCACCCAGGCGGCCTCGGTTCCGGTCAACGGCACCGCGGCGAAGAAATGAACCGGATCGAAAGGCTCCGGCAGCGGCAGGTCCGCGATGTCGCTCGGCCCGAGCAGCACGGCAGTGAACGGCGCGTTGGTCCACAGCGGCTCACCGAGATCGAGCAGGGCGTCCTCCACCAGCACGACGCCCTCCACCGCAGGCGAGGCCGCGAGCACGGCCAAGCTCTTGTGGACGCCCGACGCCACGCCTGCGCCACCGCGAAGGGTCAGTACCAGTTCGGCGCGAGGGCCACGGGACGGATCGGCGACCATGTCGTTCGGGTCTGCCATGGGATGACGCGAGCAGCCGAGGCTGACGTACCGCACCACGTCGGAGTCCGCACCGAATCGCAGCACGTCCAGTGACTCCAGGCCGAGGAACGTCACGGACGCGGACGACGGGTTGTCGTCGCCGATCTCGGTCACCAGATGTGCGCGTACCGCGGTAATGACACTCTCGCTCACGAGACCCATCCAACACCACCGGTGCCCGAGAAGTCCGTTCGGAGGTGCCACCGCGGACGAGGTGGGTACCGTCGTACCCGTGGTATCCGTTCTCGCTGTGTCCGACGAAACGATCGAATCTCTGTGGAGTCCGCAGGTGAAGTCGCTCGGCGTCGATCTGATTCTCGGCGCGGGCGACCTTCCGTTCGATTACCTCGAGTATCTGACCGACGCGTTGAACGCTCCGTGCGTGTTCGTGCCCGGCAATCACGACGCGGACCTGACGGGTTATTCGGCCGGGAAGGCCGGCTGGATGCGCGCCGGGCTGCCTGCCACCTGGCCGGGGCCGGTGGGTGCGATCAACGTCGACCGGCGGATCGTGTCCGCTGCCGGTCTGCGTATCGCCGGTCTCGGCGGGTCGATCCGCTACAACGGCGGCCCCAATCAATGGACGCAACGTCAGCAGCGCAGACGCTCACGCACCCTCACTCGAACATTCGCGTGGAATCGCAACGTCCGCAAGGACGTACGGCCGGTGGACATTCTGCTCACTCACAGCCCACCCCTCGGAGTCGGCGACGACACCGACCCGGCACACGTCGGCTTCGACTGCCTGGACGAGGTGACGCGTCGACTCTCCCCACAGTTGTTGTTGCACGGCCACATTCATCCACACGGCCACACCCCGGACGATCTGGCCCTGCACGGGGCGGCGGTGATCAACACCGTCGGATACACCCTGCTCGACGTCGAACCGGGTGGGCAGCGACAGCACGTCGAAGCACCGAGGATCGTGAGGCGCAGACATGGCACGTGACACCGGATTTCCGGCCGCCGACGCGGAGAACGACTTCACCCGCCAGCGTCGACGCGCCGACGTGGCGAGACTCGTCGGGTGGCTGCGGCGTCAACCCGACGACGTCAACACCATCCTGCCGTTCGACGAGGTGGTTGCTGCCCTCGGCAAGGTCGGGGAACGGCACCTGGGTCTGCAGGTCATTCGCGTCGAGACCATCGTCGGCAGCGTCGACCGCACTCGCGACTTCGACAGGTTCTTCAGGCCGACCTCGGCGCGGATCCGGGAACGCTGGCAGCGGCTGGCGGCGGCGCAGCGCCGCGGTGAAGCGATGCCGCCGATCCAGGTGTATCGCATCGGCGGCATGCACTTCGTCGTCGACGGGCATCACCGGGTGTCGATTGCGTTCGCGATGCATCGCACGACGATCGACGCCGTCGTCACCGAGATCATCACGCGTATCTCCCCCGAGGGCATCACCCGGCGCGGCGATCTGTTGATCAAGGATCATCGCCGCATCTTCCTGAGTCGGGTGCCCCTGGTGGGACGCGCACGCGAGGCGGTACAGGTCACCGACCCGTTCGATTACGCGCAACTGAGCGAGTCGGTGGAGGCCTGGGGATTTCGGCTGATGCAGGAACTCGGGGAGTTCGTCGACCGCGGAACGGTCGCACGACGCTGGTTCGGTGAGGAGTACCTGCCGGTGGTCCGCATGGTCCGGGCGGCCGAGATTCTCGAGGACCGCACCGATGCCGAGGCCTATCTGTGGATGAGCCGTGAGCGCTATCGGTTGGTGCGCGAGCACGTCTGGAACGACGAGATCGTCAGTGAACTCCGGCAGAAGGCCCTGGGGAAGCCCAACCGGACGCAGTAGCTCCTCCGAGGCACCTCGGCTCACACCGGGGAAACCGGTACCCGATAATTAATTAGATGCGTTCAACATTTTAGTTCGATCGGTTCGTATTTTCGGTTGTCATAAGTAACGAGGTAGCTCTTCCATGTCCACCCGCCGCACACTGCTGCCAGGACTCTGTTTCATCGTCATGACCCTCGCCGTTTTGCAGACGATGGTCGTTCCCATCGTGGGCACCATCGGCACCCAACTGGGCGTCAGCACCACCGCTGCCGGGTGGGTGCTGACGGCGAACCTGTTGGCCGCGGTCATCGCCACCCCCGTCATCGGCCGACTCGCCGACCTGCACGGCAAACGCCCCGTGCTCATCGGCGTCTTGACCGTCGTGCTGGCCGGGTCGCTGCTGGCAGCGTTGACCGATTCACTGACCTGGCTGCTGGTCGGCCGCATTCTGCAGGGCGTCTCGTACGCCCTGTTCCCCATCGCCCTGGCGGTGTTGCGCGACGAGATGCCACCGCGCGCACTGGTCGGCTCGATGTCGATCCTGTCCGGCACTCTCGGCGTGGGCGGCGGATTCGGATTGGTGCTGACGGGGCTGCTCACGGCCAACGGTGCCGACTACCACCGCGTCTTCTGGCTCACCGTCGCCATCGTCGTGGTTGCACTCGGCATCGCGTGGTTCGGTGTCCCGGCCCGACCGCGCAGCGGCAGCGGGTCGGTCGACTGGTGGGGTGCCGTACT
Organism: Rhodococcus sp. 05-2254-5; assembly: GCF_002258575.1. Classification (NCBI taxonomy): domain Bacteria; kingdom Bacillati; phylum Actinomycetota; class Actinomycetes; order Mycobacteriales; family Nocardiaceae; genus Rhodococcus; species Rhodococcus sp. 05-2254-5. The sequence goes on along the minus strand of NZ_NOZG01000004.1, from coordinate 9,219 downwards.
TCTGGCGGGCACACTCCTGCTGCTGTTCCTGGCCCTCACCCAGGGCCGGACGTGGGGCTGGGGTTCGGTGGCCACCATCGGATGCGCTGTCGCGGGCGTGCTGCTGGGAACCGTCTGGTGGATCTTCGAGAAGCGCATCGATGCCCCGCTCGTCGCACCCCGCATGCTCACTCACGGGCCACTGCTGGCCACCAACGTCGCCACCCTGTTCGTCGGCGTCGGAATGTTCGCCAACTTCCTGGCCTGCTCCTACTTCGTGCAGACCCCACGTGCCGTCGCCGGCTACGGATTCACGGCCAACGTTCTGGAAGCCAGTGTCGTGTACCTGCTACCCGGTGCAGCGGTAGGAGTGGTGGCCGCGGTGATCAGCGGTCGCCTCATCAGATCGTTCGGGCCGCGCCGAGTTCTCGTCGGCGGCGCGGTGATCGGCGTTCTCGGATTTGCGTTCGTCGCGGTGGCCCACGATCACACGTGGCAGCTCATCACCGCGGGCATCGTCATCAACACGTTCGTCAGCCTCGCGTTCGCGGCCCTGCCCAACCTGCTCATGGCCGAGGTCAGCGCGGCGGACACCGGCGTGGCCAACAGCGTCAACTCGATCGTGCGCACCGTCGGCACGTCGATCGCGAGTGCGTCGCTGTCCACCGTGCTGGCGATGTTCACCATCGACGGCACAAACGTGGCCCGCGAGAGCGCGTACACCGCAGCCTTCGTCGCCGGTGCCGTGGCCTGCGCCGTCGTCGCTGCGGCAGCCCTGGCCATCAGAAGCACCCCGGCAGCGCGGCAATCGGTGCGGGTTGCCGAGTCCGAACCGAACACCACGTCGAACGTGCCACTGTAGAGCCTGCGGCATGTGAGTGGAACTTCGTAGTGGGCTACGAAGTTCCGCTCACATGGGCGTAGCGCTCTACAACGTCAGGTTCGCACCCGACGCCTGGTCGAACACCGAAATCTTGCCCGGGTCGAACCACAGTTCCACCTGACCACCCTCGGCGGCCTTGGATTCGGCTGCCAGACGCGCAACCACCTGTGCGCCACCGAGATCGGCGATGCCGGCATCGGCGGCCAGCTCCTGGAGTTCGCTGGACTCGACCTTGGCACCCTTCAGCGTGAAGTAGACGTACTTGTCGCTGCCCATGGACTCGAGCACGTCGACGGTTGCGGTGAAGGTGGCACCGCTCATCTTCTGGTAGCCGTCGATCAGTGCCGCGTCCTCGAAGTGCTCGGGACGGATACCGACGACCACCTCGCGGCCCGGGTTCTTGGCCTTGATCGCGTCCATTCGCTCGAGCGGGATCTCGATGTCGCCGAGGGCCGTGGACACTCCGTTCGAGGTGAGCTGTCCCGGAACGAAATTCATCGAGGGCGATCCTATGAAGCCGCCCACGAACAGGTTTCGCGGCTTGTCGTAGAGCTCCTGCGGAGAACCGATCTGCTGCACCAGCCCGCCGCGCAACACCACGACGCGGTCGCCGAGGGTCATGGCCTCGGTCTGATCGTGCGTGACGTAGACGGTGGTGGTGCCCAGACGCTTCTGCAGCCGCGAGATCTCGGCGCGCGTCTGGACTCGCAGCTTGGCGTCGAGGTTGGACAGCGGCTCGTCCATCAGGAAGGCCTTGGGGGTGCGAACGATGGCGCGTCCCATCGCAACTCGCTGTCGCTGACCACCGGAGAGGTTGGCGGGCTTCCGGTCGAGGTGCTGACTGAGATCTAGGATCTTGGCAGCCTCTTCGACCTTGTCGTTGATCTCGGTCTTGGAGAGCTTGGCGAGCGTCAGCGGGAAGGCGATGTTCTGCCGGACCGTCATGTGCGGGTACAGCGCGTAGGACTGGAACACCATCGCGATGTCGCGATCCTTCGGCGCCTTCTCGTTGACGCGCTCCCCCGCGATCCGCAGCTCACCGGACGAGATGTCCTCCAGCCCGGCGATCATGTTGAGCGTGGTGGACTTTCCGCAGCCGGACGGTCCGACGAGGATGATGAATTCGCCGTCGGCGATGGTGATGTCGACGTCGCTGACGGCAGCGGCGCCGTCCGGGTAGAGCTTGGTGACTTTGTCGAGAACGATTTCGGCCATGACGGTTATCCCTTCACTGCGCCGGACGTCAAGCCCGCCACGATACGTCGTTGGAAGAAGAGCACAAAAATGATGATCGGGATCGTGATGACGACGGCGGCTGCCGCGATCGATCCCGTGGGCTCCTCGAACTGAGAGCTACCGGTGAACTGCGAGATGGCCGCCGGGACGGTGACCGAACGTTCCGTCGCCGTCAGCGAGATGGCGAGCAGGAGGTCGTTCCAGGCGAAGATGAACACCAGGATCGACGCGGTGACGATGCCGGGTGCTGCCAGCGGGGCGATGACCTTGCGGAAAGCCTGTGCGGGCGTCGCTCCGTCCATCTTCGCTGCCTTCTCCAGCTCCCACGGGATCTCGCGGAAGAACGCGGAGAGGGTGTAGATCGCCAATGGCAACGCGAAGGTGATGTACGGGATGATCAGACCCGGCCAGGTGTCGAACAGCCCGAGCGAGCGCGAGATGTCGAACAGCGGTGTCACCAACGAGATCTGGGGGAACATCGCGATCAGCAGAGCCGCACCAACCAGGAGCTTCTTGCCCGGAAAGTCCAGCCGGGCAACGGCATACGCGGCCATGGTGCCGATCACGACGGCGATCACAGTGGTGATCAACCCGATTCCGATGGAGTTCACCAGCGCCGAGGTGAACTGGTTGGTGGAGAAGATGCCCTTGTAGTTCTCCAGAGTGAACGACTGCGGGATGAACTTTCCGTCGGCGATCGTGGCCGTCGATTTGAACGACAGGCTGATGATCCACGCCAACGGAACGAGCGCGTAGAGGAGGACGAGGACGTTGACGACCGTCCAACCGACCTTCTTGCGAGGCGTAACAGTGGTCATTACTTGCGGCCTCCGTCGTCGGATCCCGGTGCCGAGGCACCGAACAACTTGATGAACACGAACGCGATGATCGCGACGCAGAAGAAGATCAGGATGCTGATCGCCGACCCGAGTCCGAGGTTGAACGCGCCGAACAGGTTGTTGTAACCGAGAATCGACACCGATCCTGTCTCGTTGCTCCCTCGGGTGAGGACGTAGATGTTGTCGAAGATGCGGAACGCGTCGAGCGTGCGGAAGAGCACCGCGACGAGAATTGCCGGCTTCATCAACGGAATGGTGATCCGCATCAGCCGCGTCCAACCACCCGCTCCGTCCACCTCGGCGGCCTTGAGCAGATCGTCGGGCACCAGAGCCAGGCCTGCCAGCAGCAGCAGAGCCATGAACGGGGTCGTCTTCCACACCTCGGCCAGAACCACGATCGCGAGCGACGGGAACTGCTCGGTGAGTGGCGCGCTGCCGTCGGGCAACAGGTTGGCGAGATAACCGGTGCCCGGGGTCCAGGCGTAGTACCAGCTGTACGCGGCGGCGACGGTCACGATGCCGTACGGAATGAGCACCACGGTGCGGACGAGTCCGCGGCCGAAGATGGTGCGGTGCATGACCAGAGCCACTGCCAGACCGAGGATGAACTCGATGATCACCGAGATGATCGTGATGCCGGCGGTGACGCCGAATGCCGTCCACCAGTAGCCGTCGGACAGCACGGTCACGTAGTTGGAGATGCCGACGAATTGGCGATCCTCGGGGAACGCGAGGTTGTACTTCTGCAGACTGAGCCAGAAGGCGTACACGATCGGGTAGCCGGTGACCGCGAGCATCAGGATCGCCGCGGGTGCGACGAGGAGCAATCCCAGGCGTCGTTCGGCTTTCTTACCGTCGGAGATGTTCTTCAGAGCCGCCTGCCGATCGGCGGGCTGCGGCTGCGATTCGGTGGGATCGCTCATGGAATCAACCCTTCGGAATTGACGGCCTTGCTGACCAGTTCTGCGAGCTTGTCCACGTCGGCAACCGGATCGATGTTCTGCGGCGGGTTGAGGGCATCGGTCAACAGAATCGAAATGCTCTGGTAGGCAGGCGAAACGGGCCGCACTGCCGCGGACTCGATGGAACCGAGCACCCCTTCCCATGCGGGATAGACGGCCTGGAACTCCGGATCGGAGTACAGCGACTTCAGCACCGGGGGCACGCCGCCGTTGACGGCGTTGTTGCGCTGATTCTCCTGGTTGGTGAGGCACTCGACGGCTTCCCAGGCGAGGTCCTCGTGCTGAGTGGTCTTCGCGACGCCGATGTTGAAGCCGCCGATGGTGACCTTGGCGGGCTCCCCCGCGTTCACCTCGGGATACGGAGCACTGCGGAAGACCTCGGCGATGCGTGCATCCTGCTGATCGGCAGGCACATTCGCCAGATCGAGGAACGACACTGCCCCGGCGACGGCGTTCTCCTTCAGGCCGGGAAGCACGAACGGGTAGTTGACCTGGAAGGCCATCCGCCCCGACTCCATCCCGAGTCGAGCTGTCGCCTCGTCGCTCTGCGAGACCGATGGATCGCGGCCGTCGGCCGTGGCCACCCGCTTGATGATCTCGAGGGCCTTCTCGGTGGCGGCGCGGTGCTCGGGAGTGTCGTTGAGGGTCACCGTCGTTCCGTCTTCGGCGACCACCGACCCACCCGCGCTCTCGAGCAGCGAGTTGAACCAGACCATGAAGCCCTCGTACTGCTTGGCCTGCACACCGATCTGAGCGGGCTTACCGGCGGCCGCGTTGGCCTCGGCCACGTCGATCAGCTGATCCCACGTCTGCGGCGGGGTACCGCCCGGCACCTCGTCGGGCCGGTACCAGAGCAACTGGGTGTTGGAGTTGAGCGGAACGGCGTAGAGCTGGTCCTGCCATTCCGCAGTGGCGAGCGGACCTTCCAGGGTCGACCCGTCGCGCAGCTTCGCCGACAGGTCGTCCGGGACGGGCAATGCCCATCCCGCCTCGGCGAATTCGGCGGTCCAGACGACGTCGAGCGTCATCAGATCCAACGTCTTGTCGTTTCCGGCGAGACGCCTCGCGAGCTGCAGGCGCTGATCGTTGGCACTCTTGGGCAGTGTTCGCTGCTCCACTCGATACCGGCCGTTGGAGGCGTCCGAACACACCTGTGCCGCAGCGGCGTACTGCTCTGCGCCGTCTGCGGCAGTGTAGAAACTCAGAACCGGAACCGAACTGTCCGACGAACCACACGCTGCGAGCAACGGACTCGTCACCAGAGCCGCTGCCGCCAACACCCCTATCCTCGTTGCTTTTCCACGCCTACGACCACGATGTCTCGGCACTGTCCCGCCTCCGTACGTTCGGTTACTCGCGCAGCCCTTGTGTCGGCACTGCCGTGCACGAGAGAAACGTAACCGAACTCACTGGCCTCGAGGGCGATTTGGGGCTATTCCGTTACCTGTCGGTTGCCTGGTCGTCCAACCGTTGTGATCAAATCGACAGTTTGGCGAGCAGGTCGCGTGCTTTCTCCGCTGTCCGGGGCTCGCAGATGACGTCGTACCGTCCGGCGACCAACTGCATGCTCGACGCGAAATCACGCTGACCCTTAGTGGCCGCATACGGAATGGACGCCGAGATCAGGCCGAAGATGATGCCGCCGCCGACGCCGATGAGCAACGCGCCGAAGATGTTCTCGCTGAAGATACCGAGGACGAGCCCGAGGAACACACCCAACCATGCACCCGAAACAATGCCTCCGCCAATGACTTTGGGCCAGGTGAGCCGGCCGAGAACGCGTTCGACCTGCATCAGATCGACGCCGACGATGGTGACGTCCTGCACCGAGAATTCCTCGTCGGAGAGGAAGTCGACGGCGCGCTGCGCCTCGGCATAGGTGGGGTAGGAACCGATGGGCCAACCGGACGGCGGCGTCGGCAGTCCTTGCCCTGGGCGGCCCGGCTGTGAGAGGGGATTGGTCATGCCCCCATTGTGCCCCGAAACGGACTTTTCTGGTCGCTTCTGCAGGCTCCGCTCCGGCACCGTCACACCCATTGTTCGGCCCTCGGACAACCGCCTCGATCAGGAGATCGGCGGCTCGAACGTCGTCGTGCGTGTCAGACCGGCCGCGCGGCCCTTCGCCGAGACGACCAGCGCCATCTTGCGGCTCGCCTCGTCGATCATCTCGTCGCCGAGCATCACCGCACCGCGAGCGCCGCCCGCCGCCGAAGTATGGAACTCATAAGCGTCGAGAATCATCTCGGCCTTGTCGTAATCGTCCTGTCGTGGCGCGAAGATCTCGTTGGCCGCCTCGATCTGCGTCGGGTGCAGCACCCACTTGCCGTCGAACCCGAGGCCGGCCGTCCGTCCCGCGGCCCGGCGAAACGCGTCGAGATCACGAATCTGCAGGTACGGGCCGTCGATTGCCTGCAATCCGTGCGTCCGAGCCGCCAGCAGGATCGTCATCAGAATGTGGTGATAGGCGTCGCCGGTGTCGTATCCCACCGGCTGTTCCCCGACGACGAGGGTGCGCATGTTGACGCTCGCCATCAGGTCAGCCGGCCCGAACACCAACGTCTGCACCCGGGGGCTCGCGGTCGCGATCTCGTCGATGTTGCGCAGGCTGCGTGCGCTCTCGATCTGCGGCTCGATGCCGATGGCCCCGACGTCGAGACCGTGCTCCTTCTCGAGTTGAGTGAGAAGAAGATCCAATGCCTGCACGTGCGCCGCGCACTCGACCTTCGGCAACAGGATGGCGTCGAGATTCCCACCCGCCCCGGAGACGACGTCGATGACGTCTCCGTACGTCCACTGCGTCGTCCAGTCGTTCACGCGCACGACCTTGAGCTGATCGCCCCAACCGTCGGAGTTCAACGCGTCGACGATGCGTGCGCGGGCCTCGACCTTGGCGATCGGCGCGACGGCATCCTCGAGATCGAGGAAGATCGCATCGGCAGGCAGGCCCTTGGCCTTGGCGATCATCTTGTCCGAACTGCCCGGAACGGCCAGTACCGATCGGCGTAATCCCGAAGCACTCATCGAAAGCACTACCCCTGTCTGATTCACCCGCTGTATTGCCCTGCCTCTAACCTTGCCATCATGGCAGCACTGAGCAAGGTATTCGCGGCCAGGCTCGCCGGCCTCGGCGTCCTGGGCCCCGACGGCGAATCGATCGGGCGGGTGCGCGACGTGGTGGTCTCCATGCGCGTGGGCAGGGCACAGCCGCGAGTCCTCGGACTCGTGGTCGAATTGGCAACGCGCCGAAGAATTTTCGTCCCGATGCTACGAGTGACCAGCATCGAGCCCAACTCCGTCCAGCTCACCACCGGAAACGTCAGTCTGCGCCGATTCACTCAGCGCGCGAACGAGATTCTGGTGTTCGCGCAGATCCTCGACTCCAAGGTCCGCGTCGACGATCCCGAGCTCGACGAATTGCACGACACCGATTCCGTCGTCGTCGATCTCGGCATCGAGCTCACCCGAACTCGAGACTGGAAGGTCGCACGCGTGGCGGTGCGTAAGCAGCGCCAGCGCCTTGCGCGGCGCGGTGCCATCCACGTCGTCGACTGGCAACACGTGCAGGGGCTCACGCAGAACGAACTGTCGATGCCCGACCAGGGTGTGGCGCAGCTGTTGATGCAGTTCGAGGATCTACGTGCGGCAGATGTCGCGAATGCCATGCGCGAGCTGCCCGTCAAACGCCGCATGGAGGTGGCGCGGGCCCTCGACGACGAGCGTCTCGCCGACGTCGTCCAGGAACTTCCCGACGACGATCAGGTGGAGCTGATGCACTACCTCGGCGTCGACCGTGGTGCCGATGTGCTCGAGGCCATGGACCCGGACGACGCTGCCGACCTCCTCGGCGAGCTGCCCGAGACCGAAGCGGAATCGCTTCTGCGACTGATGGATCCAGAGGACTCAGCGCCGGTCCGCCGCCTGCTCGAGCACTCCCCCGACACCGCCGGCGGTCTGATGACGCCCGAGCCCGTGATCCTCACCGCGTCGACGACGGTGGCCGAGGCCCTCGCTCGGGTACGCAACCCTGACCTGACGCCTGCGCTGGCCTCACTCGTGTTCGTGGTGCGGCCGCCGACCGCAACACCGACCGGCCCATATCTGGGCTGTGTTCACCTGCAGCAACTGTTGCGAGAACCCCCGGCGAGCCTGGTGGGCGGAGTCGTGGACAGCGCACTCCCGCGGTTGTCCCCCGAGGACAGCCTGACCGCGGTGACGCGGTACTTCGCGACGTACAACCTCGTCTGCGGCCCGGTGGTCGACGACGAGGACCACCTGGTCGGGGCCGTGACCGTGGACGACGTCCTCGATCACCTGCTGCCCGAGGACTGGCGAGATCAGGAAGTGGCCGGACAGTGAAAGAAACAGCACGCCAGAGAATGGACACGCCGCGCGGTTCGCGGCTGTTCAACGTCAACTTCGACTTCGATCTCGGTAAGTCGGGTGAGAAAGCCGCCAGGTTCCTGGGTACCGGACGCTATCTGGCGATTCAGACCGGCATCGTCATCGTCTGGATCTTCCTCAACGTCGTGGCCGTCAATCTGCAGTGGGACCCGTATCCCTTCATCCTGCTCAACCTCGCCTTCTCGACGCAGGCCGCGTACGCCGCGCCGTTGATCCTGCTCGCCCAGAATCGGCAGGACGACCGCGACCGCGTCTCTCTCGAAGAGGATCGGTCGCGGGCTCAGCAGACCAAGGCCGACACCGAGTTCCTCGCGCGGGAGCTCGCAGCTCTGCGTATCGCCGTCGGTGAAGTCGCCACCCGTGACTATCTGCGCCGCGAACTCGACGACATCAGGGCGTTGCTGGAACAAGCGACGGGTCAACCCGCCAACGCACCGAAGAAGGCGCGCAAGAAAGCGGCCGCACGCCTGGCCGACGACGCGTCGGGCGAGACCGACCCGCAATAGACCGTGCACCGCTCCGCGCCTGGTAACGGCCCGATAACGGAACAGTCTCGAATCAGGTACCCTCGATCCCGGTCATCAGGTCGGGCCCCGGAGATCATCCGGGGAAATCAGGAGGTACAGCGCGCGTGGGTCGTCACAGAAAAGCATCGAATTCCAAGGTTCGACGGAACTCGGTGATTGCTCTGGCAGGCCTCGTCCCCGCAGGACTCGTCACGGCCGCGACCAGCGCCGGAGCCACCGAATACATCCCGTTCGTCACCGCCAAGACGGCCCCGGCCGCACAGGAATCGAACTCCGTAGTCGAGACTCCGCAGCCGATCGCCCAGGACCAGCAGGCACAGCCGGTGGCCCAGGCCGAGCTGCCGACACCCGCCCCGGTCCCCGCGCCCGCCCCGGCTCCCGAGATCCCGCCC
>NZ_NOZG01000019.1:0-79498 GCF_002258575.1 Rhodococcus sp. 05-2254-5 | reverse complement strand
AACGCCCGGTCCCATTCCGAACCCGGAAGCTAAGCCCTCCAGCGCCGATGGTACTGCACTCGACAGGGTGTGGGAGAGTAGGACACCGCCGAACACAACATCCCAAAATACCCCTGACCTCACGGTCAGGGGTATTTTGCATTCGAAACCATGCACAGCCGCAACAGGATTCAGGCGGTCAAGCGGAATGCGTAGGCGCCGGAATGCGCAGGCATCGACTTCTGCACCCCCAGTCCCATCATCGCCATACGGACCGCCCGCCCCCTCGCCCCAGGGCCGCGAACGCGCGCGCGTTCGCCGGACGCGAGCAGAACAGCGACACCAGACTGCACGCACCCGACAAACGCGCGCGCGTTCGCATAGCACCAGAGGTGCCGGCACCACGTCGCCTCCGACAGTGCCGGACGCTCACGCGCAACACCCACCCCCCGTTGCATACGCGAGCGCATCGCGCAGACAAAGGGGATCGGTGATCCCCAGCCGTGTCGGCCGCTGAGACGCCACCCCACCCCGTTCGCACACGCGAGCGCGTTCGCCACACGCGAGCAGAACAGCGACACCGGAACGCGCGTACCTGACAAACGCGCGCGCGTTCGCGTACACCGGGAAGGTCTACCGGCCGATCGAATCGAAGTAGTTGGGCCGCACTCCACCACTCGTTCGCGTGTGCCCCTGGAACGCCCAGCTGCACAACAATTCTCGAGCGCCGAATTTAATCAGTGGAGTTCGATGCCTCGGCAGTGCATGATCGTCGTACGGGTACATCGCATCGATCGTGGAGGTGGACAATGGCAGCAAATTTCGAGCTCGCAGGCCGGGGCGTCGTCTACACGCGATCCGCGGCTATTGCCGATCACGCTCTCTGAGTAGAGCTTTCGCGGATCGAGGCCGATGAGCCTCGACAACGACGCGTCGACTATTTTGCGCCGCACGGCTGTGCTCCGTGTGAGGCGTCCATTCTTTCTGTAGGAGAACAGATGTACTACGAACATGTCTTGAGTGAACATCGACAACGGGTTGCCCGGGGTGTCGAGAACTACGAACGGCGTCGCGTAGCAGCCGAGCGGGCTGCGGAAAGTGTTGCGGCACAAGAACGAATCGAACCCGTTCAGGAATCGGTCGGGAAAACCACCGGGAACGACGAGGGAACACCCGGAAACGGTGACAGTTCTGAATCCGGTATCGGGTCCGGATTCGTCTCGGTAAATCGCTGACCGGTCATCGTTTGACCAGATGTGAATATCGATCGCCGGCTGCGTCGATGAAGTCGCGCACGAACCAGCACGCAGGGACCACTTGGAGGCCCTGCGTGCTGGTGTCGTCGAGGGCGTATTCGGTGAGCGCGGCGGCCAGCCCTCGGCCGCGGAACCGAGGCAGTGTCACGGTGTGGTGGAAGGTTCGGACGCCGTTCGACTCGAAGTACTCGGAGTACCCGGCCGGCTCGGAGTCGACGTGAATCTCGAATCGGTGGGCAGCGGTGTCATGGGTGATCGTCACCGGCATTGCGGTACCTCCTGGCAGTGTTCGATGTCTCCACGGTAACCGGCAGCCGAACGGCGATCGTTCGGTAGTTACTCGAGCACGCATCGACGCAGTAGGCTGAGGGAAACCGAGTCGTGCGAGCGCCACCCGTCGCAACACCTCTCTTCATAAGTACGGGGCGCTCGAGGCTTAAGGCGGCAAACCGTGGAAGACACATCCGACCGGGGAATCAAGGCTTTCATCAGAACCGTCGCGCAGCGCGGTGGACGCGCGGAGCGTCTGACCACCTCGCGTCGCAATCCCGTTCAGGTCTGGTCGATGGACGGTAAGTCCTCGTGCATCGTGCGGGTGCGATCGAAGGTGACGGGCGACTGGAAGGCCCGCAGACAGGACGAGTCGCTCGAGAGCGACGACACGGGGTCGTCGTACTGGGTGTTCGTGGACCTGGCAACCGAGGAACCGCGTTTCTACATGGTGTCCTCCGAGGAGATGGCGTCGGATATTCGCGGTGAAGTGGATCTGTGGGTGCAGGATTCGCCGCTACGGACGCGAACCGGGCATCACGCCATTGCAGTCGACAGGGTGGCTCACGGCAGTGAGCGCTGGGAACTGCTGGGACTGAGCGCCACCCTGGACACGTCCGTCGACGTCGGACCCGAGCAGACGTGGGTTCGCACGCCCAGGGTCAAAGCAACGCGGAAGTCCAAGGTCGTGGTCGAAGAGGAAGTGATCGACAACCGGGTACGGGTGGTGGCCGATTGCGAGGGATACCGGCTCAGCGGGCGATTCGACCCGCACACTCAGCGCCTGGAAATCACGGCCGGGCCGATGGAGGGTCGACGCTTCGACAACCCGTCCGTCGCCGCCAGTGCCGTCGCCACGCACATCAGCGGAGATGTCGAGGAGCGGGACGGCTGGCAGTTCTGGCAGTTGGACACTCCCGATCGCGCCCCCCTCGGTTCCTTTCAGTAAGAACTAGCAGGTGAACGCGGTGATCTTGTGAGCTTTCACCAACTTCGCGCAACGTGCGGAAACCGTCGAAGTGTCTGATTAACCTGGCGCTTGTACGACGAGCTCCCTGTTTCAATCGCTGGGTCGAATCGATGCTCGAGAGTTCGTCTGTGCATCGGGTTTCGGGTCTCAGCGAGCTCGACGGTCGACAGTGCGAGGGGTGCTGTCGACCGTGGGGAGAGGTATTCACCATGGAGCAGTCATACCGAGCGGCATCCGCTCATTCGTCCCGCTTCCTTTTTCTCATCGCACAGTTCGTCGATCGGAGAATTCCGGCGGAATTCTTCTCGACGCAGTTTCGAGAACTTCAGAACACGCGGGTGACATACCTGGATGCAGAGGTGTCGTCGGTGATCGGGATGCTGTCGGTCGACGTCGGGGCGTATCTGGGAGACGTCGACCTTCGCGGCGTGGACTACATCGATGCGGAACAGCTGTGGCGTGCAGCCGGCCACGCGTTTCGTGACCTCATGACATTGCAGTCCGAGCAGTTCGAGCGCGAGGCCGGCTGATCGGCCGCCGCAGCCCGTCAGCGAAATCGATCACGGTGTCGCAGAAGGTCTTCCAGCCGGAAGCGTCGGTGGGTGCCTCGCATTTCGATCGGTAGGTCTCCGGCGTCTGCCAAGCGCCGGACGTAGGTGTCGGAGACACCGAGTACCTCTGCCGCTTGCGAGGTCGTCAGCAGTTCTTCGACGGTTCCGATGGCCACAGCCCTGGCGGTGGCCAGCTGGGTGAGCAGTTCGAGCACCGCAGCGCGCGCGGAGTCGTCCAGGTCCACCGACACTCCGCCGAGACGGACATCGACGTCCGTGTCCGTGTTCTCGTGCAGTGCCGTCGTGATTCGTGCGGCGGAGCGCGAACTCAGCGCGCGGGTGACGAATCGGAAGTCCATCCGACCAGGATAGGAGCGTCCGGTTCGCCTAGGCTCGGGACACCCACCATCCGAGGAGTGTTTCAGTGCCGCAGTTGTTGCACCTGGATTCGTCTGCCGACCTGTCCCGTTCGATCAGCCGTCGGGTGACAGCCCACTTCTCGGACGCGTGGCACACCATCGGAACCGATCATTCGGTGATTCGCCGTGATCTGCACGTCAATGCATTGCCACATCTGCCGACCTCGGCACTGCATTGGGCACCGCACCTGCGGACTGCCGACGAGACCGTGGACGCGGCAGCCGAGGCTCTTCAGGTCGAGCTGATCGAGGAACTGATCTCCGCGGACGTCGTACTGATCGGTGCGCCGATGTACAACTGGTCGATCCCGTCGACGCTGAAGGCGTGGATCGACTACGTGCACGTTCCCGGCATCACGGTGCCGTTCGACGGCGACACAGCACCACTCGTCGGCAAGCCTGCGGTTGTGGTCACCAGTCGGGGGAACGAGTACACCCCGGGCTCGGAAGCAGCGTCGATCGACCACACCACGGGGCAGCTGCGGCAGGTTCTCGGCGCTGCACTGGGCATGGACGTGCATTTCGTCCCGATCGACCTGACCCTTGCCGAGCGGGTTGCCGGTCTGGCACCGAAGATTCCGCAGGCTCGGGCCAGCCTCGACGCGGCATTCTCGGCCGTCGACGAGCTCGCGCGGCGTCTGGGCACGATCTCGCCCGTGTGAGAGCCGAGTAGCCTGTCAGGGTGCAACCGAACGGCCCTGGTAGCGGCATCGAACGTGGACCAGGACGCCACCGGTTGGCGCGTCCGTCCGGCGACCACGCTGTTGCGCTGCGGATCGGCCGGGTGCTCGTCGCGACGGCGGCGGTGGCGTCCGTCGCAGTCAGTGGCGTCGGATTCGCGGTCTACCGGGAGGCAACCACCGGACTGACCACCTCCGATGCGCTCGACGGTATCGCGAACAACGATCCGGATGTCAACGGTGCCGACACCAACATTCTGTTGATCGGGCTCGACAGTCGTAAGGACATGGACGGCAACGATCTGCCGGCCGCGTTCGTCACCGACACCCTGCATGCCGGTGACAGCGACGTCGGGGGATACAACACCAATACGCTTCTGCTGGTGCATCTTCCGGCCGGCGGTGGACGAGCGACAGTGCTGTCGATACCGCGCGACGACTACGTCGACGTTCCCGGGTACGGCAAGCGCAAGATCAAGGAGGCCTACGGGCTCGCCAAGGCCGATGCCGACACCCAATTGCTCGACGAGGGTGTCACCGACGCGGCCGAGCGTGAGCGTCGGGCACGCGAGGCGGGCCGCCGCTCGACGCTGACGGCCGTTCGCGATCTCCTCGATGTGCCGATCGATCACTTCGCGGAAGTCAATCTTCTGGGCTTCTACGACGTGGCGACGGCAGTCGGCCCGATCCAGGTCTGCCTGAACAACCCGGTGCACGATACGTACTCGGGTGCGGACTTCCCTGCGGGTGCGCAGGAATTGAGCGCGACTCAGGCATTGTCCTTCGTGCGTCAACGGCACGGACTCGACAACGGTGACCTCGACAGAACCAAGCGGCAGCAGGCGTTCGTGGCCGGGGTTATGGCCAAGCTCAGCGCATCCGGCGTGCTGGCGAACATCAGCGAATTGCGTGCGCTGATCGCGGGTACCAAGAACGACATCGTCATCGACGCCGGCCTCGACCCGATCGGCCTTGCCGGGGGAGCCGGTGCCGTCATGAAGGGCGATATCGACTTCTACACGCTGCCGATCACGGGCTACGACACCGTCGACGGTCAGGACGTCAATCTCGTCGACGTCGACGCCATCAGAGCCGACGCAGCGCGATTGATCGGTCCTGCGCAACCGGCGCCCGCAGCCCTCGACCCGACGTCGGATCCGGCACCACCACCACCGCTCGCGGTAGCCGTACCCGAGCCGTCCCAGGACCTACCGGCCGCCCCGGACCAGGGTGTGCACAGCAACGGCGGCATCCCCTGCGTCGACTGAGCCCTGCATCGGCTCGGTCAATGGTTCGGCGAGCTCGACAGAACATCCATCAACTGCTTCTCGACGGCGGCGAACTGTGGCGTCGTCACGATCTCGAGCTCCCGGGGTCGAGGCAGCGGTACGTCGACCTGCCGTCGAACGTGGGCGGGTCGTGGCGAGAGGACCACCACCCGATCGGACAGGTAGACCGCCTCGCGGATGTCGTGGGTGATCATCAGCACCGTCCACCTGAACTCCGACCAGACCTGCTGCAGCCAGGCCTGCATGTCACTACGGGTCAACGAGTCCAATGCCCCGAAGGGCTCGTCCAACAGCAACACCGACCGTCCCTGCACCACGGTGCGCAGCAGTGCTGCTCGTTGCCGCATGCCACCGGACAGTTCGGACGGGCGAGCGGACTCGTACCCGTCGAGACCGAACACCGGGAACAACTCGCGTGCCCGCGCTCGTGCCTCCTTCTTGGCGACGCCTTGTACTTCGAGGCCGAGCGAGGTGTTGTCGAGCACCGATCGCCACGGGAACAGTAGGTCCTTCTGCGGCATGTAGGCACACGGCGGGACTCGGACCGAGCCCGAATCGGGTGTATCGAGGCCGGCGAGCATGTTGAACACCGTGCTCTTACCCGAGCCGCTCGGACCGATGATCGACACGAATTCACCGGGCCGGACGCCGAACGACACGCCGTCGAGTACCGGTTTTCCGCCGAACGATTTTCTCAGAGCCGAGATGTCGATGCTGTGCTCGAGATCAGACATTGTGGCCCGCCGACCCCTGACGTGCCCACGGGGCGACGACGCGTTCGACCACGAACGTCGAGACGAACAGGAGCACGCTGATCACCGCGGTGACGGCAACGGCTGCAAGTACCAAATCGGTACGGAACGAATTCTTCTGCTGACTCATGTAGATACCGAGTCCTGCGGTGGCTCCTGCGTATTCGGCAAAGATCGCACCGACGACGGCGTAGGTGATGCCGATGCGAAGCGAGGTGAAGAATCGAGGAAGTGCCGACGGCAGCCGTACGTAGCGGAACTGCTGCCAGCGGCCGGCCCCCATGGTGGCCAGGAGGGCTCGCGCGTCGCGATCTGCGGCGGCGAACCCCTCGATGAGCCCGATGGCCATGGGAAAGAACGTCGCCAGTGCGATCACGAGAATCTTCGGTAACAGTCCGAACCCGAACCAGATGATGAGCAGCGGTGCGATGGCGATGATCGGCAGTGTCTGCGAGACGACGAACAAGGGTACGAACGCACGGCGCAGCCACGGGGAGAAGTCCACGGCGATGGCGAGCAGCCAGGCCAGCACGAGCGAGACCGCGAACCCGACGAGTGTCACCTGCAGTGTCGCTGCGGCGTTCTCGGCAATCGCCTCGCGTTGGGCCCAGCCCTGCGTGAGAACGCGGCCGGGGGAGGGCAGTACCTGTGGCCTGATGCCGCTGACCTCGACATAGATCTGCCACACCGCGATCGACAGGACGACGACGGTCACCGCGGGCCATGCCCACCGCAACGAAGCTCGGACACCGCTGAGCGAGAACGTATCTCGCTCGGCGGTCACCGGCTCATCGATCGCCGAGGTAGTCATCGGTGAAATAGGTGGACCAGTCCGGTTCGGCGCTCAGCGGTGCACCGCTCTGATCGGTGAGTACCCCGCTGTCGTAGAGAAACTTCGAGTACGCGGTCCACGTGTCGATGCTCTGTCGTCCGACTTCGCCCGCGGAATCCTTCATGTACTTCTCTGCGAGCATCTTCTGACTCTCGAACACCAACGATTCGTCGGTGAACGTACCGGGATTGGCGTCGATCAGATCCTGAGCCGCCCTGTCCGGATCGTCCGCTGCGAGTTGGTAGCCACGCTGCAGCGCCTGCACGAACTTCTTCGCCTCGTCCGGATGCGCAGCCAGCCACGGCTCGTTCCCGTTGATGGTGATGGCGTAGGCGTCGGGGAACCCGTAATCGGTGTAATCGAAGTACTTCATCGGCGTTCCGCTGTGCTCTGCCTCGATGCCCTCCCATGCGAGGTAGGACACGGTGAAGTCCGCAGTGCCGGAGTACACCGCCTCGTAGGCCGATGTGCCGAGTACGACGGTCTCGTATTCGCCTGTGCCACCGTCGTTCTCGATGACCTGCCGGAGCCCGGCCTGCTCGCCGGATTCACCGAAACCGGCGTAGACCTTGCCGTCGAGTGCGCGTGGGCTCGCGATGTCGTCCCGATCCGCACGCACTCCGATGCCGGTGGCCCAGTGCTGCAGTGGTGCGAGGACGGACACGGTCCGGGCGCCGGCGGATCTCGCGAAGACCGTCGAACTCTGGGTGCTGATACCGAATTCGGCGTTGCCTGCATCGACGAGCGTGTCTGCGGCCGTGTTGTTGTACGGCAGTACTTCAACATCTAGCCCGGCGTCGGCGAAGTAGCCCTCCTGAAGGGCGACGTAGAGGCCGGTGTGATTGGTGTTGGGAGTCCAGTCGAGGGCGAAACGGATGGTGTCGGAATCCGTCGACTGCGAGCAGCCGGCCATCACCGTGGTTGCGAGGACTGTCGCCACCATCACCGTGAGCGATCGAGACGTTCTCATGCGTGCACCGCGCTCTCGGTCGATGGCCACGGAGTGGGGTGTAATGCGCTGTCCCAGAACATCAATTCGTACCTCGACGCAACGACGAAGGCGTCGATCATCTGCTCACGCTGCAGTTCCGTCGCAGAGTCGGCCGCGTCGTCGACGAAGCCCTTGGCGGCATCGACGATGGCATGGAATTCGGGTGCGTCGTAGTTGGCCACCCACTGTGCGTAGGGATGACCGGGATCGCGTGCCAGCACGGCTTTCGCCGCTCCGGCGAGCGAGCGGCCGACGTCGGCGTAGATCCAGAAGCACGGCAGAACAGCTGCCGCCGCAACGGGATACGGCTCGGTCGCGGCGACGGCCGTCAGATAGGAGGTGTAGCCGAGGCATGCCGGTGAAGGCGTCGGCGTCTCGGCGGAGGGCGGGAGAACGTCTCCGGTGAGCATGGCCTCGTGCGAGGCGGCCTCGTCCATCGCACTCGCTGCAGCGCCGGCCCAGAAGGCTCCGGCCACCGGTGTCGGCGCGTGCGCTGCCAGCAGGGACAGCGACTTCACGTAGCCACCGAGATACAGCGAATCCTGTTCCAGATATCGACGGAACGCGTCGAGTGGAAGGGTTCCCGCACCGAGTAGGCAGAGAAATTCGAGATCGTCGATCGCGCGTCTGATGTGCGCGGATGCGTCCCAGAGTCGAGTGGTGAAGCGGACCGGGTCCGCAGATACAACAGGCGTCATCGCCTTGACATCCCTTCGTCAGTATTACCTGCATCAGGTTCGGCGGGTTTGATCTCAGCATCCGCATCGGCGGACACACCCCGTGTCAGAACGTCAGTGACAGTAACACCGGTCACGATGTGCCGGTGTTACTGCCCCTTCACCTCGGCCTGGGTCTAGCCCAGCATGTCCTCGAGCTCCATGCCCTTGGTCTCACGGATGTTGGACTTGACGAAGAGGAACGACAGCGCAGCGAAGAGCGCGAAGCCGGCGTAAATGACCCACAATCCGACGGACGACGTCAGTGGTGGGAAGGCAAGCGTGACAGCGAAGTTGGCGATCCAATTCGCAGCCGTACCGATACCCAGAGCCATGGCGCGCATCCGGTTGGGGAACATCTCGCCGAGCATGACCCACATGATCGGCCCCCAGGTCGATGCGAAGAAGATGACGAACAGATTCGCCCCGACCAACGCGATCGCACCCCACGGCGACGGCAGACTGACCTCGTCGCCGCTGCCGGTCGCCTGCGAGAAGGCGACGGACGCCATGACGAGTCCGACGAACATTCCGATGGACCCCGCCATCAGCAGTTTGCGCCTGCCGATGCGATCGACGAACAGAATCGCCACGAACGTCATGGCCACGTTGATGACCGCGGTGATGACCGAGGTGGTGAACGACTGGTCCTCGGTGAACCCGACCGACCGCCACAGCGTCGTCGAGTAGTAGAAGATCGCATTGATGCCGACCAGCTGTTGCAGGACGGCCATCGTGATGCCCACCCAGACGATCGGCTGCAGACCGAACTTGGGGCCACGGATGTCGGCGAACGACGATCGGGCCTCCTTGCGCAGCGTCAGCCTGATCTCGTGCACTCGCTCGTCGGGATGCAGCTCGCCGGTGATGTTCGCCAGAACCGCGGCGGCTTCCTCGTCCAGATGCTGACCCACAAGGTAGCGGGGTGACTCCGGGATCAGGGTGGCCAGGATTCCGTAGACCAGAGCGGGGACCACACCGACGAGGAACATCCAGCGCCACGCCTCGACACCGAACCACAGGTCGTTGGAGGCTCCGTCGGCCGCACCCGCGAGAAGGGCGTCGGACAGCAGGGCAGCGAAGATACCGATGGTGATCGCCAATTGCTGCAGCGAGGCCAGCGCGCCACGCCATTTGGCGGGCGCGATTTCGGCGATGTAGGCCGGTGCGATGACCGACGCGATACCGATGCCGAGACCGCCGAGCACACGCCAGAGCATGAGATCGGGAACGCTGAACGCGAGCCCGGAGCCGACCGAGGAAATGACGAACAGGGCCGAGCCGAGCAGCATCACCTTCTTGCGGCCCCAGCGATCGGCGAGGCTACCGGCGAACCAGGCACCGATCGCGCAGCCGATCAGGGCGATCGCAACCACGAAGCCGGTGGTGAACGAGCCGAGAGAGAAGTGGTCTTCGATCGAATCGACAGCTCCGTTGATGACCGAACTGTCGAAGCCGAACAGGAAGCCGCCTACAGCGGCGGCGACGCTGACGCCGATGACCTTCGCTGTGTGACGGTCCGAGGTCTGATTCATGTGTGATGCACCTTCTGGCCGCGCGCGGGCGCCGGCCGCTGGGGAGACCGTACGGCAGGGATTGTCGTACCGTCCTGGGACATTACGCCTGGTCTTTCGCCGCGCGAACGACGCCGTCAGCGAAGGTCGAAATCGTCGTCCGAGACGGTGAAACCGTGGCCGACCTGATCGGTGCAGGTGACTCCGGTCTGCTCGTCGACGCTGCATCGAAGCCCGTTGGTGGATCCACTACCCGCCACGGTGAGTTCTTCGCCGTACGGGAGTGCCGCCGCGGGTCCGTCGAATCGGTGGAACTTGGGATCGCCCAGGCTCTCGAACTTCGCGGGGGAGCCGGCGATGATCTGCACGGAATTGGGTTTCACCCGTTCGGAGGATGCACTGTCGGTCACCTCGGGGGCCGAGTCGGGCAGCGAGCCGTGGCAACCGGCGATCGACGTCTCTTGTACGGCTATACCGCACTCGAACTTGCCGCTGGGGCTCGTGAAGTAGTACCAGCCCGGAGCCTTGCCCGCGTATTGCGTCGGGTTCGCTTGCTGCGCAACGGCACTCGGCGTGGTCTTCGTGGTGCTGGACGGTGTCGTGGAGGACGGCGTGGAAGGCACACTGCTCGACGGCAGGCCACGGTCGGTGGTCGGAACCGCCGTGATCGGCTGGGGGCGGTCGGTGATGACCGTCGCCATGGGTCCGTCACCTCCGCCGCTCGAACCGCAGGCAGACAACAGACACACTCCGACGACCGCCGCCAGGGCGGATCCAATTCTCTTCATGACTCGTTCCTCGGTTCGATGGGAGCGCTGGCGGGGGTTTCGAGGAGGCCGGCGTCGGGGATGGAGTTGGTACGTTGAGCAACGACCCGAAGGGAGGTGCGATGGACACGTCCGACTCCACCGTGCGTGTGAGCACGCCGTACGGCGACGTTCTCGGCTACCCGGTTGCGGCCGACGCATCGCCGACCGTCGCCTGGAGGGGTATTCCGTACGCGACGCCGCCGGTGGGTGACTTGCGGTTTCGAGCACCGCGTCCCCTGCAGCCGTGGAACGGCGTGCTCGACGGTCTGCACTTCGGTGCGATGGCACCGCAGGGCCGCGACAGCCCGGTCCCGATCGATCCGTCGTTGTCGATCTCCGAGGATTGCCTGTCGCTCAACGTGTGGGCACCACGGCCGGACGGCGAACTGCGTCCGGTGCTGGTGTGGATCCACGGCGGCGCGTATTCGCTCGGTTCGTCTGCGCAACAGGTGTACGACGGGCGACATCTGAGCGAGAACGGCGACGTGGTCGTGGTCTCGATCAACTTTCGTCTCGGCGCATTCGGCTTTCTCGATCTGTCGTCCTTCTCCACCGACGAGCACGTCTTCGAGACCAATCTCGGTTTGCGCGACCAGATTGCGGCGCTGCAATGGGTTCGGGAGTGCATCTCCGCCTTCGGTGGGGACCCCGACGAGATCACCGTCTTCGGCGAGTCCTCCGGGGGCGCGTCGGTCACCACTCTGATGACCTCGCCCAAGGCCGAGGGGCTCTTCCATCGAGCGATCGTGCAAAGTGCCCCGGCCACGTCCGTGTACGGTCCCGAACGCGGCGCTGCGGTGGCCGCCCGGTTCCTCGAGCTCGTGGGGGTCGACCGCGAGGACGTCGGCGAGTTGCTCGAGATGCACTTCAGCAGACTGGTCACCGCGGGGGACACCCTCTGCTACGAGATTCCGACCACAGTGCCTGGGACGCTGGGGCTTTCGCCCGTCGTCGACGGAGACATCGTGCCCCGCTATCCGGTCGCGGCCTTCCAAAAAGGTCTGTCGCACAGAATTCCGTTGATCATCGGCACCAACCACGACGAGCCCTCGATCTTCCGGTTCATGAAGTCCCCGTTGATGCCGATCACGTCCGACACCGTCTCGGAGATGTTCAAGGCCATCGCGCACGATCACGCGGACATGCCCGCCTCGCGCATCGCGGAGATCATGGCCGCCTACCCGGACAGGAACAAACCCGCTGGGGCGCAGGCGATCTCGCGTGATGCAGGCTTCGTCATGCCGAGTCTGTGGATCGCCGACGGGCACAGTAGACATTCGCCGACCTGGATGTACCGTTTCGATCACGCGACGCCGATGCTCAAGGCCGCGCGAGTAGGGGCCGGCCACGCGACCGAACTGCCGTACGTGTTCGGCAATTTCGGAACTCTCAACCGAGATCCCACCTTCTGGCTGGGGGGTCGGAAACCGGCGATGGCGGTGTCGGCCCGGATGCAGCGGCGGTGGCTGGCCTTCGCGCGGTACGGAGTACCGGCCGCGCTGGACGCGTCCAAGCACTGGGCCCCGTACACCGAGAAGAATCGATGGACTCTGGTGATCGATACGTCCGACACGCTCGTCGACGATCCCGACGGAGACATGCGCGCTGCCTGGGGCGACCGGGTGGTGGGATTCAGCTGACCCGTCGCCGGCCCGCCGCCGGGTCGTTCCGCACGCTTCACTCCTGCTCGGGACGTCACAGGCATGCATCGAACGTAACAGCAAGAACACCGGCCGCTGGAGTCCCAGCGGTAACAATTGAATGTCAGGCAGGAGTGGAGCCTGCGGAATGACCCGGTTGGGTAGGCCAGTCGGTGGGTGCGGTTATGTTCGATGAGTGCTGATGTCCAGGATTGTCGAAACCTCTCGGGCCGTGGCCGCGACGCGTTCGCGCAAGGTCAAGATCGAGGAGCTCGGTGCTGTGCTGTCCGAGGCTCAGGCGGCTGATATCGCACCGGCGGTGTCGTGGTTGTCGGGCGAATTGCCGCAGGGACGGATCGGGGTCGGCTGGCGCACACTCGCAGATCTGGATGTCCCGTCCGCATCGGAGTCGACGCTGACCGTTGCCGAGGTGGACGAGAGGTTGTCCGAGGTGGCGGCGACGTCGGGCGCTGGTTCGGCTGCGCGACGTTCGGCCCTGCTGCTGGACTTGTTCTCGCGGACCACTGCCGACGAGCGTGCGTTCGTCATCAGGTTGGTCACGGGCGAGCTGAGGCAAGGTGCGCTCGAGGGCATCATGGTCGACGCTGTCGCCGCTGCCACAGCTCTGCCGCAGGCGTCGGTGCGGCGGGCGTTCATGCTGTCCGGTCGATTGTCTGCCACTGCCGTCGCCGCCATGACCGGTGGTGTCGAGGCATTGAACGCCTTTCGACTCGAAGTCGGTCGGCCGGTTCGCCCGATGCTGGCGTCGCCGGCGGAGTCTCTTCGGGGTGCCTGGGAGCAGCTGGCGGGGGATGTGACGGTCGAGTACAAGCTGGACGGTGCCCGAATTCAGGTGCATCGCTCGGGATCCGACGTGAGCATCTACACCCGCACCCTGCGCGATATCACCGCCGGCGTGCCCGAGCTGGTGGAACTGGTCCGTGCACTTCCCTGCGAGTCGGTGGTCCTCGATGGCGAAACACTCGCACTGGACGACAGCGGCAGACCGCGTCCGTTCCAGGAAACGATGAGCCGGTTCGGTGCCGAGAGCGCGCACGAGTTGCTGCTGCAGCCCTATTTCTTCGACTGTCTGCATCTCGACGGCGTCGATCTGCTCGACGCTCCACTCGAAGAGCGTCTCGCAGCGCTCGACAAGGTGGCACCGGGCCATCGGATTCCGAGTGCCGTACGGCCCGACGCCGACGGGGCGGCCGCCCACTTCGATGCTGCGCTCGATGCCGGGCACGAGGGAGTCATGCTCAAGGCCCTGAGCGCCCCGTATGCGGCAGGCCGGCGCGGAAAGAGTTGGCAGAAGGTCAAACCCGAACACACTCTCGATCTCGTTGTTCTCGGCGCGGAGTGGGGATACGGCCGACGTACGGGCTTTCTGTCCAACCTGCATCTGGGGGCCCGCGATCCCGACGGCGGTGAACCGATCATGGTCGGCAAGACGTTCAAAGGCCTGACCGATGTGCTGCTGCAGTGGCAGACGGAGGAATTCCCGAAGCACGAACGCGAGCGAGATCAGCACACCGTGTACCTGCGGCCCGAGTTGATAGTCGAAATCGAACTCGACGGAGTGCAGGTCAGCTCGCGCTATCCGGGCGGGGTAGCGCTGCGTTTCGCCCGAGTGTTGCGATACCGACCGGACAAGAACCTTGCTACCGCAGACACCATCGATGCAGTCCGCGCGTTGTTGCCCAACTCGAACTCGTGAGTTCGCCGAGAACTGTGCACGATTAATACATACGAAACCGGACGAACGATCCCGTAACACGGCGCAAAATACCTTGAGGGTGCAAGCCAGCGAGAGATGGAGTGCCGATGATGTCCACAGTTCGAGCTGCGTTGGTCCAGAGCACGTGGACCGGTGACAAAGAATCGATGATCGAGGCACACGAGGGGTTCGCTCGGTCAGCCGCCGAGCAGGGCGCGAAAGTTGTCTGCTTTCAAGAGCTTTTCTACGGTCCGTACTTCTGCCAGCTCCAGGATGCGAAATTCTACGAGTACGCCGAATCTGTACCGGGCCCGACGGTCGACCGGTTCGCGGCGTTGGCGAAAGAGCTCGGGATCGTCATGATCCTGCCCGTCTACGAGCAGGAGCAGCCCGGGTTGCTCTACAACACCGCTGCTGTGGTCGACGCAGACGGCACGTATCTCGGTAAATACCGCAAGCATCACATTCCCCACGTCAACGGATTCTGGGAGAAGTTCTATTTTCGCCCCGGCAACCTGGGGTGGCCGGTGTTCGATACCGCCGTCGGCCGCATCGGTGTCTATATCTGTTACGACCGGCACTTTCCCGAAGGCTGGCGTGCTCTCGGACTCGCCGGTGCCGAGATCGTCTTCAATCCCTCGGCGACCTCACGGGGTCTGTCGAATTATCTGTGGAAGCTCGAGCAACCCGCGTCCGCCGTCGCGAACGAGTACTACGTCGGTGCGATCAACCGCGTCGGAATCGAATCCGAGTACGGCGACGACGATTTCTACGGCACCAGCTATTTCGTCGATCCCGAGGGCAAATTCGTCGGCGAGGTGGCGTCGGATTCCAAGTCGGAGATCGTCGTTCGGGACCTGGACATGGACCTGATCAAAGTGGTCCGCGACCGATGGGCGTTCTATCGTGATCGCAGACCCGACGCCTACGGCCCACTGGTGCAACCCTGATGGCCACCACCTTCGTGCACGGCGGCACTGTCGTATCCACCACCGGCGCACAGGAACTGGATGTGCTCATCGACGGTGAGACCATCGTCGCAGTGCTGGCACCCGGCTCGGTGTCCTTGGCCGCAGATCTGAAGACATCGGCGGACGTCGTCATCGATGCCACCGGGAAGTACGTGATTCCGGGCGGCGTCGACGGACACACGCACATGGAGATGCCGTTCGGGGGCACGTTCGCCTCCGATACCTTCGAAACCGGGACGCGCGCAGCGGCGTGGGGTGGTACGACGACCATCGTGGATTTCGCCATCCAGACTCCCGGCCAACGCGTCCAGGACACTCTGGCGCAGTGGCACGACAAGGCCGCCGGTCGGTGCGCGATCGATTACGGGTTTCATCAGATCATCGGCGACGTCACCGATGATTCGCTGAAAGCCATGAGCGAGTTGGTCTCCGAGGGTGTCACCAGCTTCAAACTCTTCATGGCGTATCCGGGGGTCTTCTACTCCGACGACGGCAAGATCCTGCGAGCCATGCAGTCGGCGGCGGAAACGGGTGCGCTGTTGATGATGCACGCGGAGAACGGGATTGCCATCGATGTCCTCGTGGCCCAGTCCATCGCACGCGGCGACACGGCCCCGTACTTCCACGGGACATCGCGTCCGTGGCAGCTGGAGGAAGAGGCGACGCATCGAGCGATCATGCTGGCCGACGTCACCGGAGCGCCGCTGTACGTCGTGCACGTATCGGCAAAACAGGCTCTCGAACAGATTGCGCAGGCTCGGGGCAACGGGCAGAACGTGTTTGCCGAGACGTGTCCGCAGTACCTCTATCTCTCGCTCGAAGAACAACTCGGTGCACCCGGCTTCGAGGGGGCCAAATGGGTCTGCTCGACGCCCCTGCGGTCGCGGGCCGAGGGCCATCAGGACGAACTGTGGCGCTACCTGCGCACCGGTGACGTGGCAACCGTCAGTACCGACCATTGCCCGTTCTGCATGAAGGACCAGAAAGAAATGGGAATCGGCGATTTCTCCAAGATTCCCAACGGAATCGGTTCGGTGGAACATCGCATCGACTTGATGTTCCAGGGGGTCAAGAGCGGCAAGATCACCCTCGAGAAGTGGGTCGACGTCTGTTGCACCACCCCGGCCCGGATGTTCGGTATGTATCCGAGAAAGGGCGTCATCAGCCCGGGAGCAGATGCCGACATCGTGATCTACGACCCGAACGGGCACACCAGCATCGGGGTCGAGAAGACTCACCACATGAACATGGACTACTCGGCGTACGAGGGTTTCGAGATCGACGGCCAAGTGGACACCGTGATGTCTCGCGGGCGCGTCATCGTCGACAGTGGATCCTATTCCGGCACCGCGGGACACGGCCGCTTCGTTCGCCGCGACCTGTCACAGAATCTGATCTGAGCATGGACATCGGGGTGGTGCTGCAGTGCAATCCGCCGGCGTCGCGGGTGATCGATCTGGCCAGACAAGCCGAGACGCATGGGTTTTCGCACGTATGGACGTTCGATTCGCATCTGCTGTGGCAGGAACCGTACGTCATCTACAGTCAGATTCTGGCCGCGACCAGGCGTGTGACCGTGGGTCCGATGGTCACCAATCCGGCTACCCGCGATTGGACCGTGACGGCGTCGACGTTCGCGACACTCAACGACATGTTCGGCAATCGAACCGTCTGCGGCATCGGTCGGGGTGATTCCGCGGTCCGCGCCCTCGGAGGGAAGCCGACAACACTTGCCTCGCTTCGGGACTCGATCGAGGTGATCCGAAGTTTGGCCAACGGGCGTAGCGCTCGGGTGGGTGAGACGACGGTGCAGTTTCCGTGGGCGGAGCACTCGACGCTGGAGGTGTGGGTCGCGGCGTACGGACCGAAAGCCCTCGAGCTCACCGGGCAGGTAGCGGACGGATTCATTCTGCAATTGGCAGATCCGGACATTGCTGCGTGGACGATCGGCCGAGTGCGCGCGGCGGCCGAGCAGGCGGGCCGAGATCCGGATTCGATCTCGATCTGCGTGGCAGCTCCCGCCTACGTCACCGACGGTACCGAGGCCGGTCTCGAACATGCCCGCGACCAATGTCGTTGGTTCGGTGGGATGGTCGGCAATCACGTCGCCGATATCGTCGCGCGCTACGGCGGTGGCGGTGGCGGTGTTCCGCAGGCTCTCACCGATTACATCGCAGCGCGCAAAGGGTACGACTACAACGAGCACGGCCGGGCTGGAAACTCGCACGCAGAATTCGTTCCGAACGAGGTGATCGACAGGTTCTGTCTGCTCGGTACCCCGGCCGATCACGTCGCCAAGCTGAAGGAGCTCGAGGCACTCGGCGTCGATCAGTTCTCGGTCTACCTCCAGCACGATGCCAAAGCGGCGACGCTCGAAGCGTACGGAGAAAGCATCATTCCGCAGATTCGCACAACTGTTACGGCTACGTCGTGACGGGCGACGGGACTGTTGCCGTCGGCCAGTCGTACGCTCCGGTGAGTGTCACACCGAAGAAAGGCGGCAAGTAGATGGATCACGTGTTCTACTCCTGGTCGGCGCAGGCCGAACTGAACCCGATCACGGTCGAGGGTGCCGAGGGGTCGTGGTTCTGGGACGACAAGGGCAATCGGTACCTGGACTTCTCGTCCCAGCTGGTCAACGTCAATCTCGGGCATCAACACCCCGACGTGGTGGCCGCCATCGTCGAACAGGCCCAGGTGCTGACGACCATCTCGCCGACCGTGGCCAACAACAAGCGCAGTGAACTCGCAGCTCTGATCGCCGAGCGGGCACCGGGCGATCTCGACCGAGTGTTCTTCACGACGGGTGGTGCCGAAGCCGTCGAGCATGCGGTGCGGCTGGCACGCCAGCACACCGGGCGCACGAAGATGCTGGCGGCGTATCGCTCGTACCACGGCGGCACCGGCGTCGCGATCGGTCTCACCGGCGAGCCGCGGCGATGGGGAACCGAGCCGACCAACGTCGACGTCGTACGCTTCTTCGGACCGTACCCGTACCGGTCACCCTGGGGGACAACGACTCCCGAGGACGAGACGGCCGCAGCACTGGCACACCTCGAACAGGTCATCGTGCTCGAAGGTGCCCAGAACATCGCCGGATTGATCCTCGAATCGGTCATCGGCACCAACGGTGTGCTGATCCCGCCGCCCGGCTACCTGGCCGGCGTTCGGGCGCTGTGCGACAAGTACGGGATCGTCTACATCGCCGACGAAGTGATGGTCGGGTTCGGGCGGATCGGCGAATGGTTCGCATGCCAGGCCTGGGATGTGACACCGGATCTGATCACGTTCGCCAAGGGCGTCAACTCCGGATACGTGCCCCTCGGCGGGGTCGTGATCTCGGAGAAGATCGCCTCGCAGTTCGACCACAAAGCCTATCCGGGTGGGTTGACCTACTCCGGCCACGTCCTCGGGTGCGCCGCGGGTGTGGCATCCATCGGAGTGTTCGAGCGCGACAAGATCCTTCCGCACGTGCGTCACGTCGGCGAGGACGTACTCGGTGCGGGCCTGTCCAAGCTGGCCGAATCTCATCCCAGCGTCGGCGAGGTGCGCGGCAAGGGATTCTTCTGGGCAGTCGAGCTGGTCAAGGACGGCACGACGCGGGAGCCGCTGGTGCCCTTCGCCGCATCGGGCAAGGACGCGGCGGCAATGGGCACCGTGACCGCGGCGGCGAAGTCACGCGGCCTGTGGCCTTTCGTCGCAGGCAACCGCCTTCAGATCGCGCCGCCGCTGACGACGACCGAGGACGAGATTCGTCAGGGACTGGAAATCCTCGACGAGGTATTGACGGTGGCGGACGGGTTCACCGTCTGACTCGGGGTCGTGCGCGGAAACTCGACCCCTGCTACGAGGCAGGAGTGGAGCCTGCGGAACGACCCGAAAACACTGCACGCACGTGCGGCGTCAGCCGCTCTGATCAGAGCACAGCACCGGGGTTGAGGATTCCGGCCGGATCGAGAGCGGTCTTGATTCGCCGGGTCAGTTCCATGACGTCTTCGCCGACTTGATCGGGCAGCCAGGCCTTCTTGAGGCGACCTACGCCGTGTTCCCCGGTGATGGTGCCGCCCAACGAAATTGCCAGATCCATGATGGCTCCGAATGCGACGTTGGCGCGACGGGTCATGTCGGCGTCCTCGGGATCGAACACGATCAGCGGGTGGGTGTTGCCGTCGCCCGCGTGCGCGATGACGGCAACCAACACGTCGTACTTCTTCGACAGTTCGGCGATCCCGTCGACGAGAGCCGGGAGGGCAGGGAGCGGAACACCGACATCCTCGAGCAGTAGGCTGCCGAGTCGTTCGACCGCCGGAATGGCGAATCGCCGTGCCGCAGCGAAGGCCTCACCCTCGTCGGGGTCGTCGGTGGTGAAGACATCCGAGGCACCGGCCTCGGTGCACGCTGCGGCCATGATGTCGATCTCTCGCCCTCGATCGGCACCGGGGGAGTCGGACCGAGCGATGAGCATCGCAGCTGCCTCGCGGTCGAGTCCCATGTTCATGGCATCTTCGACGGCACCGATGGACGCACGGTCCATGAACTCGAGCATCGACGGCCGCAAGGTACGGGTGATCGCCAGAATGGCAGTCGTCGCATCGTGCACGGAGGCGAACGAGGCAACCACGGTGCTGGCCGGAGGTTGGGCCGGGATCAATCGAAGAGTGATCTCGGTGATGATGCCCAGGGTGCCCTCGGATCCCACGAAGAGCTTCGCAAGGGACAGTCCGGCAACGTCTTTCAGGCGTGGTCCGCCGAGTCGGACGGCAGTACCGTCGGCGAGGACGACCTCGAGTCCGAGAACGTAATCGGTGGTGACGCCGTACTTCACGCAGCACAGCCCGCCGGCATTGGTGGCCGCATTGCCGCCGATGGAGCACATCTCGAACGAGGACGGATCCGGTGGGTACCACAGACCGTGTTCGGCGACTGCCTTCTTGACTTCGGCGTTGAGCAGTCCGGGTTGTACGACGGCTATGCGGGTCACCGGGTCGACGGTGATCTCGCGCATCAGCTCGGTGGTGAGCACTATCCCGCCGTCGACGGCCGTGGCACCACCGGACAGGCCCGAGCCGGCCCCGCGCGGGACGACCGCCACCGCGTGTTCGGTGGCCCACCGCATGACGGCTCTGACGTCGTCGGTGGACTGCGCGCGGACCACGGCCAATGGGGTACCCGCGTCGGGGTCCTTGGCCCAGTCGCGTCGGTATCCCTCGGTGATGTCGGGGTCGGTGACCACGGCACCGGCGGGAAGCAGCGCTTCGAGCTCGCTCAGGTGGGCATCTGCATCGGTAGTCACCGACATCCGGTTCTCCTCACGTCGTACATGTGACCGTCGCCACTCGAGTCTGTCACGACTTGCAGTGGGGCGTGAACGAGGACGCCGCCGGGATTGTCCGAGTCACATCAGTAACACCAGCCCCAGGCGTTACCAGATCGATGCGTCGTCGACACGCAATGTTGTAGTTCGCAGCGCTAGCGTCCAGCGCAGCGCATCTCGCACCCCATGCGGTGCGGGTCGACAAGGAGGCTGCACGATGATCGATCCCGGAAGTGACTCCTGGAACTATGTGGCGGCGATGTTCTCGTACGAATTCCTCGGGGGCGGAGTCGAATACGACACCATCGAGCGCATTCACCGCGGCGAGGTCGACGAGTGGGTGCACGCGTTGCTGAAATCCGGGATGTTCGAGAGCGCGACCGTCGCGGCCATCGCCGACTCGTGGCGTGCAGCACCCCGCCGACTGTTCGACATGCTCGTCCTCGACGCCGACGAAATGACTGCTCGCCGTTGCTCTCTCGCGTGGTCGTCCCTCGACCGGCTCGCACCGCTCGCTCGCCTGGGCTGATCACGGGTCGCACAGTCACAAATCACGGTTCACGCACCCAGAATTGTCGTCCCGGAGTCGTCGACCACGATTGCCTGGCTGTCGGTCAGTCCGTGAGTTTCGATTCCCTCGCGTCGCAGACGGCGCAGCGTCGCCCACCCCGAATCCTGCTCGTCCAGCACGGAATCGAGATGCGGGACGACGGAGAAGTCGACGAGACCGAGCCCGCTCCACACCGGATCGATGCCTGCGATCGGCCGTACCTCGTTCGGGTCGTCGGCATCCTCGACTCCGGCCAGCGACGGCGCAGCGACGCACGCTCCCGCGCTGTACCCGCCGTAGGCGATGGTGTCGGCCCGAACGCGCCCGCGGATGACGTCGTCCGCACCGGAACGAGCCATCTGAGCGCGCAACACGAACGTGTTGCCACCGCGGACCCAGACTGCGTCGAACGCTGCCAGGGCGCGCTCGAATGCGGCCGGTCTCCCGGCGAAATCGCGCAGATCCAACTCCGACGGCCGGTATCCCAAGGCGCGTAAGGGCCCGAACTCGCTGCGGAGCGAGGATTCGCGGGCGGCGGCGGGCCAGGCATCGGCCGCATTGGCGATGACCGCGAGATCGGCGGGCGGGCCGGTGAGGCGGGTGAACTCGTCGGAATGGCCGCCGAATCGATACGAAGACAAGAACAACCTCACGAGGTCTGCTCCCCGGCGACTCTGGCCATTCCGGATCGAATTGCCTCGGCCACCCGTTCGGGTTCACGCAGGCGACGGGTGACGAACCCCGCCGCGAACTTCAGTCGGTCGCGGTCCCAGCGCGGCACCACGTGCAGATGCAGGTGAAAGACGGTTTGGAATGCGGCGACGCCGTCGTTGATCACCAGGTTTGCACCGTCGGCGCGGAGGTCGGACTCGCGCACTGCGCGCGCCAGCGTGTGCCCGACGCGGAAAACCTCGGCAGCTGTGTCCGGTCCGGTGGAGGTCAGGTCTGCGGAATGCTCGCGCGGAACCACCAGAACGTGGCCCCTGCTGATCGGTCGAATATCGAGAAAGGCGACGGTGTGCTCGTTCTCGAACACGCGGTGGGCAGGTGCGTCGCCGGCGACGATGGCACAGAAGATGCAAGATTCCACGATTGTCACTGTAAGGTCCGATCATCACGGATAGACCTGTATGGCGTGCATCACAATTGCTCGTCCTGTAGTCGCGAAATGTCGAAACGGACTCGATTCAGAACGAATCGGACTGTGTTCTGGGTTACCCGCGCTCCATTTGCTGTGGCTACTATCAGGAACCTCGTGCCTTGTCGCATGGGTTCGTCCACTCGTCGCAGATTTCGAGCCATTGGCCGATCGGTGGGCACCATTCAACGCAGGAAGACGGAGATTTGGATACATCGCAGAGCACTGAAAAGGGTTCGGGATCCACGACGGTCGTCGGTGTGGTCCGCGAATCGGGGGAAGGTGAGCGACGTGTCGCTCTGGTCCCGAAGATCGTTGCCGCGCTCACGGGCAAGGGCGTCGAGGTCGTCGTGGAATCGGGTGCCGGACTCGGCGCTCTGATCCCGGACGAGCTCTATGTCGCAGCCGGGGCCACGATCGGCGATCCCTGGGGCTCGGAGGTCGTGGTCAAGGTCGCGCCGCCCACCGACGTAGAGATCTCGAGGCTGAAGTCGGGCTCGACGCTCATCGGATTCCTCGCCCCACGCAATGCCGAGAACAGTATCGGCGCGCTGAAGGCCGCCGGAGTACAGGCGTTCGCGGTCGAAGCCATTCCGCGTATCTCCCGCGCTCAGGTGATGGACGCCTTGTCTTCTCAGGCGAACGTCGCCGGGTACAAGGCCGTTCTGTTGGCCGCGTCGGAGTCCACGAGGTTCTTCCCGATGCTGACCACCGCCGCCGGAACGGTCAAGCCGGCGACTGTGCTCGTTCTCGGTGTCGGTGTGGCCGGTCTGCAAGCCCTGGCCACCGCGAAGCGTCTCGGTGGTCGACCCACCGGCTACGACGTGCGACCGGAGGTAGCCGACCAGGTCCGTTCCGTCGGCGCGCAGTGGCTCGATTTGGGGATCGATGCTGCCGGCGAAGGCGGCTACGCGCGTGAGCTGACCGAGGACGAACGCGTCCAGCAGCAGCGTGCCCTGGAAGAGGCCATCAAGGGATTCGACGTCGTGATCACCACGGCGTTGGTGCCTGGCCGTCCCGCACCGCGTCTGGTGACGGCCGCCGCAGTCGAGGGTATGAAGCCCGGCAGCGTCGTGGTCGACCTGGCCGGTGAGACCGGCGGAAACTGCGAACTCACCGAGCCCGGCCAGACCGTCGTCAAGCACGACGTCACCATCTGCTCGCCGTTGAACCTGCCTGCCACGATGCCCGAGCACGCCAGCGAGCTGTACTCGAAGAACATCTCGGCTTTGCTCGAGCTCATGCTGGTCGACGGCGCACTCGCTCCGGATTTCTCCGACGAAGTGCTCGCCGGTGCCTGCGTGACACGTGAGAAGGAGAACTGATGTACACCCCGCTTCTCGCGAACATCGCGATCCTGGTGTTGTCCGGGTTCGTCGGTTTCGCGGTGATCTCCAAGGTGCCGAACACCTTGCACACCCCGCTGATGTCGGGAACCAACGCCATCCACGGCATCGTCGTGTTGGGCGCGTTGGTCGTCCTCGGAAAGGTGCACGACCCGTCCATCGGACTGCAGGTCATCCTGTTCGTCGCGCTGGTGTTCGGAACCGTCAACGTCATCGGTGGCTTCGTGGTCACCGACCGCATGCTCGGCATGTTCAAGTCCAAGCCGGTGCCCGCCAAGACCTCGAAGGGTGCTGACTCCTGATGGACAATCTCGTCAACATTCTCTACATCGTCGCCTTCGGCATGTTCATCTACGGTCTGATGGGTCTGACCGGACCGAAGACCGCCGTGCGGGGCAACCAGATCGCCGCGGTCGGCATGTTCATCGCCGTGGTGGCCACGCTGATATCCATTCGCGACACCGGTAACTGGATCCTGATCATCGTCGGACTCGTCGTCGGCGTCGCGCTGGGAATCCCGCCTGCGCGACGGGTGAAGATGACGGCGATGCCGCAGCTGGTGGCTCTGTTCAACGGCGTCGGCGGCGGCACGGTCGCACTGATCGCGTGGGCCGAGTTCCTCGACACGTCCGGATTCTCGAACTTCAACCACGGAGAGTCGCCGACGGTGCATATCGTCATCGGCTCACTCTTCGCGGCGATCATCGGTTCCATCTCGTTCTGGGGCTCTCTCATCGCCTTCTTGAAGCTGCAGGAAACTCTGCCCGGCTCGCCGATCACCATCGGTAAGTTGCAGCAGCCGCTCAACGCTCTGCTGCTGATCGGCGCTGTGGCCGCTGCAGTGGTCATCGGCATCAACGCCACTCCGGGCGGCGGCGTGTCGCAGTGGTGGATCGTCGCGGTTCTCGTACTGGCAGGCATCCTCGGTCTCACGGTGGTACTGCCCATCGGCGGCGCGGACATGCCGGTCGTCATTTCGCTGCTCAATGCTCTGACCGGTCTGTCTGCTGCGGCTGCGGGTCTGGCGCTCAACAACACCGCGATGATCGTGGCGGGCATGATCGTCGGCGCGTCCGGCACGATCTTGACCAACCTCATGGCCAAGGCCATGAACAGGTCCATTCCGGCGATCGTCGCAGGTGGATTCGGCGGCGGCGACGCGGCTGCAGGCCCGGCCGGTGCAGGTGGGGGAACCGCCAAGGCGACCTCGGCGGCAGACGCAGCGATCCAGATGGCCTACGCCAACCAGGTCATCGTCGTGCCCGGCTACGGCCTTGCCGTCGCTCAGGCACAGCATGCCGTCAAGGACATGGCCAAGTTGCTGGAGTCCAAGGGTGTCGAGGTCAAGTACGCCATTCACCCGGTCGCCGGTCGCATGCCGGGACATATGAACGTGCTGCTCGCCGAGGCCGACGTCGCGTACGACGCGATGAAGGAGATGGACGACATCAACGACGAGTTCTCTCGTACCGACGTCACGTTGGTCATCGGAGCGAACGACGTCACCAATCCGGCGGCGCGCAACGATCCGTCGAGCCCGATTCACGGGATGCCGATTCTGAACGTCGATCAGTCGAAGTCGGTCATCGTCCTCAAGCGATCGATGTCGTCGGGATTCGCCGGCATCGAGAACCCTCTGTTCTTCGCGGAAGGCACGTCGATGTTGTTCGGTGACGCGAAGAAGTCGGTGTCCGAGGTGACCGAGGAGCTCAAGGCCCTCTAGTCGGTCGCCATCTCGGCCCGGATGGGACGCTTCCGTGTCAACGGAAGCGTCCCATTCTGCGTTGGGCTACGAGGGCAGCGGTATCGAACGGGTTTCGAGCCTCGCGGGCAGCGGCTGCGGGTGAGAAGAGCATCACCACCGAGCACGCCGGCCACCACACGCCCGTGATCAGCAGTGCGCTGACAATCCCGACGGGGGAGACGGACCCGACGGCCAGTTGTGCCACTCCGACAGCGAGGACGGCGACGGTCCCGAGTCCGAGGATCATCGGCCGCCACGTGGCCGATGCCACCATCGACGCGGCCCCCAACAGCGCTGTGACAGCGACGAGCTGCCCGCTCGGAAGGTCGGTGGCCGTTGTCGACGACGCCGCGAGGTGACGCACCAGAGCTGTGGTCACTTCCGCGCCGATGACGCAGGCAATCACCACTCCGATGCCGTAAGGCAGTTTTCGGACCAGGGCGACAACGGTGAGGGCGGCGAGGACGGTCAGCACGGCGGTGACGTCGATCGTGTTCAGTGCTCGCGAGGCCAGGGCGGCAGCCGGGCTCGTGGAGACGGGCCACACCGGTGCCATGTTCGGCACCCACATCAGTAGTACCGACAAGAGCGCCGCGCAGAGGCCCGACACCGTCAGCCGGGTGCGGATCGCCCGTCGGTGCGCTCGCTCGCTCGTGTTCGCCGAACGGCTCTCGTTGCCGGCTCCACGGGGTGACCGAATCGGTCCGCTGTCGAGACTCGGTGATCGCATGGACGCCAGACTGCCGCAGTCGGCTGAGCGTGAGATGTGAGCATCGTGGGAGCCGGCTGAGCATCTGCGGTAACGGTCGGATCACGACGAAGAAGCGTCGATTCCTTGTTGTAGCCGCAACCTAGTAATGGCGATCTGTCAAATTCCTGAAGTCTGTAAACAGCCGAAAAGCCGAACCGAAAGTAGAATTCGACCCTGCAACCAACCGATCGGTCGGAGTGTGTGGTCCAGTGCGGTGTAGAGGAGGCTACTCGACTGCGGCTCCGAGCAGTTGCTCTCGAGTGTCGCACCTCGCCTACCTGGACTTTCGTGCGGAGTTTGTCTCCTGTCACAGTATTTTGAAATGCGAACTATGAATTCGTTGCAAGTCGTTGATCGGATGGGCCGATCTGTGTGACTATGGTCACATAGTCCAGTTCACCCTGGGCGAGACCGTCGAAAAGGGCGTAGTTTCAGCCGCATCGGAAAACCGTATTCCCCCGTTACGGCCAAGTTGGTAACGATCTGAACACGGTCTGGTCGGCTCATCGCAACTCGTGAACGGGCATTCGGCACCAACAGAAGTCGGAAACTCGAAGGAGAAGAACATGACCACAATGTCGCAGGGGCAGCTCGATATGGTCCGCGCGTTCTTTTGCAACGAGTTCCAGGCGGACTCGCTGGACCGTACGGTGATGCCGGAGCCCACGGCCGATGCCGTTGCCGAATGGATCGACGCGCTGTCCACCAGTGGACTGTTCGCGCCAGCGGAGGTGCACAACATCTCGGCCGTCTGGTGTGCCGAGCCCGAGTCGATGACCGCACTGCTCGTCGGCGAAATCGACGAAATTGCTGTCAAGCGGCACGAGGCCGCTGCCGTTGCTACTCCGGCGCTGATCTCCGCGTTCGGTCGCGCCAGCTGACCGTCTGTGCTTGTGCCACCGGCATCCGTTGGCACCGCTTCGTTACGATCACCCGAACCGGTGATGTCCGTCGGCAACGGTGCCGCACAACGAAGTGAGGGTTTTGTATGGGCGTGGTGGGCTTGGACGAAGATGCAGTGTCGACGTGGATCGCGGAGCTGGGGATAGGCGCAACATCGCCGCTCTCGTTTCAGCGCATCGGTAACGGCCAGTCCAACCTCACGTACGCGGTTCGCGACGCCGGTGGCAGTGCGTGGGTCCTTCGCCGGCCGCCGTTGGGCAAATTGTTGGCGTCGGCTCACGACGTCGTGCGCGAGCACCGGATTCTCTCCGGTCTGCAGAATTCGCCGGTCCCTGTGCCGAAAATGATTGCGATCACGCAGGATCCAGCCATTTCCGAGGTTCCGTTGGTCCTGATGAGTTTCGTCGACGGGGTCGTCGTCGACTCGGTGTCGGCTGCCGAACAGTTGGACCCCGATCAGCGTCGACGTGTCGGACTCGGTCTGACCGCGGCGTTGTCCGACATACACCGTGTCGACCTAGAGTCGTCGGGTCTTGCCGACCTCGCCGGCCGCAAGCCCTACGCTGCGCGTCAGATCGCGCGGTGGACCACGCAGTGGGACTCCTCCCGAACCCGGGAGGTTCCTGGAATCGATTCGCTCGCAGCACGATTGACGGCCAAGATCCCCGAGCAGCACGAGGTGACGCTGGTTCACGGCGACTTCCATCTGAGCAACGTCATCACCGCTCGAAACGACGGCCGCGTGGTTGCCGTCGTCGACTGGGAGTTGTGCACGCTCGGAGACCCGTTGGCGGATCTGGGTGGTCTGCTCGCCTACTGGCCTCAGGCGGACGACGGGGTTGCCGGTCCTTTCATGGCATCGACTCTGCCCGGTTTCCCTACCCGGGCGGAGCTGGTCGAGTCCTACGCGCACAACACGGGCCGCGATGTGACCGATGCCGGATTCTGGGAAGTGCTGGCGCTGTGGAAGTTGTCGATCATCGCCGAAGGCGTCATGCGCCGGATGGAAGCCGATTCACGCAACCGCGCCGTGGGCGGCGCGCCGACCACCACGCTGATCGACGACATCGTCACCCGAGCGCTGCAGCGTGCCGACGAAATCGGGCTCTAGATTCAGGCGTCTACTGACGTTCCGATCACCAAAGTGCGTGCCGCGGTTTCGATTTCGGAGGGAATGGGGACGGGGCGACGGGATTTCGCGTCGACGTAGACGTGAACGAACCGTCCCCGAGCGGCCAATGTCAGTGCGTCGTCCTCGGCTTCGCGAAACAGCGCCAGCGAGTAAACGATGCTGCGGGTGCCCAGCTTCTCCACCGCAAGACCGACCTGGAGGCGATCGGGAAAACTGAGCTCGGACAGATAGCGGCACGAGGTTTCGGCCACGACGCCGATCGCGGGCAGAGTCCTGATGTCCACACCCGTCGTTTCCATGAGCCACCCGTTCACTGCGGTGTCGAAGTATGCGTAATACGTCACGTTGTTGACGTGGCCGTAGTGGTCGTTGTCGTCCCATCGGGTCGACACCGGCCACAGTGCCGGGAAATCCGACGCATTCGACAATTCCACGCTGTCCTTCGGCGACTCCGTCATGGCACGACGCTAACCCGTCGCCACGTCGGCAACAAACGCGACCGGATTCGAGGCATCGGAGAGCTGAGTCCGGGCGAATGCTTCCTCGGTATCGCCGTCGTGACGTAGTCTTTGGTTGGACCGGACCAGTCCGTACCGCTGGTTCTGCGAGTGATCGAAAGGCCGGCGCAGTGGTGATGCCCGTACACCTGAGGGACAGTCAGATCCCGAAGCACGAACAGCTACGCGCAATTCTGTTGCACCGCTGCACCAAGGAGCTTTCGCCGGGGGATCTGATGCCGAGCGAGCGTCGGTTGATGGAGGACTACGGCGTCAGTCGCATCACGGTACGCGAGGCGATAGGGCAGCTCGTCAACGACGGACATCTGGTTCGGGTACGTGGGAAAGGGACGTTCGTTGCTTCTCGTACCGTGCAGTCGCGGTTGCACCTGGCGTCGTTCTCCGAGGAGATGCGTGCCCAGGGGCTGACGCCGACGACGGTGGTCCTGTTCGCGCGACTCGAAAAGCCCTCGGCAGCAACGATTCGTGCTCTGGGCCTGGTCGACGGTGATCGGACGTACCACATCAAACGGCTACGGCTGGCCGATGCCGAGCCGGTCAGTGTCGACGACGGGTGGTACCGGGCCGAACTCCTTCCGGGGCTGATCGACCACGATCTGAGTCAGTCGGTGTACGAGGCCGTGCGCAACCACTACGGCCTGACCATCGATCGAGCCGAGCAGACCGTCAAAGCGACAGCCGCCGACAGTGACACCTCCACGCTGCTGGGGACCAAACGCGGCGCACCGGTGCTGTACTTCGACCGAGTGTCGTTCAGCGGCGACGAACCGATCGAGCACACGGAGAGTTGGTACCGGTGCGACCGGTACCAACTCTCGATGGAGGTGCAGGGGGAGCGGCGCACCACGCAGCGCCGCTAGGCTCAGGGCAACACGAACAGCGAGTCGCCCTGTGCCACCGAGGTTCCGACGGCCGCGCTCGTGACGGCATCGGGCTCGGAGTCCATCAGGACCACGGGAATCACGTCGGAGTATCCGGCGTCCGCGATCGCCGCAGGGTCGTAGGTGATCACGAGATCGCCGGACTGGACCCGATCGCCCTCTGCTGCAACGAGTTCGAAGCCCTGGCCCTTCATCTTCACGGTGTCGATGCCGATGTGCACCAGCACTCCCGCCTTGTCGTCGGTGAACACGACGAACGCATGTGGGTGGAGTTTGAGGATCTTGCCGGCTATCGGAGACCGCACCTCGACGGGCCCGCTACCGGCCGCCGGGCGCACGGCGACCCCGGAGCCCACCATCTGCGAAGAGAAGACCGGGTCGGGGACGTCGGCGAGCGAGATGACCTGACCGGCAACAGGACTGGAGATCGTCGAGGTCCCGCTCACAGAATGTCGCCGATGTCCTCGGCGAGGGTGTCGGCCTCCGGGCCGACGATGACCTGCACGGCTGTCCCCTTGTGGAACACTCCGTGCGCACCGGCTGCCTTGAGCGCAGCCTCGTCCACCAGCGACCCGTCCTTGACCTCGGTACGGAGCCGGGTGATGCACGCTTCGATCTCTACGATGTTGTCGGCACCGCCGAGGCCCTTCACGATCGCGTCCGCCTTGGCCATGTTCTGTTCCCGCTTCCTTCTCGTGTGCAGTGGTGTCGGCGAGGTCACATCTCCGGGTTGACATGTGGTCGTCACCTGGCCAAACTACAACTGGTAATGACCGGACAGTACCCCTGATGTCATCCGGTCACAACAGTAGAACTCCCTTGCCGGACCAGCCTCGAAGAGAAGGTCGCCATGACCCTGAAGAAGACGGACTCGGCCGAAGCCGAACCGAAGAAGGAATCCAGATCTCTCGCCGGGTTGCAGCGATTCGGGCGCAGTCTCATGCTGCCCATCGCGGTTCTTCCCGCGGCGGGAATCCTGTTGCGGCTGGGCCAGGACGACCTCCTCGGCAGATTCAGTGCTCTGGGCACCGCGGCGGCCGTCATCTCCGCTGCAGGACAGGCGGTCTTCACCTGGTTGCCCTTGATATTTGCCGTGGGCATCGCCATCGGCTGGGCCAAGAAGTCGGACGGCTCGACCGCCCTCGCCGCCGTCGTCGGCTACATGGTGATGAACGGTGTCTTCACCGCGATGTCACCGGTGGTACTGGAAGGCAAAGTCGACGCGAACGGCGATCCGGCCGTGATCGACTACGGCGTGTTGGCCGGCATCGTCATCGGCCTGCTCTCCGCCATTCTGTGGCAGCGGTTCTACCGCCAGAAACTGCCGGATTACCTCGGCTTCTTCAGCGGACGACGTCTGGTTCCCATCCTGACCGCTGTCACCGGCCTCGTCGTCGCCGTCGTCATGTCGTTCGTCTACCCGCTCTTCTACAGCGCACTGAACTGGGTCGGAAACACCGTTGCCGATCACAGTGTGGTGGGTAGCGGGATCTACGGTTTTGCCAATCGCATGCTGATTCCGACGGGACTGCACCACATTCTCAATTCGGTCGTCTGGTTCCTCGTCGGTGATTATCAGGACGCGAGTGGTCAATTGGTGCGTGGCGATCTCAACCGATTCTTCGCGGGAGATCCGTCCGCGGGAGTCTTCATGACCGGCTTCTTCCCCATCATGATGTTCGCTCTGCCTGCCGCTGCATTCGCGATCTATCGCAACGCCAAGCCGTCGCAGAAGAAGATCGTCGGCGGAATCATGTTGTCCACCGGTCTGACTGCGTTCGTCACCGGCATCACCGAACCGCTCGAGTACTCGTTCATGTTCGTCGCCTGGCCGCTCTACATCATCCACGCCGTGCTGACCGGAACCTCCATGGCACTGACCAATGCCCTGGGAATCCATGACGGCTTCTTCTTCTCTGCCGGCGGTATCGACTATCTGTTGAACTACGGAATCGCTACGAAGGCATGGCTTCTCATTCCTATCGGCCTGGTGTATGCGGTGATCTACTACTTCCTGTTCAGCTTCGTCATCAAGAAGTGGAACCTGCGCACCCCCGGCCGCGAGGACGACGCGGTGCTCGAACCCGACCGGGCATGAGCGAATCCATCACGACGGCGCTCAGGGGGCGGGTCGTCACACCCGACGCGGTCATCGACGACGCCGTCGTGGCATTGTCCGGCGATCGAATCTCCTGGGTGGGTCCGGTAGTGGCGTGGCCCGACGAGGCTCCACCGCAATCGAATTCGACCATCCTGCCGGGCCTGGTCGATGTGCACTGCCACGGCGGCGGCGGGGCGTCGTTCCCGGATTCTGCCCGTGCCGATCTGATGACCGCGGTACGGCACCACCGTGGCCGCGGCACCACCACGATGCTCGCATCGCTGGTGTCGGCATCCCCTGGGCGACTGGTCGAGCAGACGTCGATGCTCGCCGATCTGTACGAGTCGGGGGACATCGCCGGGGTCCACCTCGAAGGGCCGTTCCTGTCTGTTGCCCGCTGCGGGGCGCAGGACCCCGCGTCACTCCGTGACGGCGACACCGGTCTGCTGGCAGACATCATCGACGCCGGGCGGGGATCGGTACGGTCGATGACACTTGCTCCCGAAGTCGACGGCTTCACGGCCGTCGGACACATGTTGCGAGAGAACGGCATCGTCCCCAGCATCGGGCACACCGACGCCGACGCACGCACCACTCGCAGCGCAATCGACGCCCTCGGAGAGGGTGCCATCGGTGCCACCCACCTGTTCAACGGGATGCCCACCTGGCACCATCGGTCGCCGGGGCCGGTCAGCGAGTGCTTGGCCGCTGCGGCGCGAGGGTCGATGGTGCTCGAATTGATCGGCGACGGAGTACATCTCGCCGACGAGACCGTGCGAGCGGTGTTCGATCTCGTCGGCGGTGGGAACATCGCGTTGGTGTCCGACGCGATGGCCGCGGCGGGAATGGCCGACGGCCGCTACCGGCTCGGGCCGCTGGATGTCACCGTGCACGATTCGGTCGCCCGCCTGTCGCGGGAGAACGATCCCGAGTCGGCCCCGATCGCGGGCGGCACGTCGAGTGTGCTCGACCTGGTACGCCGCGCAGTGCTCGACGCCGGTGTGCCGTTGCTCGACGCAGTGCGTGCCGGGGCAACCACCCCGGCAGCGCTGATCGGGATCGGGGCCGAAACCGGTTCTCTCGTAGCCGGATCGAGAGCGGACGTGCTGGTGG
This sequence comes from Rhodococcus sp. 05-2254-5, assembly GCF_002258575.1. Taxonomy (NCBI): domain Bacteria; kingdom Bacillati; phylum Actinomycetota; class Actinomycetes; order Mycobacteriales; family Nocardiaceae; genus Rhodococcus; species Rhodococcus sp. 05-2254-5. Next base: position 46,651 of record NZ_NOZG01000019.1, on the reverse strand, counting down.
TCGACGCATCCTTCGCGCCGGTGCAGGTCATTCGCGGCGGACGCGCGATCGAGGAGGAAAGTTAGATGGAGATCGTCGTACTCCCCACAGCCACCGACGTGGACCGAACCGCGGCCGACATCGTCGAGCGCGTCGTGCGAACCGACTCGGTCCCGGGATCGGGCCCCGTCCTCGGGTTGGCGACCGGGTCGAGTCCCGTCGGCACGTATCGCGAGCTGGCCCGCCGACATCGCGAGAAAGGGCTGTCCTTCGCTGGGTGTCGAGCGTTTCTGCTCGACGAATACATAGGTCTACCCAGAACTGCTGAGCAGTCGTATTTTTCGTTCATTCGCGAGAACTTCGTGGACCTCGTCGACCTGGACGATTCCGCGGTGTTCTCGCCGGACGGTGAAGCCGTCGACATCGCTGCCGAAGCGCGACGATACGACGCCGCGATCGCGGAGGCCGGTGGTATCGATGTGCAGATTCTCGGCATCGGCACCGACGGACACATCGGCTTCAACGAGCCCGGGTCGTCACTACGGTCGAGAACCCGGGTGAAGACGCTCACCGAACAGACTCGGGTCGACAATGCGCGCTTCTTCCCCTCGCCGGAGGAGGTGCCGCACCACGTGCTGACGCAAGGCCTCGGCACCATCGACGAGGCGCGTCATCTCGTGCTCATCGCTACCGGAGAATCCAAGGCAGACGCGGTGGCCGCTGCCGTCGAGGGGCCGTTGTCGGCACGCTGTCCTGCGTCCGCGATTCAGTGGCATCCGCACGTGACGGTACTGGTGGACGAGGCAGCTGCTGCGTCCCTCGCTCTCACGGACTACTACCGCCACGCCTACGCGAACAAGCCCGCGTGGCAACGCCTGTGAGTCAGCGACGGGAGAATTCCGACGCCCGCTGGATCTGATCGTCGGACGGGCGAACTCCGGTGTAGAGAACGAACTGTTCTGCTGCCTGCAGGGCAATGACCTGAGCGCCGGTGATCACCGGTTTGTTCGCCGCACGCGCCGCGGTGATCAGCGGTGTCTCCGACGGCATCGCGACCACGTCGAACACTGCCTGTGCCGCATGGATCTGCGACTCGGTGAAGGGTGTCGAATCGGCAGCGGGGCCGCCCGCCATTCCCACCGGGGTGACGTTCACCAGCAAGTCGGCTTCGACGGACTCGGCCGACCAGTCGTATCCGTACGCCTCGGCGAGAGCCGGACCGGTCGACGCGTTGCGAGCAACTACGGTGCCGCGGGTGAAACCCGAATCCCGCAGTGCGGCAACAACTGCCTTGGCCATACCGCCGCAGCCGGTCACGGCCACCGAACAATCGGTCGAGATATCGCTCGACGCGAGCAGATCGGCCACAGCCTGGTAATCGGTGTTGTAGGCGTGCAGCACGCCCGCCTCGTTGACGATGGTGTTGACCGATGCGATCGCGCTCGCAGATTCGTGCATGACGTCGACCAGCTCGATCACGTCCTCCTTGAACGGCATGGAGACCGCGCATCCCCTGATACCGAGTGCACGGACTCCACCGACCGCGGCCGCGAGATCGGTGGTGGTGAACGCCTTGTAGACGAAATTCAATCCCAGTTCGTCGTACAGGTAGTTGTGGAAGCGGGTTCCGATATTGCTCGGCCTTCCCGACAGAGACATGCAGAGCTGGGTGTCACGGTCGAGAAAGCTGCGCGACGACGTCGTTGCCATTGGCCAGACTTTACCGCCCGCGTTCGCATCGCTGGATCAGCAGCTGGGGGCCACCGAAGCGAGGGCGCGGCGGTCGGCCTCGGTGATCGGCAGCTCGTACTGGGCCGCCACCGACAGATATTTGCCCGCGTAGAAACAGTGGTACGCCGCGTTCGGCGGCATCCACTGCGACGGCGTCTTGTCGCTCTTGCTCTGGTTGTCCGGCCCGTTGACCGCCAGCAGATTGAACGCGATGTCGTTCGCGAAACGAATGCGCTTGTCCGCTGCCCAGCTGTCGGCACCCATGTCCCAGGCGGCAGACAACGGATAGACGTGATCGATCTGGATCTTGCCGGCGTCGGACTTGGTGAACTGCAACCGTTCACCGGAGTAGGGGTCGTCCAGGGAGCCCGAGAGCACCACGCAGTCTCGGGTGCCGGCCTTGAACTCGACTTCGGTCATCGACAGTGCCAGCACGTTGTCACGGGTTCCACACCCGTCGTGCCCGCCCGGTCCGTCGTAGTCGTCCGTCCACGCCGGTCCGAACACGCACCCTTCACCGCTCTTGCATCCGCGCTCGTACCCACGAGGATCGGGTCGTGCGGCGACGACGGCCACCCGATCCAACAGCGTTTCGATCTGGGCGCGGGTGGGGCTGCCCGGAGCCGGGGGTGGGGGAGCCAATCCCGGTATGTCGGACCGGTCACAGGATTCGAACGTCGCCATGACGATCGCGGCGATCACCAACGCCGCCGCTACCCACAGCTTCTTCACACACGCCCCATCGTGAAACTTCGATCTTGCCGACTCTCGTACCTCGCGACAGCAGTGTGCCGGACGGTACCGACACCGCCCGACACGGTCGGGTGTCAGCGGACCTCGATGACGACCTTGCCGAGTGCGTGCCCGTTCTCCACGAGCGCAAGAGCCTCGCCTGCGCGGTCGAGTGGAAACGTGTGATCGATGCGTGGACGAAGGACGCCCGTCACGACCAGATCGGCCAATCGGGTGAACGCCGCAGTGGTGCGCTCGCGCACTGCTCCAGACCCACCCCACTGGGCGGCGAGCACCGGGTCGGCCACGCTGACGATCGGGGCGCCGGTCTTCACAGCGGCCGCGCGAAGAGTGTCCCCGCCGACCAGATCGACGATGCCGTGCACCGGCCGCGATATCGAACCGACGTACTCGGGTCCGGACTCGACGAACTCCGCACCGAGGCTCTCGATCCACTCCCGCTTGCCCGAGCTCGCCACCCCGAGAACGTCGTTACCGTCGGCACGCGCCAGCTGCAGAACCGAAGAACCCACACCGCCGCCTGCGCCGAGAACGAGAACGGTGTTGCCTGCAGTCAGCGCCAACCCTCGCAGTGCGTCGAAGGCGGTCCCGGCCGCCACCGGCAGTGTCGCCGCGACCGACCAGGACACGGCCTCGGGCTTGTGTGCCGTACCGGCCGCGTTGAGCAGCGTGTACTGCGCATAGCCGCCGTGACCCGACGCCGTCGCCCCGAAGACCTCGTCACCGACCGAGAACCCGTCCACTCCCGAGCCGACGCCCACAACAGTGCCCGACACCTCCCGCCCCAGCACCGCAGGCAAGGTGATCTGCACGGTGTCCTTGCGATTACCCGCCCGCACCTTCCAATCTGCGGGATTCACCCCCGCGGCATGTACCGCCACGAGAAGCTGCCCCGATCCCGGTTCCGTCACGGGGAGGTCCAGAAATGTCTCGGTGTCGGGGCCGCCGTATTCGTCGAAGCCGTACGCGATCATGGGACCACTGTGCCTCATCGATGAGACATCGGTGCCTCATCGATGACACATCAGCGCTAGCGAAGACACATCGGCGCCGGGTATGTCGGTGCGTGCTGGTTGGATGGACCGATGCTGCACGGTCTCTGGTCTCCCGGTGCCGGATTGCTGCTCTGGGACGACGAGATCAGCACCGGAGACGAACCCGACCTACCGGCGACACACTCGCACGTGCTCACCCGCACGTTCCGGCATCGCGCCCGAGTGACGTTTCCCGACTCCACTCGACGCGCCACCCCTCGGGATCCGGTCGAACTGCCGGCGATCGCGCTGGCTCCGCACGATGCGGCCGACCTGTTGCTCCGCACCCCGTCGACCCACCCGCTGATCTCCGGCGACCTCCGGTTCCTGGGCCACGTCGCCCAGGGCATCGAACGGTGGGTCCGGGCCGGACGAGTGGTGCCGGCACTGAAATTGATGGACGGCCAGTGGTGGCCGCGTTGGCGGCTGGTCGGCGGCGAGCGTCAACGCGCCTGGCTCAGCGAGCTCGCTGTTGCGATGCCGTCGGTGCAGCGAGCGAACGAACGGCCGAAGAAGCTTCTGGACGACATGGTCGAGGAGCTCACCGACCCGATCGTCAGATCGGTGCTCGGCAAGCCCGATTCCGAGCACCCGTTGCTGTCGGCCCTCGTGCGGGACGATCCGTATCTCGATGGGACGCAGAAGATCTCGACGCTGTTCGACAATTGGCGCGCCAGCCTCACCGTCGACGAACCGGCGCTGGTGCTGCGCCTGCTCGAACCGGACGACCAGGACGGCGAGACGGGTGATGCCGACGGTGCCCCGGACGATGCCGTCGAGTCGTTCTGGACACTTCAGGTGTGCCTGCGCGCGGACGGGGAGGCTCCGCGTCCGGTCCCGATGAGTCGCAAGGTCGACGCGACCTTGCTGTCGACGGCAGTACGCAAACTCGGCGAGGCCGTGGCTGCCTACCCGAGGTTGCGTGATCTGCCCACCCAGGAGGGCACCCTCGACCTGTTGTTGCCGACGTCGGTGGTCATCGATCTCGTCGAACACGGTGCCACTGCATTGCAGGCCACCGGCACGACGGTCCTGCTGCCGAGGGCCTGGACCAGGTTGGATCCGTCGATGCGATTGCGGGTCGAGTCACCCGCGGTGACCAAAGCTGCGGCCGATCGTGCCGTCGGTATGGACGAGCTGGTGTCGTACGACTGGCAACTGCAGCTGGGCGACATGGTGCTCACCGAGGCGGAGATGAACCGGCTTGCCGTCTCGAAGGGCGACCTCGTCCGCCTGCGCGGGCAATGGGTGCTCGCCGACGGGGGACAGCTGGCGCGGGCTGCGAAGTACGTCGCCGAGCATCACGGTGACGGGACTGCGCTCAGCACGTTGATGCGTGAGATGACGTTGGCCGATCCGCCTCCGGCTCCGGTCCAGGACATCCGCGCCACCGGCTGGGCGGCAACGTTGCTCGAACCCGGGGCGGTTCCGGAAACCATCCCGGTGCCCGAGGGCGTCCGCGCGACTCTGCGGCCCTACCAGCAACGCGGTCTCGACTGGCTCGCGTTCATGAGCCGACTCGGTCTCGGTGCCGTGCTCGCCGACGACATGGGCCTGGGCAAGACACTGCAGGTGCTCACGCTGCTCGCTCACGAGAACAGTGCGACTCCGACGCTGTTGGTGGCCCCGATGTCGGTGGTCGGTAACTGGCAACGTGAGGCCGCGAAATTCACTCCTGCACTGCGTGTTCTGGTGCACCACGGTCCGACGCGGTTACGCGACGAGGAGCTCGATCGAGCCATCGCGGAGCACGACCTGATCGTCACCACGTACGCATTGATGGCCAAGGACCGCGCGCAGTTGGCCGCACAGACGTGGCGTCGCGTGGTTCTCGACGAGGCGCAGCACATCAAGAATGCAGGCACCGTGCAGGCGAAGGCGGCACTGGCCATACCGGCCGATCACAAACTGGCGCTCACCGGGACGCCGGTGGAGAACCGGCTGGACGAGCTGAGGTCCATTCTGGATTTCGCGAACCCGGGCATGCTGGGGCGGCCGTCGGACTTCAGGAAGCGGTTCTCGGTGCCGATCGAGCGGGAGAACGACGAGAACGCGGTCTCGCGGCTGCGTGCCATCACGTCTCCGTTCATTCTGCGTCGCGTCAAAACCGATCCCACGGTCATCTCTGATCTGCCGGAGAAGAACGAAATGACCGTGCGCGCCAACCTCACTGCCGAGCAGGCGGCGTTGTACAAGGCGGTCGTCGACGAGATGATGGCGCAGATCGCCGACGCGAAGGGCATGAAACGCAAGGGTGCGGTGCTCTCGGCCCTCACTCGCCTCAAACAGGTGTGCAATCACCCCGCGCATTTCCTGTCCGACGGCTCGTCGGTACTCAAGCGAGGTCAGCACCGTTCCGGAAAGATCGGATTGGTGGAGGACATGCTCGATTCCGTTCTCGGTGACAACGAGAAGGCGTTGTTGTTCACGCAGTTTCGAGAGTTCGGTGAGCTCGTGGCACCGTATTTCGCCGAGCGTTTCGGAGTTCAGGTGCCGTTCCTGCACGGCGGCGTGAGCAAGGGCAAGCGCGATGAGATGGTCGAGAAGTTCCAGAGCGACGACGGTCCGCCGATCATGATGCTCTCGCTCAAGGCCGGTGGTACCGGGCTCAATCTCACTGCCGCCAATCATGTTGTGCACTTAGATCGTTGGTGGAATCCGGCGGTGGAGAACCAGGCGACCGACCGCGCCTTCCGTATCGGCCAGCGCAAGAACGTGATGGTGCGCAAGCTGCTGTGTGTGGGCACCGTGGAGGAACGCATCGATTCGATGCTGGTGTCGAAGCAGGATCTGGCGGATCTGGCGGTGGGCACCGGTGAGAGCTGGGTGACCGAGATGGACACTGCGGAACTGCAGGAACTGTTTCGTCTCAGCGAAGACGCGGTGGGGGAGTGATGGCCGACTTCTCGCAGTACGGCAAGCGTCGACAAGCCAAGGGCGGCATCGAGTCTCGAAACAAGCGGGGTGCCTTCGGGCAGACGTGGTGGGGCAGGCATTTCGTCGCCGCGATGGAAGATCTCGCCGATCCGGGCCGGATCGCACGGGGCCGGACCTATGCCCGCCAGGGGCAGGTGCTCACTCTCGGAGTCGAACGTGGGCAGATCTACGGTGAGGTGCAGGGCAGTCAGCTCGAGCCGTTCTCGGCGTCGGTCAGCGTCGAGCCGCTCACCGAAGGCGAGGTGGCCGGGCTCGTCGGCCGAGTGCGATCCAACCCCGGCATGCTGGCGGAACTCGCGTCCAACGCGATTCCTCAGGCGCTGGCGTCGGTGCTGCTTCCCCACGACAAGGGGCAACTGGATTTCGACTGTTCGTGCCCCGACGACGGGTGGCCGTGCAAACACGCGGCAGCGCTGATGTACATCGCCGCCGAGCACATCGACGCGTCCGCGGGGACGATCCTGACACTGCGCGGTGTCGATCTGGATCAGTTGATCGAGGGGGTCGGCGACAGCGACCAGGAGTTCGACCCGGACGACTGGTTCGGCGATCGTGCGGCGTTCCCCGAACTTCCGAAAGTGTCGTTCGCTCCGGCGACGGACGATCTCGATCCGCTGATCCTGCGCAGAATCTTTCGCGCCGACGGTTCGACGGAGGCGGAAGTCAGCCGGGCCTGCGCTGATCTGCGCGCGTTCTACGACCGAATGTGACCGCTCCTGGACTTACATGGACATCCGACTATAGGATGAGCGTACTTAATTCCACGCTCGAGGACGGACACCCATGGCTCGCGAACTCACGCACTTCATCGGCGGCAAGCATGTCGCCGGCACCTCCGGACAGTTCGGGGATGTGTTCGATCCCAATACCGGTGAGGTGCAGGCCCGGGTGCCCCTGGCCGACGTATCCGAGGTCGAGGCCGCCATCGCCGACGCCGAGCAGGCGCAGCGTGAGTGGGCGAAGTGGAACCCGCAGCGGCGCGCTCGGGTGCTGATGAAGTTCCTCGCGCTCGTCACCCGCGACACCGAAGAACTCGCGCGGCTGCTCTCGTCGGAGCACGGCAAGACCATCGCCGACGCCAAGGGCGACATCCAGCGTGGCGTCGAGGTCGTCGAGTTCGCCGTCGGTGTTCCGCACCTGCTCAAGGGTGAGTACACCGAGGGTGCGGGTGGCGGTATCGACGTCTACTCGATGCGTCAGCCGCTCGGTGTCGTTGCCGGCATCACCCCGTTCAACTTCCCGGCCATGATTCCGCTGTGGAAGGCCGGCCCGGCCATCGCCTGCGGTAACGCCTTCATTCTCAAGCCGTCAGAGCGAGACCCGTCCGTACCCCTCAAGCTCGCGGAGCTGTTCCTCGAGGCAGGTCTGCCGCCGGGCGTGTTCAACGTCGTCAACGGCGGCAAGGATGCCGTCGACGTGCTGCTCACCGATGATCGCGTCAAGGCGATCGGCTTCGTCGGATCGACCCCCATCGCGCAGTACATCTACGAGACGGCGGCGCAGCACGGCAAGCGCGCACAGTGCTTCGGTGGAGCGAAGAACCACGCTTTGGTGATGCCCGATGCCGATCTCGACGAGGTCGCCGACGCTCTGCTCGGAGCCGCATACGGTTCGGCCGGCGAGCGATGCATGGCGATTTCCGTCGCGGTTCCCGTCGGTGAGGAGACCGCCGACGCGTTGGTCGCCAAACTGACCGAGCGAGTGGCGAAACTGAAGATCGGCCGCAGCGACGACGAGAACGCGGACTTCGGCCCGCTCGTCGGTAGCGATGCGTTGAAGCGCGTCAACGACTACACCCAGATCGGTGTGGACGAGGGTGCCGAGTTGGTCGTCGATGGACGCGGATTCAGTCTCGAGGGCCACGAGGGCGGATTCTTCGCCGGCGCAACGCTGTTCGACAAGGTGACCACCGACATGCGCATCTACAAGGAAGAGATCTTCGGTCCGGTGCTGATCGTCGTGCGCGCGAAGGACTACGAGGACGCGCTGCGTCTGCCGTCCGAACACGAGTACGGCAACGGCGTCTCGATCTTCACCCGCGACGGCGACACCGCTCGCGACTTCTGCTCCCGCGTCCAGGTGGGCATGGTGGGAGTCAACGTGCCGATTCCGGTGCCGATCGCGTACCACACGTTCGGTGGTTGGAAGCGTTCGGGATTCGGCGATCTCAACCAGCACGGACCGGATTCCATCCGCTTCTACACCAAGACCAAGACCGTCACTCAGCGTTGGCCGTCGGGCACCAAGGAAGCAGCTGCGCAGAATCACTTCGTCATTCCGAACATGGACTGATCGACGATGTTCACGTTGAACGAGGACGAGCGTGCCATCAACGACACTGCTCGTGATTTCGCGGACGAGTTCCTCGCACCGAACGCCGTCGAATGGGATCAGCAGAAGCACTTTCCGGTGGACGTGCTGCGCAAGGCTGCTGCTCTCGGGATGGGCGGCATCTACATTCGTGAAGACGTGGGCGGATCGGGCCTGACCCGCGTCGACGCGGTGCGCATTTTCGAGCAACTCGCCACCGGTGACCCGTCCATCGCGGCCTACATTTCCATCCACAACATGGTCGCCTGGATGATCGACACGTACGGCGACGACGAGCAACGGCAGCGCTGGCTTCCAGGGCTGTGCTCGATGGACCAGCTCGGTAGCTACTGCCTCACCGAACCCGGCGCTGGATCCGATGCGGCAAAGCTCGGTACCAAGGCCGTCCGCGACGGTGACGAGTACGTGCTGGACGGCGTCAAGCAGTTCATCTCCGGCGCAGGCACTTCCGAGGTGTACGTCGTTATGGCCCGCACCGGAGCGCCGGGTCCCCGCGGCATCTCGGCGTTCATCGTGCCGAAGGACACGGCGGGACTGTCGTTCGGAGCGAACGAGAAAAAGATGGGATGGAACGCTCAACCCACCCGCCAGGTGATCTTCGAAGGTGCCCGCGTTCCGGCTGCCAACCTGCTCGGCGGCGAGGGCGACGGATTTCGGATCGCGATGAACGGGCTCAACGGCGGACGCATCAACATCGCCGCGTGCTCGATCGGCGGCGCACAGTCCGCTCTCGACAAGGCCGTGTCCTACCTCGCCGACCGCAACGCATTCGGCACCAGGTTGCTCGACTCGCAGGCCCTGCAGTTTCGACTGGCGGATTTCAAGACCGAGCTCGAAGCTGCGCGAACTCTGCTGTGGCGAGCAGCGGACGGGTTGCAGAACAATGCAGCCGACAAGGTCGAGATGTGCGCGATGGCCAAGCGTTTCGGTACCGATACCGGCTTCGAGGTCGCCAACGGGGCGCTGCAGTTGCTCGGCGGATACGGTTATCTCGCCGAGTACGGTGTCGAGAAAATCGTTCGCGACCTTCGGGTCCACCAGATTCTGGAAGGTACCAACGAGATCATGCGCGTGGTCGTAGCTCGCTCCATCGTGGGTGCAGCATGAGCGATGTCCTACTGGAGGTTTCGGGCGGGATCGGTCGCATCACTCTGAACCGCCCCAAAGCCATCAATGCACTCTCGCATGCGATGGTTCAGCAGATAGCTCCGGCGTTGACGCAGTGGGCAACCGACGACAGAGTCGACGTCGTCCTGCTGACCGGAGCCGGCGAGCGCGGATTGTGCGCGGGCGGCGACATAGTCTCGATCTACCACGACGCAAAGGACGGCGGCAGCGGAAGCAAGGACTTCTGGCGCGACGAGTACGTGCTCAACGCCGCGATCGCCCGCTTCCCTAAGCCCTTCGTCGCGATCATGGACGGCATCGTCATGGGCGGTGGCGTCGGGCTCTCGGCCCACGCGAACACCCGTATCGTGACCGAACGTTCGAAGATCGCGATGCCCGAGGTCGGCATCGGATTCATTCCCGATGTCGGTGGCACCTACCTTCTTTCGCGTGCGCCCGGCGAAACCGGTACCCACTTCGCGCTCACCACGGCGCGGATGAATGCGGCCGACGCCATCGCGGTCGGATTCGCCGATCACTACATTCCGTCGGACAAGCTCGAGGAGTTCTACACCGCCCTCGAGACGGTCAGCGTCGGGGAGGCCGTCGACACGTTCAGCGAGTCGGCTCCGGAATCCACCGTCGCGACTCAGCAGGAATGGATCGACGAGTGCTACGCAGGTGACGACATTCAGGGCATCGTCGACGCTCTGGCTGCATCGCCGGTGCCGGAGGCGCAGCAGGCCGCAAAGGACATCGCGTCCAAATCGCCGGTGTCTCTTGCGGTGACGCTGCGGTCGCTGCGACGGGCGGCGACGCTGCCCTCCCTCGAGGCCGTGCTCGACGAGGAGTACCGCGTGTCGGTCGCGTCGCTGAGCAGTCACGATCTGGTCGAGGGAATTCGGGCGCAGGTCGTCGACAAGGATCGCAACCCCCAGTGGCAGCCGGCCACGTCGGCGGATGTCACTGCCGAGGATGTCGACCGATACTTCGCGCCCCTGGGCGACGCCGAACTCGGTCTGTCGAAAGCACTTACAGAAGGTGAGCAGTCATGAGCGAGAAGACGATCGGATTCATCGGCCTCGGGCACATGGGTGGACCGATGGCCGCCAACCTGGCTGCGGCCGGGTACACGGTGCAGGGCTTCGATCTTGTTCCCGCGGCGCTGGAGCAGGCCACGAAGGACGGCGTCACTGTGGTGGAGTCCGCGGTTGCGGCCGTCGCCGGAGCCGACATCGTGATCACGATGTTGCCGAACGGAAAACTGGTACTCGGGCTGTACGGGGATTTGCTTCCGGCCGCGGCACCGGGGACGTTGTTCATCGATTCGTCGACCATCGACGTCGCCGACGCGCATGCCGCGCACCGGCTGGTGCACGAGGCCGGACACCGTAGCCTCGACGCTCCGGTCTCGGGCGGTGTCGGGGGAGCGGCCGCAGGCACGCTCACGTTCATGGTCGGTGGTTCGGAGGACGATTTCGCCTCCGCCGCTGCCGTTCTCGACGTCATGGGCCGCAAGGTCGTGCACTGCGGGCCGGCGGGCAACGGTCAGGCCGCCAAGATCTGCAACAACATGATTCTCGGCGTATCGATGATCGCCATCAGCGAGGCCTTCGTGTTGGGCGAGAAGCTCGGTCTGAGCAATCAGGCGCTCTTCGACGTGGCATCGACTGCGTCCGGCCAATGCTGGGCGTTGACGACCAATTGCCCGGTGCCCGGTCCGGTTCCGACGAGCCCGGCGAACAACGAGTACAAGCCCGGATTCGCGGCGGCCCTCATGGACAAGGATCTGGGTCTGGCTGCGAATGCACTGCGCGACAACGGGGTCGAGGGAGTACTCGGACTTCGCGCAGCCGAGCTCTACGCTCGGTTCAAGGAAACGTCCGGCGGCGGAACCGACGTGGACTTCTCCGGCATCATCAACGACATCCGCGAACGCTCGAACGGAGCTGCTCAGTGACCGACTACGAAACCATCCTGCTCGAACGCCGGGGACGCGTCGGCATCATCACGCTGAACCGTCCGAAAGCATTGAACGCGCTGAACTCTCAGTTGATGCGTGAGGTCGTTTCGGTGGTCGAGGAACTCGATGCAGATTCCGAGATCGGTGCCATTCTGATCACCGGATCCGAGCGGGCTTTCGCAGCCGGGGCCGACATCAAGGAAATGCAGCCCAAGTCGTACATGGACGTGTACCTCGACGACTTCTTCGCGGCGTGGGATCGACTGGCCGCGGCGCGGACGCCCCTCATCGCCGCGGTCTCCGGTTATGCACTCGGTGGCGGGTGTGAACTCGCGATGCTGTGCGACGTTCTGATCGCCTCGGACACCGCGGTATTCGGACAACCCGAGATCAAGCTCGGCGTCATTCCGGGAATCGGTGGCTCGCAGCGCCTGACGCGTGCGGTGGGCAAGGCCAAGGCCATGGAGATGTGCCTGACCGGCCGGAACATGAAGGTCGAGGAAGCCGAGCGAGCAGGATTGGTCTCGCGCATCGTGCCGGTCGCGGATCTCCTCGACGACGCCATCGCAACCGCGACCACGATCGCCGAGATGTCGCTACCGGTTGCCATGATGGCGAAGGAAGCAGTGAACCGATCGTTCGAGTCGAGCCTTCGTGAGGGAGTTCTGTTCGAGCGCCGCGTGTTTCATTCGACGTTCGCCACGGAGGATCAGAAGGAAGGCATGTCGGCTTTCATCGAGAAGCGCACGCCCAACTTTCAGCACCGGTAAAGCTGGCCGCTCTTTCGGGTCGTTCCGCGGGTTCCACTCCCACCCCGACCGGTCGTTCCGCGGGCTCCATTCCCACCCCGACCGGTCGTTCCGCGGGCTCCACTTCCGGGGCCGTCCTACCTGTCGGGGGACAGGAGGGCGGCCCCGCGGGCCGAGACCAGCTCGGGCATCGTCGGCACCAGGGTGGTCAGGCCGGTCCGCAGTTCGAGAGACCGCGCTATCGAGGTGATGTTCGCGCCGCCGCCGACCACGACGATGGACTGCGGCCTGGCACCGGACAATTCGATGGTCTGCTCCACCAGCATGCCTGCGTAACGGACGGGTCCCGCGATCAGATCGTCGAAGTCGCGCCGTGTCAGCACATGCCGTGCAGTGCCGGCTGGGTCCGTGGTGCTGACGACGGAATCGATGTTCAGTTGCTCCTTGATGGACCGGCTGGCGTCGATTCCGACGCGAACGCCGTTGGACGAGAGCAGCCGGCGCACCGAGTGATCGAGATCGTCGCCGCAGAACGTGGCAGTGCGCCGCGTCATGAGGGTGCGAGTGGACGCGAGATCGATGACGGTGACCGTGGTGCCGGTACTCCCGATGTCGCACAGCACGGTGACGCCGTGATTGGGTACCAGCCCGATGAATCGTAGAAACCGCACTTGCGCAGCGGTTTCCGGAACCAGGGAGGCCGTTCGAGCGGTCCCTCGGGTGGCAACCGTGCCGGGATCGGTGGCGACCCGGTAGGCGATGGCAGAGAACTGCACCGGGAGCGACATCGTCGCGGCAATGGAGTGGATGGCGTCGACGCCGGTGGCGATCGTGGTGGCCAGCGACTGACCGGGAGCGCGGCGCACCGTCCGAGACACGATAGGTGTGCGATGGGGGCTGTCCAGATACGTCAGAATTGCGCGTGCACCGTGCGCACCCGCTCCGACCCCCAACACCAGCACCCCGCCCCGCCCTTCAGCAGACCGACTCCGGCCTGTTCCCGGAGCAATTGGACCACGAACGGTACGGCTGTGCCATTGTCTTGTGACGAGTCACCATCGAACTCAGAACGATGTGGTGATGTCATCACTGTCGAAATCGCCTGCATCCGAACGCAGTTCCGCGAGGATGCGCACCAGCGCCATCAGCTTGTCGCGCGCGAGCCCGGGCTTGGCGAACACCAGCGTGTTCAGGCGCTCGGTGGCTTCGACCGCCAACGTGCGCCCCTGCTCGGTGATTTCGACCAGGGTTGTCCGTCGATCGCTGGGATGGGGAATGCGGCGCACGTAGCCGACCGATTCGAGGCGGTCCACCGCGTTGGTCACACTGGTGGGGTGCACTTGCAGTCGGGCACTGGCCTTCGCCATCGGTAACGCGCCGTTCTTGGTGAACGTCAACAACGTCAGCAACTCGTAGCGCGAAAACGTCAGTCCCGTCGGCTTGAGCGCTTCCTCGACCCGGGCCAGCATGATCTGCTGCGCGCGCATCAGCGAGGTGACCGCGGCCATACCGTCGGCGGCATCGGACCACCCGTGCTTGGTCCACTGACGGTGGGCCTCTGCAATGGGGTCGAGGGGAAGCGGCGACGGTGCTGGCATACACACCATCCTCCCACGGTGCCCGGTTCGAGCGTCTACCGAATGACGGTGCGAAGTACCGCGAGTGGTACCCGATCGGTGATCGCTGCTCGAGTCCGCGAAATCTGCTCGCGGGCATCGGCTGTGCGCGCGCTGTCGGTCTCGTCGACGGTCAGGGCGGCGTCCAACAGGCTCAATTGCGCCAGCACGGCGTCGACATCGTCGGTGGAGCGCGCAGCGCGGCCGACCCTCTCGGCGAGACGAATTCCGGCCTGGACCACCATGGGACTGCCGGTCCCGTAGATGCGCACCGCATCGAGCGCATGGTCGATCAGGATCGAGACGGCCACCCGCCGCACGATCAGTCGCACCTCTCCGTCGGTTCCACGCCGTCCGCGTGACGGTGCCGGCCGTTGGACCAGTGCAACGAGTCCGACGGAGAGATCGTCGATGGCGTTACGCGCCGTGTAGGGATCGTTGACCCCGGTGGACAGCGCCCGGACCGCCATTTCCGTCATCTGCTCGACGGCGAACGCGATGTCGTGGCGCGGCGTCCTACTGGTACCGATGTCGAAAAAAGAGCGGACTCGGTCGATCGATGCGTCGGAGATGTCGGCCGAGCGATCGGCGAGAATGTCGACGAGCGGTTCGCCGGAGACGATGTGCTCGCCCGGGACCCGATGAATTTCGATCAGCGTGCCGTTGTCGGTCGCGATGCCCAGCAGTGCGTCCTCGTCGATGTCGATGATCACCCCGGATGTCTCGGCCAGGACCGTCACGTAGACAGGTGGTTTCGAGATGCCGTCGATCGAAGCGGCGTCGTCGGGAAGATCCGTCGGGTAGAGGGAGTCGACGGATTCCGACAACTCGTCGCGGACTCTCGCGGACAGGGTGGCCACTTGAATCGACTGCGCGATGTGATGGATGAAGTAGACGAGTACGCCTACATCGACCACCGCGAGCGCCACGGCGACATTGACGGCGATGTCCGGGACGAACACCGAACCATCGGACTCGATCGAACGAATCGACCGCAGCACCATCAGCGAGTACAGGAACGTCGCCCCGAAGATACCCAGAACCACCTGATTCCCGCGGTCCGCCATGAAGTTTCGCACCAGGCGGGGGCCGTACGAGGAACTGGCCGTGGCGAGCACGGAGATGGTGATGGAGAACGACGTGGCAGCCACCCCCAGCATCGAGCCACCGATCGCCCCGAGGATGTCCCGGCTGCCACTCGCCCCGACGTGATAGAGCAACGAACCCGTCAGGTCCACGCGGGTGTCGAGTAGGTAGCGATCGAGGCTGACGAGCGCCTGCGCCAGTAGGAGTGCGAGAACTCCGAGGACGGCGGGAATGAACCAGAACGACTCCCGCAACCGCGCTATGTGTTCCTTCATGAGCGACAGTCTTCCCGCCCGGGAACGAATCGACACCCGCACTTGGAATCGCGGCGCTCGCTTCGTTCGAACGAGGCCTGCCGACACAGGCCGGTCTCGTTTCGTCTCAAGCGAGCAGAGCGGGCTTTCGTGCCACGGTGACGGCCCAGTCCGCGTCGGCGCGCCAGGGCCGCAGGTCCCAGGTGGAGAATCGATGTTCGACGAAAAATCCGACGGCAGTGAGATCCTCGTGGAGTTCGTCGGCTGTGTATGCCCGGTCGGTGGCGAAGCCGGTGACGAACACTCCGCCGTCGTTCAGATGTGCCCAGATGCGTTCGAGCGCAGCACGTTCGGTGCCGGGCTCCAGAAAAACCAACACGTTGCCGGCCGCGACGACCGCGTCGAACGTGCGATTCAACTCGAGCGTGGTCAGATCCGCGAGATGCACGTCGAGTTCGGGGTGACTACGCGCCTTCTCGACCAGAATCGGATCGAGATCCACGGCGGTGACGTGGTGGCCACGTCGCGCCAGTTCGGCACCGAGTCTGCCCGTACCGCAGCCGGCGTCGAGGATGGTCGACGCGGGGGAGACCACCGCGTCGACCATGCGGGCTTCACCGTGCAGATCCACGCCGCGTTCGGCCAGACGATCGAATCGCTCGATGTACCGGGCGGAGTCGTCGGCGGAGTTCTCGGCTTGCCAGCGTGTGGTCATGCCGCCAGGGTAGGTCAGCTCGGTTCGTCGAGGGCCGACCGGGCTTCGGTCACGCGTGCCCGCGCCGCCTCGAGCGCCTCCGCCGTCGACTCTGCCTGTTCGACGCTTTTTCTCTCCGCGGCCCGCGCTGCCTTCGCTGTGGCTCTCGCGGCCTCCAGCTCGGCTTCGAGTCTCTCGACTTCTGCTGTCGCGCTGCGTCGTTCGGACGCAGCGCGCTCCGTGCCCTGGTCGGCAGCGTCGGCCGCATCACGTGCGGCATCGAATGCGGTTTCGGCAGAGTCGAGTTCGGCAACCAGGCGATCGTGTTCGGCCTGGCGCAGCAGCTCGGCTTCGTTCTCGGCATCGGATTCCGCTGCGGACTCGGGCGCGTCATCGGCAATATCCGGTTCGCCGTCGTCCTCGGTCTCGGTCTCAGGAGGATCCGGAACGAGCGAGAGCAGCGCGGGGCCGAAGCCGCTGTATGTCTCGGCCACCACCGTTCGGCCCGCACGAACCCGGTCGCGGATCTCCGGATCGGCCATTGCAGCATTGAGGGTGTTGGAAACCTCGCGCGCCGCGTTGTCGCCGACGGTCACGCCACGTTCGAGACCCAATGCAACGGCTCGATCGGTGAGCGCGCGTATCGAAGCGCTTCGAGCGGTGGACAACTCACGCAGTCGATGTCCGTCGCCGCGTTGCTGAGCCCGTTCGAGTTCGGCACCGAGGTCGAACAACTCGGCGACCGCGGATTCGTCCTGACGAGCGAGTGTGTTCACCAACCAGGCCACGACAGTGGGTTTACGGAGTCCGCCGATACGAGTGGCACCGGACTTGTCTCCGGCCTTCTTGAACCGGGTCACATACGCCGATCGGTGCGACACGAAGTCGGCGGGTGCCAGTGAATACAGGTCGTCGATGACGATGACGATGTCGATATCGGGGAGATCCTCGGACATGTGAACAGTCCGTCTCGTTCGAGCAGTCACCTCGGGGAAGTGACATGCGTGAAAGATGTGTGCCCCCGGCAGGATTCGAACCTGCGGCCTTTCGCTCCGGAGGCGAACGCTCTATCCCCTGAGCTACGGGGGCGCACCGGCTTCAGCCGGCGTGCCTGTTGGGCTGTACGAAAGACTAGCGCATGTGCGACGCGAGTCGAAATCACCCCTCGGGCAGCGGCTGCGCACCCTTCGCCGCGAGCATCTGCTTCATCAGAGTCGACTCACTCGTCTGCGTTGCCACCATGGACTTTGCCAGGTTGATCACCGCAGGAGACTGCGCGTGTGTCTGGGCGTACTCCATCATCGCCAGGCCGCCCTCGTGGTGACGCAGCATCAGCTGCAAGAACATGACGTCGACGTCGGTTCCGGTCGCTTGGCGTAGTGCGGCGAGCTCGGTGGAGCTGGCCATGCCGGGCATGGCTCTGGTGGGATCGGAGGATCCCGGTTCCATCGACATGCCGCCCATCGAATGGCCGTGAGAGTCGTCGGCCGTCATCCAGGTCATGTAGCCGTCGGTCGAGATCGGCGCGCGGTCCCACAATGCGAGCCAGCCCTGCATCTGGCCCACCTGATTCTGTTGCGAGGTGAGCATGTCGAACGCCAGGCTCTTGACGGCCTGATCGGGCGCGTTGGTCAACGCGACCGCGGCCATTTCGATGGCCTGGTTGTGGTGCACCGTCATGTCCTGGGCAAATCCGACGTCGACCGAATCTGCTGCGGGGGAGTTGTCACCGCTGCGGAACGGATTCTGCGCCAGGAAGCCCAGCGCGAATCCGATCGCCAGTACGGCGATCACGGCCAAGGCGACCAGCGCAGTGCGCTGGCTCCGCTTGGTCTCGGGGACGCCGTCGACCGAGTCGACTGTCGATTCGGTCATCAGCTCGCGGGCACCTGGAGATCGCTGGGCAGCTGTGCTCCGCCGGGCAACTGTGCTCCGCCGGGCAGGCCGCTCGGCATTCCGCCTGCGCCGCTGGTCTCGCTGGCGTCGGGAGTGATGCCTGCGCCGTCCATCGGAACGGCGTCCGCACCCGGGGCCGAAGCGTCGAACAGCGGCGGGTTGTCGGGATCGAACGCGTTGTCACCGACTCCGGGCACGGATGCGCAGCTGGCACCGACCTCCGGGTAGGCGAATCGGTTGAGGCGCAGAGCCGAGATGAACTGACCGATGCGCTCGTCGTCGACGCTGTCGAGCTTGAGCTGGTGACCCCAGGACTGCAGCGAGACGGGAGTGTCGAGGCCCGGGTACGGCGACATCATCATCTGCGTTTCCCCGTCGACGCGGTCGGCGAGGGACTGAATCTGGTCTTCGTTGAGGTCGTCGGGGTTGTACGTCACCCAGACCGCTCCGTGTTCGAGGGAGTGCACAGCGTTCTCGGTGCGGATGGCCTCGGGGTAGACGATGCCGGTGCAGGTGGCCCACACCGCATCGTGCGGTCCACCGAACGGCGGCGTCTGGTCGTAGGCGACGCGTTGCGCGCGCCCGACGTGCAGGGCTGCCGGGTATTCCTTGATGGTGACGCCGTCGATTCCCGTCGACGGATCCTGATTGCTCTCGCTGGGCGCGAATTTCTGCGCCTCGGCGCGGTCCTGGTACTTGGGGTAGAGGTTGACCCCGAGGCCCACGACGAGTCCGACGACCACAACGACACCGGCAACCGTCAGCCAGGGAATCTGTCTGCCCTTGGCGGCGGGGACACCGCCCTGCTTCTTGCGAGCTGACTTCTTGTTGGCTGCACTGATGGCTTTGTCTGCCTTCGCAGCCGACTTGTTCTGACTGCCTTTGTCGGGACCCGTTGGCATCGCTGTGGTTGCTCTCTCAGTCGAGGAAAAGTGGGTGGTCGGTAGCGCTGGTGGTACGTATCTGCTGGTGACGGCCGTGCTCGACGGTCGTCCGCGCAGAGCGCCCCTACTGTACGTTCTCTGTCTGAGAGCGTGCTCAGAGCCCGTGTGGACCGCATCGGGCCAGGTGGCCCCGCGCTCGGACGGGCAGTGGATGCGAGTATGCCGCACACCAGCCAATAGGATGGCTACCTGTGACTCCCGCCGATCTTGCCGAATTGCTTCACGCGACCGCCGCCAAGGTGCTTGCCGACCGCGGCCTGGACGCATCCGTTCTCCCTGCGAAGCTCACGGTCGAGCGTCCCCGCAATCCCGAGCACGGTGACTATGCCACCAATGTGGCGCTGCAGGTGGCGAAGAAGGCCGGAGCCAATCCCCGTGATTTCGCCGGCTGGCTCGCCGAGGCGCTCGCGGCCGACGCCGCGATCGCCAGTGCCGACGTCGCAGGCCCCGGCTTTCTGAACATCAGGCTGGCTGCCGCAGCGCAGGGCGAGATCGTTGCCCGCGTGCTGGCCGCCGGTGCCGAGTTCGGCAACGGATCCTCGATGGCAGGCAAGAAGGTCAACCTCGAGTTCGTCTCGGCCAACCCCACCGGACCGGTGCACCTCGGTGGAACCCGATGGGCTGCGGTCGGCGATGCCCTCGGACGCATCCTGACCGCGCACGGAGCCGAGGTCACTCGCGAGTACTACTTCAACGATCACGGCGCTCAGATCGATCGCTTCAGCCGGTCGCTCATCGCCGCGGCCAAGGGAGAGCCGGCACCGGAGAACGGGTATGCGGGCGAGTACATCGCCGAGATCGCACAGCAGGTGCTGGCGAAGGAGCCAGAAGCGCTGGCGCTGGCACCCGAGGCGCAGGACGAGACCTTCCGGTCGATCGGTACCCAGCTGATGTTCGACCGCATCAAGGCCAACCTGCACGAATTCGGTGTCGATTTCGACGTCTACTTCCACGAGAACTCACTCTTCGAGTCCGGTGCCGTCGAAAAATCGGTCGACTACCTCAAGAGCTCGGGGAGCCTGTACGAGGAAGACGGTGCATGGTGGCTTCGGTCCACCGAGTACGGCGACGACAAGGATCGCGTCGTCATCAAGAGCGACGGTAATGCTGCCTACATTGCAGGCGACATCGCGTACTTCCAGAACAAGCGTCAGCGCGGATTCGACCTGTGCATCTACATGCTCGGAGCAGACCACCACGGTTACATCGGTCGACTCAAGGCCGCCGCCGCTGCATTCGGCGACGACCCCGAGACCGTCGAGGTGCTGATCGGGCAGATGGTCAACCTCGTTCGCGACGGCGTCGCGGTGAAGATGAGCAAGCGGGCAGGCACCGTCATCACGCTCGACGATCTGGTCGAAGCCATCGGCGTCGACGCGTCGCGCTACGTCATGATCCGGTCGTCCGTCGACTCGAGCATCGACATCGACCTCGCCCTGTGGGCCAGCGCCAGCAACGAGAACCCGGTGTACTACGTCCAGTACGCCCACGCCCGGTTGGCATCGCTCGCGCGCAATGCCGCCGAACTGGGGATCTCGGGCGACGATCCCGATCTGAGCCTGCTGACGCACGAGCAGGAGGGCGAGTTGATCAGGACGATCGGCGAGTACCCGCGGGTGGTGGCCAGTGCCGCCGAACTACGCGAACCACATCGGATCGCCCGCTACCTCGAAGAACTGGCGGGGGCCTACCACCGGTTCTACGGCGCGTGTCGAGTACTTCCCCAAGGAGACGAGGAGCCCGGACCTGTGAACACCGCACGACTGGCATTGGGCAACGCAACCCGACAGGTTCTGGCCAACGGCCTCGAACTGCTCGGTGTCAGCGCACCGGAGCGCATGTGAGCGCACATCCGGCAGGGCCCAAGCACGCCGATGCCCCAGCCAAGCAGTCGATGTCCGAGCGTCCGAGCGCCGCGTCGGACATGACGACGCTTCCCGAACAGGTGTGGCCACGCAACGCGGCACGCGGCGACGACGGCACGGTTCGGCTCGCGGGGGTGTCGGTCACCGACCTCGCGGCGCAGTACGGCACCCCACTGTTCGTCGTGGACGAGGACGACTTCCGCGCACGCTGCCGCGAGATGGCCGCTGCGTTCGGGGCACCCGAACGAGTTCACTACGCCTCCAAGGCATTTCTGTGTGGCGAGATCGCTCGTTGGGTGGCCGACGAGGGTCTCTCGCTCGACATCTGCTCGGGCGGTGAGCTGGCCATCGCCCTGGCTGCCGGATTCCCGGCGGATCGAATTGCGATGCACGGCAACAACAAATCCGTGGCCGAGCTCGAGGCCGGAGTGAGTGCCGGAGTCGAGCACGTCGTTCTCGACTCCAATATCGAGATCGACCGTCTCGACGCCGTGGCCGGTTCGGCCGGTGTGGTGCAGGACGTGCTGATTCGTATCACCGTCGGCGTCGAGGCACACACGCACGAGTTCATCGCGACCGCCCACGAGGATCAGAAGTTCGGCTTCTCGCTCGCCGACGGCTCGGCGATCGAAGCCGTCCGTCGGGTGTTCGCCGCAGACAACCTTCGTCTCGTGGGGCTGCACAGTCACATCGGCTCGCAGATCTTCGAGGTCGACGGTTTCGAGCTGGCTGCGCACAAGGTCATCGGGCTGCTGCGCGACATCGTCGCCGAGTTCGGTGTGGACAAGACCTCGCAGATCTCGACGCTCGATCTCGGTGGCGGCATGGGTATTTCGTACGTACCGAGTGACGATCCGCCGCCCGTCGACCAATTGGCGGCCAAGCTGGCGAGCATCGTCGAGACGGAGTCGGCCGCGGCCGGTTTGCCGGTTCCGACCATTGCCGTCGAGCCGGGTCGAGCCATCGCCGGGCCGGGCACCGTGACGGTCTACGAGGTGGGCACCGTCAAGGACGTCACCGTCGACAACGCCACCCGCAGGCGGTACATCAGTGTCGACGGCGGTATGAGCGACAACATTCGTACGTCGCTGTATCAGGCCGAGTACGACTGCCGCTTGGTCTCGCGTACCAGCGACGCCGACGCCGTGATGGCTCGCGTGGTCGGAAAGCACTGTGAGAGTGGCGATATCGTCATCAAGAACACGTGGATGCCGGCCGACGTCGGGCCCGGTGATCTGCTCGCCGTCGCAGCCACCGGTGCTTACTGCTACTCCATGTCCAGCCGCTACAACCTGCTGACGCGGCCCGCTGTGGTCGCGGTCAAGGACGGGCGTGCGCGCCTGATCCTGCGGCGGGAAACCATCGAAGATCTGCTCAGCTTGGAGGTTCAGCCATGACATCGAAGCCGATAGGCGTCGCCGTACTCGGACTCGGAAACGTCGGTAGCGAGGTCGTCCGGATCATCACCGAGAATGCAGCGGACTTCGAGGCCAGAATCGGTGCGCCACTGGAGATTCGGGGAATCGCGGTACGTCGGATCGACGGCGATCGCGGAGTACCGGCCGAACTGCTCACCGACGACCCGGCCGAATTGGTCGGTCGCGACGACGTCGACATCGTCGTCGAGGTGCTCGGCGGTATCGACATCCCACGCAAGCTGGTGTTGTCGGCGCTCGAGAACGGCAAGTCCGTCATCACTGCGAACAAGGCCCTGCTCGCCGAATACACCGGAGAGTTGGCCGACGCGGCCGAGAAATCGCGCGCCGACCTGTATTTCGAGGCAGCTGTCGCCGGGGCCATTCCGGTGGTGCGGCCGTTGATGCAGTCCTTGGCAGGCGACCGCGTGAACAAGGTCGCGGGCATCGTCAACGGCACCACCAACTTCATCCTGTCGGCCATGGACGAGACCGGTGCGGACTACGCCGAAACCCTCGCCGAGGCAGGGCGACTGGGATACGCCGAGGCCGATCCGACCGCCGATGTCGAGGGCTACGACGCCGCGTCCAAGGCGGCCATCCTCGCCTCGATCGCGTTCCACACTCGGGTCACGGCCGGCGACGTCTACCGCGAGGGCATCAGCAAGATCACTGCAGACGACCTCGAGACCGCGAAGTCTCTCGACTGCACCATCAAATTGCTGGCCATCTGCGAGCGCATCACCACGCCCAAGGGCAAGGAGCGCATCTCGGCCCGGGTCTACCCGGCACTCGTTCCGCTCGATCACCCGTTGGCGTCGGTGAACGGCGCGTTCAACGCCGTCGTCGTCGAGGCCGAGGCCGCAGGCCGGTTGATGTTCTACGGCCAGGGTGCGGGCGGCGCGCCGACGGCGTCCGCTGTGCTCGGCGACCTGGTGATGGCCGCGCGCAACAAGTTCTACGGAGGCCGCGGCCCACTCGAGTCCAAGTACGCCAAGCTCAAGGTGGCCCCGATGGGTGACATCCTCACCCGGTACTACGTCAGCATGCAGGTGGCCG
Source organism: Rhodococcus sp. 05-2254-5 (assembly GCF_002258575.1). Taxonomy (NCBI): domain Bacteria; kingdom Bacillati; phylum Actinomycetota; class Actinomycetes; order Mycobacteriales; family Nocardiaceae; genus Rhodococcus; species Rhodococcus sp. 05-2254-5. The sequence goes on along the minus strand of NZ_NOZG01000019.1, from coordinate 23,238 downwards.
ACAAGCCCGGCGTTCTCGCTACCGTGGCCGCCGAATTCTCCAAGCGCGACGTCAGCATCTCCACCGTGCGCCAGCACGGCGCGGGTGACGGGGCCAGGCTCGTCGTGGTCACGCACCTCGCGGCCGATTCCGCACTGTCCGACACCGTTGCATCCCTCGAGCAGTTGGACGTGGTCGTCCACGTCGCCAGCGTTCTCAGATTGGAAGGCACCACAGTATGAGCGTCCACACCCCCTGGCCCGGTCTGATCGAGGCGTACCGCTCGCGTCTGGCGATCGGTCCCGACTGGAAGACCGTCACCCTGCGCGAGGGCGGCACCCCGCTGCTGCCCGCCGGGCACCTGTCCGAATTGACCGGCTGCACAGTGCACCTGAAGGTCGAGGGACTCAACCCCACCGGCTCGTTCAAGGACCGCGGCATGACCATGGCCGTCACCGACGCGCTCGCCCGTGGGCAAGAAGCAGTGCTGTGCGCGTCCACCGGCAACACCTCGGCGTCCGCTGCGGCCTACGCGGCCAAGGCCGGCATGTCCTGTGCCGTACTGGTTCCGCAGGGCAAGATCGCGATGGGCAAGCTGGCTCAGGCAGTCATGCACGGCGCGAAGATCATTCAGGTCCAGGGCAACTTCGACGACTGCCTCGAACTGGCGCGCAAGACCACGGCCGAGTTCCCGACGATCGGTCTGGTCAACTCCGTCAACCCCGTGCGTATCGAGGGGCAGAAGACCGCGGCGTTCGAGATCTGCGACGCCCTCGGCGATGCACCCGACATCCATGCTCTACCGGTCGGCAACGCGGGCAACATCACCGCGTACTGGCGCGGGTACTCCGAGTACTTCCGCGACGGCCTCACCACCCGCAAGCCGCGGATGCTCGGCGTGCAGGCCGCGGGTGCCGCTCCTCTGGTTCACGGTGCGCCCGTGAAGGACCCGGAAACGATCGCGACCGCAATCCGGATCGGCTCACCCGCATCCTGGAACGGTGCCGTCAATGCCAAGGAAGAATCGAACGGAGCATTCCGGGCCGCGACCGACGAGGAGATCCTCGAGGCGTACCGGTTGATTGCGAAGACCGAGGGCGTGTTCGTCGAACCGGCCTCCGCGGCCAGCGTCGCCGGACTGTTGGCGGCTCGAAAGGAAGGGTGGCTGGAGCCGGGCCTGACCGTTGTCTGCACGGTGACCGGCAACGGTCTCAAGGATCCCGACACTGCACTGTCGGGAATGCCTGTCGTGGAACCGATTTCGGTCGATCCCGTCGCTGTTGCGGCTGCGCTCGAGCTGGCCTGAGTTGACGGAATCTCCGGCAATGACGAAGACGCTTCCCATCGGGCTCACGGTGACCGCGCGTGTGCCGGCCTCCAGTGCCAACATCGGCCCCGGATTCGACAGTCTCGGAATGGCTTTGGGCCTGTACGACGAGATCGAGGTCACGACCACGGCGTCGGGCCTGTCGATCCACGTCGACGGTGAGGGGTCGGCGGACGTTCCGTGGGGACCGACGCACCTCGTCGTGCGGGCCATCGAGCGGGGTCTGGAAGCGGCCGGAGTGTGGGCGGATGGATTGAATGTCCACTGCCGCAACGTCATTCCGCATTCGAGAGGTCTCGGATCCTCGGCCTCGGCCGTGGTCGGCGGGCTCGCCGCGGCCAATGCACTCGCGTCGAAGGTGGACCCCGCGCTGTCGTTGTCGGACAGTCAGTTGGTGCAGTTGTCGTCCGAGTTCGAGGGGCACCCCGACAACGCGTCGGCGAGTTGCCTCGGCGGTGCCGTCGTGTCGTGGAGCGAACCGCCCAATGCCAGTGTGACGGCACGCAAGTACGCCGCCGTGCGCCTGGACGTACATCCCAGCATCAAGGTCGTCGTGCTCGTGCCCTCCGAGCGCTCCTCGACCTCGCACACACGGGGATTGCTGCCGGAGTTGGTGCCGCACCGCGACGCCGCCTTCAACGTCAGTCGCAGTGCGCTCGCCGTCGTCGCATTGACCGAGCGTCCGGATCTGCTGATGGCTGCCACCGAGGATCTACTGCATCAGGGCCAGCGGGCACAGGCGCTGCCCGACACCACCCGGTGGATCGCGACGTTGCGCGCCCGCTCGATCGCCGCGGTGGTGTCGGGAGCAGGCCCTACCGTCATGGCCCTGTGCACCGAAGAATTCCCGGCCGATCTGCGCGACGCTGCGCTGGCCGAGGGATGGCGAGTTCTCGACCTCGAGGTGGCCGACGGAGTCACGGTCGCATGACCGACACCGAATAGGGTTCTTGCCGAGCGAGGACAACGACGCTATGGTGAACCCTGTCCGTACATCGTGCGCTTCAGACGCCGGTTTCGTCAGGGCAATCAGGTCACTGTATTCGGGGGAGTTCAGAACGTCCGAGTGATGTGACGCTCCTGGCTCGGTCCTTCCCGTAGTTCGCTGCGGTCCCGGACCGATGGTGTCGTCGGCGGAGTGCGTCGAACATGAACGGCAATATCCGAGTTCGGCAGAAAGCCGAGCTGCGGAACGAACCCTCGGCTGCGCATCGAGCGAGCGAGGGAAGGAAAGGACCTCCGTGACCGATACGGAACTCATCTCTGCGCCCGAAACGTCACGCCGTCGCGCCGGCCTGTCCGGAATGGTTCTCACCGAGCTACGCAGCCTCGCTGGCGAACTCGGCATCAAGAGCATCTCCGGCATGCGCAAGGGCGATCTGATCGCGGCCATCACCGAGCGTCAATCGGGCACCGCGCCGGCCAAGTCCGCTGCGCCGAAGTCCGATGCGCCGAAGAGCGATGCACCGAAGGCCGACGCTCCCAAGGCTCGACGCGCTGCTGCGTCGGCAACGGTTGCCGACGAACGACCCGCAATCGACACTGCTCCCGAGCCTGCGACGGCTGCCGACACGTCGGACGCAGCACCCGAGGCCGGACGTCGCACCCGGGGCCGCCGCGCCGCGGGTCGCCGCGCAGGTGCGCCCGACCAGTTGCCACTGGACGGCAGCGGCGACACGGCCGCATCGGCCCCCGCTACCGCGGAGTCGACCGCTGCAGCGGAGACCACCGACAAGCAGGACGATTCCGGCGAGAACGCCGCAGCGGAGCGCCCACGTCGTAGCCGCGGCGAGCGCAACCGCCAGGACGGTGCCGAGCGCGAACCGCGTGACACCGACAACGGCAACCGCAACCAGGGCGATCGCAACCAGGGCGATCGCAACCAGGGGGACCGGGACGGCGGCAATCGCGACAATGCGGGCCGCAACCAGGGCGACCGGGACAACTCGAACCGCGACTCCAACCGTGAGAACGGCAACCGCAATCAGAACGACCGTGGCGGACGCAATCGCAATCAAGGCGACGGCCGCAACGACAACCGCAACGACAACCGAAACGACAATCGCAACGAGGACCGCAACAACGGCCCGCGCGACAACCGTGACAACAACCAGGACGACGACGGCGAAGGCCGCGGTCGCAGGGGTCGACGGTTCCGTGAGCGTCGTCGTGGACGCGACCGCGGCGAGGGCAACGAGGGCGGCGGCGGTCGCGAGCGCGACACCGAGATCCGCGAGGACGATGTTCTCCAGCCGGTAGCCGGCATTCTCGACGTTCTCGACAACTACGCGTTCGTTCGGACCTCGGGTTACCTGGCCGGACCGAACGACGTCTACGTGTCGATGAACCTGGTGCGCAAGAACGGCCTTCGCCGCGGCGACGCCGTCACCGGTGCCGTTCGGGTGGCGCGTGAAGGTGAGCAGTCGGGTCAGCGTCAGAAGTTCAACCCGCTGGTGCGTCTGGATACCGTCAACGGGGGAGAGGTCGAGGCCGCGCGCAAGCGTCCGGAGTTCGGCAAGCTCACCCCGCTGTACCCCAACCAGCGGCTGCGCCTCGAGACCCAGCAGAACATCCTGACCACGCGCATCATCGACCTGGTGATGCCCATCGGTAAGGGTCAGCGCGCGTTGATCGTCAGCCCCCCGAAGGCCGGTAAGACGAGCGTTCTGCAGGCCATCGCCAACGCGATCGCCATCAACAACCCCGAGTGCTACCTGATGGTCATCCTCGTCGACGAGCGTCCCGAGGAAGTGACCGACATGCAGCGCTCGGTCAAGGGCGAGGTCATCGCCTCGACCTTCGACCGCCCGCCGGGTGACCACACGGCGGTCGCCGAGCTGGCGATCGAGCGTGCCAAGCGTCTGGTCGAGGCCGGCCAGGACGTCGTTGTCCTGCTCGATTCGATCACTCGACTGGGCCGCGCGTACAACAACAGCTCGCCTGCTTCGGGCCGCATCCTCTCCGGTGGTGTCGACTCGACCGCGCTGTACCCGCCCAAGCGATTCCTCGGCGCGGCACGAAACATCGAGCACGGTGGATCGCTGACGATCATCGCCACGGCCATGGTCGAGACCGGATCCACCGGCGACACCGTGATCTTCGAGGAGTTCAAGGGAACCGGTAACGCCGAGCTCAAGCTCGATCGCAAGATCGCCGAGCGTCGGGTGTTCCCCGCGGTGGACATCAACCCGTCCAGCACCCGTCACGACGAGCTTCTTCTCGCTCCGGACGAGGCGGCCGTGGTGCACAAGCTGCGTCGCGTGTTGTCCGGTCTCGACTCGCATCAGGCCATCGACCTGCTGGTCGATCGCCTGAAGAAGAGCAAGAACAATCTCGAATTCCTGATGGAAGTGTCGAAGACAGCTCCCGGCGGCATCAACGATTGATCCCGTGTTCCCCGGGTCCGAGGGTCCGGGGAACAAGAGGGCAGGTGCCCGCGTTGTAAGCATCTGTCGGCACAGAAGTACCGACGATTAGCAGGGCAGATACACGCTCTGGCATAATCAACGGCCGAGTCCGGTTCCGGTTCACGTCTTCGATCAGCGAAGGCGACCCGGCGACCATTACAAAGAACGGTAAGGACACCATGAAGGCAGGAATTCACCCCGACTACACACTGACGACAGTCGTCTGTGGTTGCGGCAATACTTTCGAGACCCGAAGCACCACCGACAAAGAGCGCATCAGCGTCGAGGTCTGCTCGCAGTGCCACCCCTTCTACACCGGCAAGCAGAAGATTCTCGACACCGGCGGTCGCGTCGCTCGCTTCGAGGCTCGCTACGGTAAGCGCGCCGGCAAGAAGGCCGACGCAGACAGCTAGCTGTTTCGCCGACGCCCGTCCTGTGAACTACAGGGCGGGCGTCGGCTTTTTTGTGTCCATACCCGGTTTCACCAGTTCGGAGAGTGAGTCGTCACCATGGCGAGAACAGACAAGCCTTCGGCCATCGACGACATCCTCGCCGAACACTCCGGCCTCGAGCAGCAACTGGCCGACCCCGCCCTGCACAACGACCCGTCCGCAGCGCGCAGGGCAGGCAAGAGGTTCGCCGAGCTGGCACCGATCATGTCGGCGCACACCAAGTTGACCGCCGCTCAGGACGACCTCGAAGCCGCACGTGAACTCGCCGCCGACGATTCGTCGTTCGCCGCAGAGATTCCCGAGCTCGAGGCAACAGTTCTGCACCTGGAACAGACGCTGACCGATCTTTTGGCACCACGCGACCCGCACGACGGCGACGACATCGTGATGGAGGTCAAGTCGGGTGAGGGCGGCGAGGAGTCGGCGCTCTTCGCGGCCGACCTGGCGCGGATGTACGTCCGCTACGCCGAACGCCGCGGCTGGCGAGTCGAGGTTCTCGACGCGAACGTCTCGGACCTGGGTGGCTACAAGGACGCGACGTTGTCGATCAAGACCAAGGATCCGCTCGACGGCGTCTGGGCGCGGCTGAAGTTCGAGGGTGGCGTCCATCGCGTGCAGCGGGTGCCGGTCACCGAATCGCAGGGACGCGTGCATACCTCCGCGGCCGGCATTCTGGTGTATCCGGAGCCCGACGAGGTCGAGGAAGTGCAGATCGACGAAACCGATCTGCGCATCGACGTCTACCGCTCGTCCGGCAAGGGCGGTCAGGGTGTCAACACCACCGACTCCGCTGTCCGCATCACCCATTTGCCCACCGGCATTGTCGTCACCTGTCAGAACGAGCGATCGCAGTTGCAGAACAAGGCGCGTGCGATGCAGGTGCTCGCGGCGCGTCTGCAGGCGGCCGCGGAGGAAGCGGCCAACGAAGAGGCCTCGGCCGGCCGAGCCAGTCAGGTGCGTACCGTCGACCGCTCGGAGCGGATCAGGACGTACAACTACCCCGAGAACCGCATCACCGATCACCGCATCGGATTCAAAGCGCACAACCTCGACGCTCTGCTCGACGGTGACATGGATGCACTGCTCGACGCGCTCGCGAAGGCCGACCGCGACGAACGTATGCAAGCAGAATAACTGCGCGCCAACCGTTTTCGGTTCTCGCGCTGCTGATCGAACGAATCTCGAGATACCCTGGCGATCAAATTCGACCCGCCCGCGCGCCATGAAAGGCACACCCGAGATGAACCAGGCCTTGACCCCCGCAGGCGAGAACGCCGTCACCGAACTCGCTTCCCGCTACGGGGTGTCCACCGACGCGGTCCGCACCATGCTCGACGCCGTCAACAACGGCCGCGGCACCATGGCGCAGTTCAACATTCCCGAGCTCGGCGGCAGTGGGCAGTGGATGCGCGGCGGTATGACGATGGTGGGCAACATGTTCGATCACGGCCTCAAAAGTCGGGTCGACGGTTTGTGCCGCGATCTGTCCGCCGTGTTGGCGCAGCATCAGGTCTATCCGCCGAGAGATGCCGGTACGGGATCGTTCGGCGGCACTTCCTTCGGCGGGGGATCGTGGTGGCCGTCGGATCTGGGTTCGCCGAGTTCGAGCGGTGGCCAGAACGGATCGCAGTACGCGGTGTTTCCAGGATCTCGTCGCCTCGCCGTCCTCGTGGGAGGGGAATTGGCGGTGTACGACACCCTCGATCACTCCATCGGCGGAGTGCAACAGCAGCAGGGTGGGGGTCCGGGTTCGGTGGAGTTCACCAGCCAGTACGGCACGTTCACCGCGGCGAGTCTGCCGCGCGTCGACCAACGGTCCGCCGACGCGCCACCGCAGAACATGACTTCGTCGCAGCAGCCGCAGCCGGACGCACAGAATTTCGCGTCTGCGCAGTCGGGTTCACCTGCTCACACCGGTGTCGACATCTCGGACATCACCGCTGCGATCGAGGCGCTCGCCGGTCTGCATGCGAAGGGATTTCTGACCGACGACGAGTTCTTCGCAAAGAAGTCGGAGTTGCTGGGGCGGCTGTGAGTCCGGTGTCGGACCGCCGTGGCAGTCTGTACAAGTGAGCCGCAAGCCGTTACGCCTAGCCATCCTCGAAGCGACGTCGATGCTCGAGGCCGCCGGTGTGCCGAGCCCTCGGGTGGATGCGGAGCTACTCGCCGCGCACCTCGTCGGAGTCGATCGCGGTCGGCTGGGGTTGGTGCCGTTGGTGGAGCCCGAACTCGTCGAGGCGTACTTCCGAACAGTCGAGCAGCGCGCGAAACGTATTCCCCTGCAATACATCACGGGAACGACGTCATTGGGAAACATCGATGTCGAGGTGGGTCCCGGGGTGTTCGTTCCACGTCCCGAAACCGAGTTGCTGTTGGCGTGGGCGCTCGCTTTTCTCGAGAACGTCGGCCATCACCCGCCCGTGGTGCTGGACCTGTGCACGGGGTCGGGCGCGCTGGCGCTGGCCATCGCGAACGCACGCCCGGATGCCGTCGTGCACGCCGTCGAGCTCGATCCATCGGCGTTGGCGTGGGCCCGGCGCAACGCGGATCTGCGTGCCGAGCAGGGTGATTCGCCGATCACGTTGCATCACGGAGACGTCACTTCTCGGGAGCTGTTGACCGACCTCGACGGCTCGGTGGACATGATCGTCGCGAACCCGCCGTACATTCCGGACGGGGCCGAGCTCGATCCGGAAGTACTCGACCACGATCCGCACATCGCGCTCTTCGGCGGCGAGGACGGGTTGTCGGTCATCGAGCCGATGATCGGCAACATCGCGCGGTGGCTACGTGTCGGCGGCGGAGTCGCCATCGAGCACGACGACTCGAACGGGGAGGGCGTCGCTGCTCTGTTGTCTCGGCGACGAGTCTTCACCCAGGTCACCGAGCATCCGGACCTGGCCGGCCGCCCCCGCTTCGTCGTGGCGGCACGGGCGACGCCGCCCTCTGCCTGAGCGGCAAGGCGGCAAGCCGGCGGCACCTGACATCACTTCGTTACCGAAGGTGGAAGGATAGGCGGAGTGAGTACCGTCTACGACTGCCGTGAAGCCGATGCGCGGGCTGCCGGATTGACCGCAGCGCGCGGTGCCCTCAAATCCGGTCGACTCGTCGTGATGCCCACCGACACGCTCTACGGGATCGCCGCCGACGCGTTCGACGGCAGCGCGGTCACCGACCTGCTGCGCGCCAAGGGGCGGGGACGCGATATGCCGGTCCCGGTCCTTGTAGGTTCGTGGAACACGATCGACGGCCTGGTGCAGAGCGTCCGGCCGCGGACCCGAGATCTGATTCGAGCCTTCTGGCCCGGCGCATTGAGCATCGTGGTCCAGCAGGCACCGTCGCTGGCGTGGGATCTGGGTGATGCTCAGGGAACCGTCATGCTCCGGATGCCGCTGCACCCGGTCGCGCTCGAGCTCCTTCGGGAAGTAGGTCCGCTGGCGGTGTCCAGTGCGAATATTTCGGGAAGTCCGCCCGCCACCACGGTGACGCAGGCGCGAGAACAACTCGGTGGATCTGCAGCGGTTTATCTCGACGGGGGGCCGGCCGACCACGCGGTGGCCTCCACCATCGTGGACCTGACCGGTGAGCACGCACGAATCTTGCGGGTCGGTGCCATTCCCACGGAGCAGATTGCCGAGGTTCTCGGTGTCACCGCCGAAAGCCTGGTCCCAGGAGCGTCCTGACATGCCCGTCCGTTCCGCATGAGCGTCGAGGTGCTTGCCCAGTCGAATCTGGGCGCAGGCGTTCCGATCCGCGAGCTGCTGCTTGTTTTCCTGACGGCCGCTGTCGTCACGTTCTTCGCGACCGGTGGCGTTCGAGTGGCCGCGATCAAGTTCGGCGCAGTCGCCATTCCTCGTGATCGTGACGTCCACGTGCAGGCCACCCCGCGACTCGGGGGACTGGGCATCTACGCCGGCATGCTCGCCGCGCTGCTGTTCGCCTCGCAGCTGCCCGCGTTGGCCCGCGGATTCGATGTCGCCTACAACCGCGACATTCCGGCTGCGCTGGTCGCAGGCTTCGTGATCGTGTTGGTCGGCGTCATCGACGACCGTTGGGGTCTGGACGCCCTGACGAAGTTCGTCGGCCAGGTGACGGCGGCCGGCGTCCTGGTCATCATGGGTGTGAGCTGGGTTGTGCTCTACCAGCCCTGGGGCGGCGAGCCCGGCCAACCGGGCAGCACCCTGGTGCTCGACCAGCTTCAGGCCGGACTGGTGACCGTTCTGATCACCGTCGTCATCGTCAACGCGATGAACTTCGTCGACGGCCTCGACGGGCTCGCAGCCGGACTCGGCCTCATTTCGTCGGTCGCGATCTGCATCTTTTCGGTGGGCCTGCTGCAGGAACAGGGGGGCGACGTCGGCGTCTACCCTCCTGCTTTGATCGCGGCAGCGCTGGCCGGTGCGTGCCTGGGATTTCTGCCGCACAATTTCCAACCGGCGCGCATCTTCATGGGCGATTCGGGGTCCATGTTGATCGGGTTGACACTGGCCACGATCTCGACGAGTGCCTCGGGGCGCATTCCGTTGACGGCCTACGGTCCACGCGATCTGCTGGGTCTGTTGTCGCCGCTCCTGTTGGTCGGTGCCGTGATGCTCATTCCGATACTCGATCTGTTGCTCGCCGTCGTTCGCCGCACTCGGGCCGGGCGAAGTCCGTTCAGCCCCGACAAGATGCATCTCCATCACCGACTCCTGCAGATCGGCCACTCGCATCGACGGGTGGTCCTGGTGATCTACCTCTGGGTCGGTGTGCTCGCGTTCGGTGCGGTCGGATCCTCACTTCTCGACCGGCGCATCGTGGTGCTCCTCGTCGCTGCCGGTCTGGTGTTCGCGCTCGTCGTCACGGCTGTGCCCACTCTGCGGGTGGATCGATCGCCCGGATCCGAACGCCGGGGTGTCCGACGCCGCTGATCGGCTCGGTGGTTCTTCGGTCGTGTCCCGGCTGGTGCCGGCAACCGGGTACCACTGGGTACTCTCGACAACTGTGACCTTCACCCCGCAGCCCATGCCCGACCAATTCGCACCGCTTCGTGCCGCGGTCCGCTACGGCCTCATCGGCCTGGTGGTACTGACGGTGGTGAGCGTGGGGATTTCGGTTGCTGCTGCGGGAACTCCAGGATTGTGGGGATCGATCATCGGAGTGGCCATCGGGGGCGGGTTCGTCATCACGACCGCGCTGTCGGTGGCTCTGACCACGCGGTTTCCCGCGTCGGCGGTCGGAGCGCTGTTGCTCGGTGGGTGGTTGGTCAAGATGGTCATCGCGCTGATCGTGCTCGTGGCACTCAAAGATGCGGACTTCTACAACCGGTATTCGCTCGGGCTGACCATTCTGGGGGCTCTGGTGGTGGTCCTGGGCGCGGAGGTGTTCGGTGTCGTCAAGACGAAGGTGGGCTACGTCGACAGCGTTCCTGCCGACGGGAACCCCGACAAGTCGTAGTACGACAAGCTGTCGTAATCGGTTAAGCTGAGGGCCGCCTACACAACGTCGTAGTTCTGTTGATAAAGTTTGCATCAAGCGATGGGCAAGACCGGGACGAAAGAGACTTTTTCCCCGGACTGGACCCCCGCAGGTAACCATCAGCGTGAGCTTCCTTACAGTAGGCCCGGAGTCGCAGACTTCGGCAACGTAGGGTTTCGCCCTGAGAGTTGCCGAGTCGACGTGAGTCGCCGACACCCGACAGACGCTTGGCCGATGAAGACCGGGCCTCAGCCTCTGACGATTGCGAGCCGATTTTCGTCGACTTGATAGATCGTCATTGTCCGATCGAACCGCAGCCGTTACTCGGTTGCGGCCCGAACACGGGAGAGACCGCTGAGCGTCACCACTCTGGCTGCGGAGTTCCATCCGCCGTCACTATCCGATTTCTTTCCTCCCGCGGTGCTGTTCGAGGGAACCCCGTTCGAACTCGACCGGCTGATGCTCATCCGCATCCTGATGTCGGCTCTGCTGATCGTCTTCATGCTGATCGCTCTGCGCAGCCCCAAGATCGTTCCTCGCGGAATCCAGAACGTCGCCGAGATCGCTCTCGACTTCGTCCGGATCCACGTGGCCGAGGATGTCCTCGGCAAGGAACAGGGACGCCGCTTCCTGCCCGTCATCATGACGATCTTCTTCACGGTCTTCGCGGTGAATCTCAGCGCGGTCATACCGTTCCTGAACATCTCTGCCAACGCCCGCATCGGTCTGCCGATCGTGTTGGCCGCAGTCGCGTACATCGCGTTCGTCTACGCCGGTGTGAAGAAGTTCGGTGCAGCCAAGTTCGTCAAGGGCACGATCGTGATCCCGGGCATTCCGAAGGCCATGCACGTGCTGCTGATCCCGCTCGAGTTCATCTCGAACTTCGTGCTTCGCCCGTTCACGTTGACGGTGCGTCTGCTGGCCAACATGCTCGCCGGTCACATCATGCTCGTGCTGTTCTTCAGCGCCACGCAGTTCTTCCTCTTCGAGGCCTCTGCCGGCCTGAAGATCTTCGCCGCACCCTCGCTCATCATGGGCTTCCTGTTCACGATGTTCGAGATGCTCGTGATCTTCCTGCAGGCATACATCTTCGCGCTGCTGACGGCGATCTACATCGATCTGTCGCTGCACGCCGACTCGCACTGACCGACCAACAGACCGAACTAGCTACACCGCCACCTCCGACACCCGGATGTGGACCGAAGAAAGGGAACGGAAAACCGAATGAGCCTTGAAGTTCTGGCCCAGGCGCAGGAAATCACCGCAAACGGATACGGCGCTATCGGCTACGGCCTCGCAGCGATCGGTGGTGGCATCGGCCTCGGCCTCGTCGTCGCCAAGAACATGGAAGCAACCGCTCGTCAGCCCGAGCTGGCCGGTCAGCTCCGTACGACCATGTTCCTCGGCATTGCATTCACCGAGTCCCTCGCCCTGATCGGCCTCGTCGCCGGCTTCATTCTCTGAGAGCGCGATGACAAACGCGATAACGCTGCTCGCAGCCGGGGCGGAGGGGGAGGAATCCCAGAACCCGCTGCTGCCCGCAACATACGACATCGTTTGGTCGATCGTCTGTGTCGTGATCATCGGCTTCCTGTTCTGGAAGTACGTCGTACCGCGTTTCCAGACGGTCCTCTCCGAGCGTTCCGAGCTCATCGAAGGCGGAATCAAGAAGGCCGAGCAGGCACAGGCTGAGGCGAAGGCTGCTCTCGAGCAGTACCACGCTCAGCTCGCCGACGCCCGTTCCGAGGCTGCGCAGATCCGCGAGGAAGCGCGCACCCAGGGGCAGGCGATTCTCGCCGAGATGAAGGAAAAGGCGCAGGAAGAGAGCGATCGGATCGTGGCCGCAGGCCACAGTCAGCTCGTTGCTCAGCGTCAGCAGATCGTCACCGAACTTCGTGGCGACCTCGGACGTACGGCCGTCGAACTCGCCGAGAAGGTCATCGGAGAGCAGCTCTCCGACGACGCGAAGCGTTCCAGTTCGATCGATCGCTTCCTCAACGAGCTGGATTCCGTCACCGCGGACTCCGCATCAGGAAAGTGAGTCGAACCATGTACGCAACTTCTCGTGAGGCGCTCGCCCGCACACGGTCGGTCGCCCACGAAGCTCTGGGGTCCGCGTCGGGCGGCGAGGCAACGGCCGTCGCCGCTCAGACCGGTGCCGAGTTGTTCGCCGTCGTCGAGACTCTCGACGCGCAGCGCACGTTGCGTACCGCTCTCGCCGACTCCTCGGTCGAGGGCGATCGACGAAGCGCTCTGGCCGGAGAGGTCTTCTCCGGCCAGGTGTCGAGCGCAACGGCGACCATCGTCAAGGCTGCGGCCGGCGAAAGCTGGTCCACCGCCCGTGACCTGCTGAACTCGCTGGTCGAGCTGGGACGCGAAGCTCTGCTCCGCGCTGCTGCCGATCAGGACCAGCTGGACACGGTCGAGGACGAGCTGTTCCGGCTCGGCCGCATCGTGGCTGCCAACCCGCAGCTCGAGCAGGCATTGTCGGATCGCTCCAAGCCGGCGCAGGCCAAGCGCGAACTGCTGGGTCGTCTGCTCTACGGCAAGGTCACCGCGGTCACCGAGGCGCTCGCGGTGCAGGCCGTCACGCGTCCACGGAAGGCGGCACCCGCCGACGTTCTGAACGGACTGGCAGATCTGGCCGCCGAACAGCGCGACCGCGCAGTTGCACACGTACGCAGCGCAGCCCCACTGAGCGACAGTCAGCTCGAAAAGCTGACCGCAACCTTGACCCGCACGTACGGCAAGCAGGTCACGGTGCACGTAGAGGTCGATACCGAACTGCTCAGCGGACTTGTCGTTCGTATCGGCGACGAGGTCATCGACGGTAGCGGGGCAGGCCGCCTCGCTGCATTGCGAAAGACGCTCAAATAGTCCGACACGGACACAGTAACGAGAAGAATTGCCTCGGCATTCGAGGCTTTTCATACCGCGATCATTCGAAGGAAGAGCAGGAAACACTATGGCGGAGCTGACGATCTCCTCCGACGAGATCCGTAGCGCGATCGATAACTTCACCGCGAGCTACTCACCGGAGTCTTCCCGCGAGGAGGTCGGCACGGTTACGGACACGAGCGACGGAATCGCTCACGTGTCCGGATTGCCGTCGGCGATGTCCAACGAACTCCTGGAGTTCCCGGGCGGAGTCCTCGGTGTCGCGTTGAACCTGGATGCCACCGAAATCGGTGCCGTCATCCTCGGTGACTACGAGCACATCGAAGAAGGCCAGGAAGTCAAGCGCACCGGAGACGTGCTGTCGGTCCCCGTGGGCGACGGCTACCTCGGTCGCGTCGTGGACCCGCTGGGCAAGCCCATCGACGGCCTCGGCGACATCGAGTCCTCCGAGACCCGCGCCCTCGAATTGCAGGCTGCCTCGGTGCTCGAGCGCCAGCCCGTCGAGGAGCCGCTGCAGACCGGCATCAAGGCGATCGACGCCATGACCCCGATCGGCCGCGGCCAGCGTCAGCTCATCATCGGCGACCGCAAGACCGGCAAGACTGCGGTCTGCATCGACGCGATCCTGAACCAGAAGGCGAACTGGGAGAGCGGCGACGACAAGAAGCAGGTTCGCTGCATCTACGTCGCCATCGGCCAGAAGGGCTCCACGATCGCAGGCGTCAAGGCTGCACTCGAAGAGCAGGGCGCACTCGAATACACCACCATCGTCGCCGCACCCGCGTCCGATTCGGCCGGCTTCAAGTGGCTCGCTCCGTACACCGGCTCGGCCATCGGCCAGCACTGGATGTACCAGGGCAAGCACGTCCTCATCGTGTTCGACGACCTGACCAAGCAGGCCGAGGCCTACCGCGCGATTTCGCTGCTGCTGCGTCGCCCGCCGGGCCGCGAGGCATACCCCGGTGACGTCTTCTACTTGCACTCCCGCCTGCTGGAGCGTTCGGCGAAGCTGTCCGACGAGCTCGGTGGCGGATCGTTGACGGCACTGCCGATCATCGAGACCAAGGCCAACGACGTCTCCGCGTACATCCCGACCAACGTCATCTCCATCACCGACGGCCAGGTCTTCCTGGAATCGGACCTCTTCAACAAGGGCGTCCGTCCCGCCATCAACGTCGGTATCTCGGTTTCCCGAGTCGGCGGCGCTGCGCAGACCAAGGGCATGAAGAAGGTCTCCGGATCCCTTCGTCTCGAGCTTGCTCAGTTCCGTGAGCTCGAAGCCTTCTCGGCGTTCGCGTCCGACCTCGATGCAGCGTCCAAGGCGCAGCTCGAGCGCGGCGCTCGACTGGTGGAGCTGCTCAAGCAGGATCAGTACGCACCGGTGGCCGTCGAAGACCAGATCGTCTCGATCTGGCTCGCAGGCCAGGGCACGTACGACTCCGTTCCGGTCGGCGACGTTCGCCGCTTCGAGACCGAGCTGCTCGAAGATCTGCACCGCAACGCAAGCGGCGTCTACGACAGCATTGCCGGTGGCAAGGCTCTCGACGACGACAACCAGAAGGCACTGACCGAAGCGACCGAGAAGTTCAAGGCCGGCTTCGTGGACTCGGACGGCAACCGCGTCGTCAACGAGGCCGAGGCAGACACTCTGAACGCCGACGAGGTCAGCCAGGAGCAGGTCAACGTCACCCGCAAGACAGTCAGCAAGTAGGCCGGCGATGACAGGTGACATGACGAGCACAGAAGGGAGCGTGAACAGCTAGATGGCAAGCATTCTCGAGCTTCGCTCCCGTATCAAGTCGGTCAACTCGACGAAGAAGATCACCAAAGCGCAAGAGTTGATCGCAACATCGCGAATCACCAAGGCGCAGGCCCGCGTTGCCGCATCGAAGCCGTACGCGGAAGAGATCACGAAGGTGCTCTCCGCGCTGGCGAGTGCATCGAGCTCGCTCGATCACCCGTTGCTCAACGAGCGACCAGAGCCCAAGCGTGCCGCAGTCCTGGTCGTGACCAGTGACCGCGGTATGTGCGGCGGCTACAACTCCAACGTCCTCAAGGAAACGGAGGAGCTGTTCCAGCTCCTGCGCTCCGAGGGCAAGGACCCGGTCATCTACGTACTCGGCGCAAAAGGCCTGGGCTACTACACGTTCCGTGAGCGGGACGTGAAGGGTGCCTGGACGGGCTTCTCGCAGGAACCCGGATACGCCGATGCAGCGAAGGCCAGTAAGCATCTGGTCGAGCTGTTCATGGCGGGTTCGGGCACCGAGGTGGAGGCTCCCAACGGTGAAGGCACCGTCGAGGGCGTGGACGAGTTGCACATCGTCTACACCCGCTTCGTGTCGATGCTCACGCAGAAGCCCGAAGTTCGCCGGATGGCGCCACTCGAAATCTCGTACACCGACGAGGAATTCGAGATGGGTGCGGACGCGTTGACCGACTCACCGACCGCGGATGTGCAGGCACAGTACGAGTTCGAGCCGGAGGCAGGCACTCTGCTCTCGGCGCTGCTGCCCAAGTACATCAGCACCAGGATCTACGCGTCGTTGCTCGATGCAGCAGCGTCGGAGTCCGCGGCGCGTCGTACCGCCATGAAGGCAGCGACGGACAACGCGAACGAATTGGTCGAGACCTTGAGCCGTCAGGCCAACCAGGCTCGGCAGGCCCAGATCACCCAGGAAATCAGCGAAATCGTCGGTGGCGCCAACGCGTTGGCCGACAGCGCAGGAAGTGACTAAGCAATGACCGCAGCAGTAGCCCAAGAGAACGCGAGCGGAGCGGACACACAGTCCGGCCGTGTCGTTCGGGTCATCGGCCCCGTTGTGGACGTCGAGTTCCCGCGCGGCTCGATTCCCGCACTGTTCAACGCCCTCAACGCAGAGATCACTCTGCCGACCGTGGCCAAGACCCTGACGCTCGAGGTTGCACAGCACCTCGGTGACAACTTGGTTCGCACCATCTCGATGCAGCCCACCGACGGCCTCGTCCGTGGCACGGCTGTCGTCGACTCCGGCAAGCCGATCTCGGTTCCCGTCGGTGACGTCGTCAAGGGCCACGTGTTCAACGCCCTCGGTGACTGCCTGGACACCCCCGGACTCGGCCGCGACGGCGAGCAGTGGGGCATCCACCGGAAGCCACCAGCCTTCGATCAGCTCGAGGGCAAGACCGAGATCCTCGAGACCGGCATCAAGGTCATCGACCTGCTGACGCCGTACGTCAAGGGCGGAAAGATCGGTCTGTTCGGTGGTGCCGGCGTCGGCAAGACCGTGCTGATCCAGGAAATGATCACCCGTATCGCACGCGAGTTCTCGGGCACCTCGGTGTTCGCAGGAGTCGGCGAGCGTACTCGTGAGGGCACCGACCTTCACCTCGAGATGGAAGAGATGGGCGTCCTCCAGGACACCGCCCTCGTCTTCGGACAGATGGACGAGCCGCCCGGCACGCGTATGCGCGTGGCGTTGTCGGCACTGACCATGGCGGAGTACTTCCGCGATGTGCAGGGCCAGGACGTGCTGCTGTTCATCGACAACATCTTCCGCTTCACGCAGGCAGGTTCGGAGGTGTCGACCCTTCTCGGTCGTATGCCGTCGGCCGTCGGTTACCAGCCCACGCTGGCGGACGAGATGGGTGAGCTCCAGGAGCGCATCACCTCGACCCGTGGCCGCTCGATCACCTCGCTGCAGGCGATCTACGTCCCCGCCGACGACTACACCGACCCGGCTCCCGCCACGACGTTCGCGCACCTCGATGCGACGACCGAACTGTCGCGTCCGATTTCGCAGATGGGTATCTACCCCGCTGTGGACCCGCTGAGCTCGACCTCGCGCATCCTCGAGCCCGGCATCGTCGGTGCCGAGCACTTCCGCGTCGCCAACGAGGTCAAGCGCATCCTGCAGAAGTACAAGGAGCTGCAGGACATCATCGCCATCCTCGGTATGGACGAGCTTCAGGAAGAGGACAAGGTTCTGGTCGGCCGCGCACGCCGTCTCCAGAAGTTCCTCGGCCAGAACTTCATCGTTGCCGAGAAGTTCACCGGCGAGGCCGGTTCGGTCGTGTCCCTCTCGGACACCATCGAGGCGTTCGACAAGGTCACCAAGGGTGAGTACGACCACCTTCCCGAGCAGGCCTTCAACAGCTGTGGTGGTCTCGACGACGTCGAGGCAGCCGCGAAGAAGATGGCCGGAAAGTAGACCGACGTGACTTCTTCCGAGAAGAGCGGCATGGAGGTCTCCCTGGTCGCTGTGGAGCAGAAGCTGTGGTCCGGTACTGCGACCATCGTCAGTGCTCAGACCACCGAAGGTGAGATCGGCATCATGGCCGGCCACGAGCCTGTCCTCGGCCAGCTGGTCGAGGCGGGCACGGTGTCGATCACGACGACCGACGGCGAGAAGATCATCGCTGCGGTGCACGGTGGCTTCCTGTCGGTGACGGGTAAGACCGTCACAGTGCTGGCGGAGTCCGCCGATTTCGCCGATGACATCGATGTCGAATCGGCACGGGCTGTAGTGGCAGAGAACGGCGACGACCTCGAGGCCATTGCGGTGGCCAAGGGACGTATCCGCGCTGTCGAGCGGTCCTAGGTTCACGAGAAGCCGCGACGAGACCTGCGATGCACTCCGGATTGATTGCTCTGATCATTCTGGTTGTGCTGCTCGCAGGGCTCGTCGCGGCTTTTGCGTATCGTCTTGCAGTGCTGCGGCGAGGTGGTACGGCAGCGATCATGCGTGTGCTGCCGTCCGAGGGCGGTGCCGGTTGGCGGCACGGCATCATTCGGTACGGCGACAACACGTTGGTGTTCTTCAAGCTGTCCAGTCTGCGGCCCGGGCCCGATCATCGGCTCGGTAGACAGGACGTTCAGGTGGGGGACCGACGGGCCCCCCGCGACACCGAGTTCGACATCATGACTCCGGACATCGCTGTGCTGGAGTTGTCGGACAACGGCAAGAAGTACGAAATGGCACTGGACAGAAGTGCGTTGACCGCTTTCCTGTCCTGGGTGGAGTCACGCCCGTCGGGGCGCTCGCGCCGCCGTCGGCCGGCGGCCTGAACGAGTCGCTTGCCGGAAATCAGTCGGTATCGGTACCTGTCGAGCGGCTCGCTCCGGGTACCCACTGCACGTCGCCCTCCGGGTTTGCGTACCTGCTCAGGATGAACAGCAGGTCCGAGAGCCTGTTGAGGTACTTGGCCGGTAGATCGCTCGTCGTTTCCGGGGAGGCGTGAACCGCTGCCCAGGCCGACCGCTCCGCGCGCCGAGCCACGGTGCGCGCAACGTGCAGCAGCGCTCCCAGAGGTGTTCCGCCGGGCAGGATGAACGACGTCAACGCCGGTAGCTCGTCGTTGAATTCGTCGCACCAGGCTTCGAGGCGGACGATGTAACTCTGATCGATCCTCAGCGGTGGGTATTCCGGATTGTCGACGACAGGCGTCGAGAGGTCTGCTCCGGCGTCGAACAGGTCGCTCTGAACGGTCCGGATGACGGTCCGCACGGATTCACTCGGATTTCCCAGTGCCAGCGCGACTCCGAGGCTCGCGTTGGTCTCGTCGCAATCTGCGTAGGCGATCAGCCGCTCGTCGTTCTTGGAGACCCTCGAGAAATCGCTCAATCCCGTGGTCCCGTCGTCGCCGGTCCGGGTGTAGATGCGCGTGAGGTGAACGGCCATGCGGCTACGGTACCGCGCGGGTGCCGGTCGGTACCGCTGGCTACGCTGTCGAAGTGAGTGAACGCTTTTTGGTCAACGGTGGTAATCGCCTCGTGGGTGAGGTGGCGGTCGGTGGTGCGAAGAACAGCGTCCTCAAGCTGATGGCCGCGGCCCTGCTCGCCGAGGGAACCAGCACGATCACCAACTGCCCCGACATCCTGGATGTTCCGCTGATGGCGGAGGTGCTGCGCGGACTCGGGTGCGAGGTGGAGCTCGACGGCTCGGTCGTCCACATCACGACCCCGGCCATGCCGAAATACCACGCCGATTTCGCGGCGGTTCGCCAGTTCCGAGCGTCGGTCTGTGTCCTCGGTCCTCTCGTCGCGCGGTGCAAGCGAGCGGTGGTGGCATTGCCGGGCGGAGACGCCATCGGGTCGCGTCCGCTGGATATGCACCAGTCCGGACTGCAGTTGCTGGGGGCGCGCAGCGAAATTCAACACGGATGCGTCGTGGCGGAAGCCGACGAGTTGCGCGGCGCGAACATCAGGTTGGCTTTCCCCTCTGTGGGAGCGACGGAAAACATCCTGATGGCGGCTGTGCTCGCCACCGGTGAGACCGTGATCGACAACGCGGCACGCGAACCGGACATCGTCGACGTGTGCAACATGCTCAACGAGATGGGTGCCGATGTCCGGGGCGCAGGCACTTCCACCCTCACCATCCGGGGTGTCAGCGCGTTGAAGCCGACGACTCATCGCGTCATCGGCGACCGAATTGTCGCTGCTACGTGGGGAATCGCGGCCGCGATGACGCGCGGGGACGTTCGAGTGCGTGGGGTCAACCCGAAACATCTGTCGCTCGTACTGGACAAGCTGCGGTCTGCGGGTGCCGAGGTGACCAGCGAACCGGACGGCTTCCGCGTCGTTCAGCACGAACGGCCGCGAGCAGTGAACTTTGCGACGTTGCCGTACCCCGGGTTTCCGACGGATCTGCAACCGATGGCTATCGGGCTCGCAACCGTCGCCGACGGGACGTCGATGATCACCGAGAACGTGTTCGAGGCACGCTTCCGGTTCGTCGAGGAGATGATCCGACTGGGCGCTGATGCGCGTACCGATGGCCACCATGCTGTGGTTCGCGGTGTTCCCCAACTTTCCAGTGCGCCGGTGTGGTCTTCGGACATTCGAGCTGGGGCCGGGCTGGTCCTGGCCGGGCTGGTGGCGGACGGTACGACCGAAGTGCACGACGTGTTCCACATCGACAGGGGCTATCCGCGATTCGTGGAAAACCTGACCGCTCTCGGCGGGAGCATCGAGCGGGTCAGCTGACCGACCTCTTCTCGAGAGCGTCGACCAGCACCCGGAGCGCGCGCTCGAATCGATCGTCGGCCACCGACCCGTAGCCGACGACGATGCCACCATCGGTGGTCGGCGATCGCGTCGAATGTGCGAGCGTCGGCAGATCGACTCCGTGGTCCGCGCCGTCGGCTGCAATATCGCGTGCAACGTCTGCGTCGAGTACGAGCACCGTGTGCAGCCCGGCACCGACGCCCCGAAGTTCGCCGAATGGCGCCAGCGCAGCGGCGACGACGCGGTCACGTGCCCGATAGATCCGACGTGCCGTGCGTACGGACCGGTCCCATTCGCCGTCGCGCAACAGCGAGGTCATGGCCTGCTGGACGGGAACCGACGGGAAGTCGCCGATGGCGCGACGTGTGTCGGTGATGCGCTCGACCATCGACGGGGGAGCCACCATCCATCCGAGGCGTACGCCGGCACCCAGCGTCTTCGATACCGTTCCCAGGTAGACGGAACGGTCCGGAACGAGCTCGGTGACCGTCGTCAAAGGTGCTATGCCGTAACGGAATTCGGAATCGTAGTCGTCCTCGATGATGGTGGTTCCGCTACTTCGTGCCCAGTCCGCCAGGGCGCGCCGACGACCGATGGGCATGAGTCCGCCGGTGGGGTACTGGTGTGAGGGAGTGACGTAAACGGCCGGGGTGCCGTGAGGAACCGATTCGAGCTCGTCGACGACGAGGCCCTCGCGGTCGACGGGGATGTCGTGAACGGACCACCCGCGGTGTGTAGCGAGGGCAGCAGCAGCCCGGTATCCCGGATTCTCCAGTGCGAGAACATGTTCGACGCCAACGTTTGCAGAGAGGGCACCCAGTGTGAGGTCCAGACCGTGAATGCTGCCCGTGGTGATGACGATCGAATCCGCGGTGGTGTGCAGCCCGCGTGCACGGCCGAGCAAGTCGGCAATGCGCATCCGCAAGTCGAGTGAGCCGGCCGGATCGGGATAGTCGCCCGGTGGGGGAGAGCCACCGACGTCTCGCCATGCCCGCTTCCACGCATCGGATGCGCGAGGCGGAGTCCACGGTATTCCGGGGCGCAGCGAAATGCGCTGAGTAGTCGGTCGGCCTTCCTGTTCTCGGTGCAGCCTGTGGTCCGACCGAACGGCATGCGGAACATCTCGGACGTAGTTGCCGGATCCGCGACGTGCCTCGAGCCATCCTTCGGCGACGAGCTGCTCGTACGCCTTCTCCACCACCGCACGAGCCAGACCCATTTCGACGGAAAGCGTTCTGGTACTGGGCAATCGGACGCCCGGCTCGAGCTCGCCGCGATCGATTGCCGCCCGGATACCGTCGGCTACCTGAACGGGCAACGTGCGGCGGTCGGCTCGATCGATCGCGATCGACAGGGCATTCGGCGGCAAGGTCATCGTGCGTCACCTGTCCATGGCAGAAAGTGGCCTAGCATTATTGCTCCCTATTGGACCATGACAGTGAGCCAACGGGGCGGCACTCTGGTGGCATGACGGCCGACGAAACACTTCTGTCCCCAACATCCAGAACCACCGTGGTCCGAGGTCGGCAGCGTGCGCAGTCGGAGCGGACGGCATTGTTCGACGTGCTCCGATCGGCTCGCCTCTGTCATATGGGGGTGCTGGTGGGGAACGTGCCACGTGTGCTCCCGACCGTGTTCGGCCTGGATCCGGAGGGGCCGGACAGGGCGGGAACCCTGTACCTCCATGGTTCGGTCGCCTCTCGAAGCCTGGTGGAGGCACCTGATCAGGACATCTGCGTCACGGTCACGGTCGTCGACGGGTTGGTCCTGGCCCGGTCCGCGTTCCATCACTCGATGAACTACCGAAGCGCCGTCATCGTGGGACGGCCGCGTCGAGTGGAGGACGAGGACGAACGGGCACGGGCATTGGACGCCATAGTCGATCAGGTCGTTCCGGGTAGAAGCACATATCTGCGGGCGCATACGAGGAAAGAGATTGCGGCGACGAGCGTGTTGGCGCTTCCGCTGTACGAAGCATCGGTGAAAGCGCGGACCGGCGGACCGATCGACGACGAGGCCGACATTGCAGCAGGTGACGTGTGGGCGGGTGTGATTCCGGTCGGTGAATACGTCGGCGCTGCAGAGCGTGGGGAAGATGTGGAACCGAACCTCGATGTGCCCGACCACGTTCTGGCGTTGTCCCGCTCGTGAAACCCGTTTCTGTCGACTGTTCGCAAGATATGGCTGGCGTCACACGCGGGGATATGTCGGCCGAATGCGAGGCACTCATGCGCGCGGCTCCTCCGACCTGGGCAGATGCTGGCGGTAACTCGATTCACCTGCCGATTTGCGTGTGTGGGGTTGG
The DNA here is from genome assembly GCF_002258575.1 of Rhodococcus sp. 05-2254-5. Classification (NCBI taxonomy): domain Bacteria; kingdom Bacillati; phylum Actinomycetota; class Actinomycetes; order Mycobacteriales; family Nocardiaceae; genus Rhodococcus; species Rhodococcus sp. 05-2254-5. The sequence goes on along the minus strand of NZ_NOZG01000019.1, from coordinate 428 downwards.
TGGCGTAACTTTTGTCGAGTCAGAGCGACGGACACCGACCCGGTCTTCACGGACTGGGTGAACGAGGTTGGACGTGTGGCTTGGCAGGTTTTATCCCCCAAGAGTCGGGCCTTGTGTCCGAGACCAAGCTGGGATAGGCTGGAACAGTTGCCCTTGAGGCCGACGGATTGTGTGTTCGTGGGGTTCGAGTGTGTGCGTGTTCTTTGAGAACTCAACAGTGTGTCGATGAATGTCAGTGCCGAATTTTATTTGGTGAAAGCATTCGATGTATCTGCCATCCGCTTGTGGTGGTTGTTGTCGGGTGTTGTTTTAAAATGCTAGTTGAGTTTTTTGCTAGTGATTTGACTCTTTATGTTTATGACTGATTTGCAGTTTCGACTGTTGATCGAGAGTCTTTTACGGAGAGTTTGATCCTGGCTCAGGACGAA